>CALEKX010000022.1 GCA_937904525.1 uncultured Phycisphaerales bacterium
GTCCGCGAACACATCAAGCGGCTGTACCAGCACTACAAGGTCAGCGGCCGGGATGAGCTGATGATCCGCCTCTTGGGCGCCGCGGGTGGAGCGGGCAAGGCGTGAGACGCATCTTTCGCCCCCTTCTGCGCACAGCCCCTCGACGACGTCGAGAAACGCATCTGATCAACGTGCAGAGCTTCCTCGCTTTCCCGCCCCATCATCGCCCTCCTACCTGACATCCATAACTTCGGGTACACTTCCCGACCATGGATCCAGAGTCAAGATCAGCTTTGCGCGCGCGGATTGAGGATCGGTCGGCTGTGATTGGCGTGATCGGTCTGGGGTATGTGGGGTTGCCGCTTGTGGCGGCATTCCATAAGGCTGGGTATCCGGTCATCGGGTTTGACGTTGATCCGCGAAAGATCGAGATGCTGCTTCGAGGGGAAAACTACCTCAAGCATCTGGGGCAGGATCTGGTGAAGAACATGGTGGCGGCTGGGCGGTTCGACGCCACGACCGACATGGGCCGCCTCGGCGAAGCTGATGCCGTCATCGTCTGCGTGCCGACGCCCCTCGGCCGGCATCTGGAGCCGGATGTCTCGTTCATCGAAAAGGCCTCTGACGACATCGCGGCCACCCTGCGCAAGGGGCAGCTGATCGTCCTGGAGAGCAGCACCTACCCCCGTACCACGCGCGAGATCATGCTCCCCCGCTTCGAAGCCAGGGGGCTCAAGTGCGGGCAGGACTTCTTCCTGGCCTTCTCGCCGGAGCGCGAAGACCCCGGCCGCAAGGATCACAACACACAGACCATCCCCAAGCTGGTCGGCGGCATCGATCCGGTCAGCGGTGAGCTGGCTGCCTCGCTTTACGAGAAGGCGATCGCCAAGATCATCCGCGTCAGCTCAGCTGAAGTCGCCGAAGCCGCCAAGTTGCTGGAAAACATCTATCGCGCCGTCAACATCGCCCTGGTCAACGAGATGAAGGTCATCCTCGACGCCATGGGCATCGACGTCTGGGAGGTCATCGAAGCCGCCAAGACAAAGCCCTTCGGCTTCCAGGCGTTCTATCCCGGCCCGGGCCTGGGCGGGCACTGCATTCCGATCGACCCCTTCTACCTCACGTGGAAGGCCCGCGAAGTCGGCCAGCCGACGCGCTTCATCGAGCTCGCCGGCGAAGTCAACCACCATATGCCGCAGTTCGTCATCGACAAGACCGTGCGCGCCCTCAATGCGCATGGCAAAGCCGCGAAGGGCTCGAAAGTGCTCGTGCTTGGCCTGGCGTACAAGCCCGACATCGACGACGTGCGCGAGAGCCCGTCGTTCGAGCTGATCGAAAAGCTCGAGGAGCTGGGCGCCCATGTCGATTACAACGACCCGCACGTCCCCAGGACGCACTACATGCGCCGCTGGGGCGACATCGGCAAGACGAGCGTGCCGCTTACGCCCGATACGCTGCGCTCGTACGACTGCGTGCTGATCGCCACGAACCACTCAGCCTACGATTGGCAGATGATCGCCGATCACGCTCGGCTGATCGTGGACACGCGCAATGCCCTCGGCAAGATCACCGGTCGGCGGGATCATATTGTGAAGGCGTAACCGTTTGCCGGTTAGCAACTTGCACCTGCGCCAAGCGACCAGCGCATTTCTGGATGCCTGGGGATGGGAGAAGGCCGCTCGGCCTCGCGGGGCATTGGCTGGAGGCGCCGCAGCGTGTGAGCTGTCCCATCCCATGCTCACTTGCCCTCCCTGGCGGGCCGTCGGGTGGATGCGTCCGTGCAGCCTTTTCGTCGTCTGCAACTGCGTTACCGATGGATAAAGGCGCAGATTGGGACGTCACTTCGTACCCAATGTCAGCCGGATGGGCGGAGATGGCCTCAGCGCAACGTCGGTCCTGACCGCTCATATAGCCGCTGAAGCACCTGGCCGCGGGTGTCGATACCGATGCGGACCTCGTCGAGGCCCTGGCCGGCGATGGCGGTCCACCGCTCCACGTCCTCGGCTGTGACCGGATCGTCCGCTCGTGCGTACCAGTCCGGGATCGCGCCACGGACGCCATAGAACTGCACCGCCTTGAAGGCTGGATGGGTGGGCTCGATGTCGCGGTAGTAGATCAAAACAGCTCCCTGCTCCAGGAGCCGCCGCTGGAGGATCGCGACGTCCAGCGAGCGCATCGGCTGGTTGGATCGCACAGCCATCGCCGCGGCGACGCCGGCTGCCTGTCCCAAGGCCATCCAGCAAGGTTCCATGCGCAGTGTGCTGAAGCCGATATGCGTTCCCGACACGGGCACCGGCGTCAGCACGTTGTCCAGCCCGCGCGGGATCATCACGCCGACCGGCACGGTGTAGGGCACGGTCGGATGGCTGAGGAATCCGTCCAGGCACGTCTTGCCCGGTTCGCGTTTGCGCACGGCGTGCGAATCGAGGGCATAGTGGCTGGCGGTAACGCTGGTCGCGTAGATCGGCGGCCGCGCCCCGGGCGAGACGGGCAGCGCATCAGCCGCGACGAACAGATGCTCGCCTTCAATACGGCGACCTTCGCGCACGTAAACCTGCCGCGGGAAGCAGCCATTGTCGGTGTATTCATCCCTGGCAAAGCCCCATCGCCGGCATTGGGCGCGAAACTCCGCGGGCAGCTCCTCGTCGTTCTGCGCAAACCACAGCAGCCCGAGCGTGTAGTCGCGCAGCCGCTGGGCAAAGCGATCCCGCCATGCCCAGTCCGCCGTCGGCCACGGGTAGTTCTCCTCGGGCAGATCGGTCGAGATCAGCGCCAGGTGCTGGTTGTTGCTGTCGGTCTTGCCGTTGGGGACACGGATGATGTTGACGATGCGCCCCATCCCATCCAGGTACAGCTCACCATTGGCCACGCCCGCCATCCGATTCAGCTTGATGTCATCGATCAGCGAGACGTATTCCTCTCGCCGATACGTAGCGGGCCGCTGGATCGGAACCTGATTGTCGGGATTGTCGGTGAGGCAAAGGCGGTAGTTGTAGGCCTGAATCGTGTCATCGCCTTCGCCGGTCGATCCAGGCTCGACGCCGCCGCCCCATCGCTTGAAGACGCGCCCTGCCAGTGGCTCGTTGTACTCGTGCGCACCTTCGCGGCGTGTGCGGAACTCGGCTCCTGCCGCGGCGGCAAGATCGCCTTCGTACGTCGCATCGATGAACGCCTTGCCGCGGTAGGTCTCCAGGCTGCCGGTTCGCCGGTCCAGCACCTGGATCGCCAGCACGCGGCCACCCTCCCGCACCACCCGCTGCGGCAGGGAATCGAACTGGCGCATTCTGAGGACGGTGATGGCCTCGGCATGTTCGCCGATCATCTGCTCGAAGATGCGTTCGGCGACAGACGGCTCGAAGTGATAGCCCCTCGCACAGTCGTGTACCTGCTGCGAATCGGCGCCGTATGTCGAGACATAGTGGCGATAGACCCGGTCGATGAACTCGCCGAAGAGCCCGCGCGTGGCGCCGAGCGTCGCAATGTCGGTCACCCCAAGCCCGTTGGCGGGCAAACCGCCAATATGCTCCGTGCGCTCAAGCAGCAGCGCCGTCGCGCCCGATCGCGCAGCCGCGATGGCTGCCATGATCCCGCCCGGCGTACCACCAACAACGATGACATCCCAGTGCTGTTCCTGCGCCTGTTCTGGCCTCATCATCGATTTCCTGCCGCGTATGCTTCAGCCCTTTGCAGAGGGCAACAAGGTGTCACTCAGCCCTCAATATACGTGGCAGGTACCCGTTGACTATCATCGACTTACGGCAACTCATATTGAAATTGCGTCACCGGTGCCCCCTGCAGCCAAGAATCTGTCAATCTGGCGGATCGGGACCGATCGCCATCCGGGGGATACGCGCAAATCGTCGAATCAGCGTCGCCGCAGGCGTAGCCTCAGGCGACAGGTGGAGTCTGATGGCTAGCCGTCTCCTGAAATGACTCCCCCGTTGCCGCTAGCGCAAGTTCTTCAGTGGGATGGGCCTTCGAACCGATGGTCTGCGACCGTGCAGTTGGGATGCGGCGCCATTGGCTCCACACCACGTAATTCCAGATGCGCGTCATGTCGGGGCGGGACCCTAGCCAACTGAACACGTATCCCGATACAAAGACGCTACCCAAGCCGATCAACCCCAGCCAGAGGAAGCTGAGGCGTTCCTCAGGCGCCGGCTGAAGGTAATGCACCCACGTCAGCCACGCGCTGAAGCCACCGCCCAGGAAGACACCGGCAAATGCGCCGAACGACGTGCCCCGGTATGTCAGCAACCCCAACATGAAGACGCCCAACACGAGATTCCCGAAGAAGCCGAGCGTCACCGTGCTGACCTCCAGCAGCGGGATGTCGCGGCTGGCATACAGGTAGACGATCATCAGGCTCAGCCCGATGCTTCCCAACCCCCAGACCCACGTCATCCAGTATGACGCGCGCATGTAATGCGCATCGTCCCGGCCGGGTCGAATGATCCGCTCGTAGAAGTCCTTGATGGTGACAGCAGCCAGGCTGTTGATCACGGCCGTCACCGTGCTCATCACGGCCGCGAGAATCGCAGCCATGAGCAGGCCGCGTACGCCGATCGGCAGGTGATGGCTGATGAAGTGCGTGAAGGCCAGGTCTCCCTTCATCCCCGGCGGCAGCGCATCAGGCCGCAAATTGCGGAAGTAGACCAGGACCGCCAGGCCCGCGAAGTAGAAGAGAAAGGTGTTAACCACAGACAGCAGGCCCGATGCGAAAACGGCGCCTCCGGCGGTCTTGAGCGACCGGCTGGACAGGCATCGCTGGAGATTCACCTGGTCCGTCGCGGGACTGATGCACATTGGCACCAGGCTGATGAGCCACACCCAGACGACGATCCGCTGGTTGAGATTCCAGCTCCAGATGCCGCTTTCAGCCGACAGGTCGAACCCATGCCCCAATGCCGCCGCCTGCGACCATATCCCGGCCACGCCCCCGGTCACTTCCATCGCGACCATACCAATGACCAGGAACACGCCTCCGATCAGGATGATCGTCTGCACCACGTCGGTCCAGATGACCGCAGCCATGCCGCCCATCGCGGTGTAGATCGTCGAGCTGAGACCAACGACCAGAATCGAAGTGGTCACGGACCACCCCATCGCCGGCTGGAGAACCAGCGCCGTCGCATAGAGCACCACACCCAGGTAAAACCCGCGCAGCAGGAGGAAACTCGCTCCCCCCAGCAGCCGCACATTCACGTCGAAGCGCATCTCCAGGTACTGGTAGGCCGTCCAAAGCTTCAGGTTGTAGAACAGCCGCAGAAACACCAGAACCATGATCGGGATGGGCAAGAGCGCCAGCGGCGCCGACAGCGCCATGTTCATCCCATAGTTGAACGCCTCGCCGGGCATCGCGACATAACTGATGGCGCTGAACAATGATGCAAACAGGCTCAGCGCGATCGGCCACCAGGTCATCTTCCGGCCGGCCAGGAAGTAGTCCTCTGTGTTCTTCTGCTTCTGGCCGATGACGTACCCCATCGCGATCATCGCAAGCATATAGATCGCGATCACCACGTAGTCTACGACACTCAACCCGGCTGATGTGGGCACGATCGCTCCTTGTTGACGGGTTCACACGAACCGCGGATCTTTGGATACTGCCGACCGAGGAAGGCTCGAGGATCTTGGCGCCCGTCAGACAAAGCGCGGGTAGCAGCCGTTGGCCACCGCGATGGTCGTGATAGCCAACGGCCGCCCCCTCCAGATGCACGCATTGCAGGCAGCCCCGGGGTCTGCAGGCAACGTCACCGACTGCGCCGGCTGAGCAGCAGCGAACCGCCCGCGAGTCCGAGCAGGCCGACAGCGCCCGGCTCAGGAACGACCTGGATCTTCACGTAATCGATGTCGCCCCGGAACGCACGGTTGCTGGTAGTCGTGCTGTGCAGCGTACCGATGCGAAGCGTCTTGGGCGCGGAGAAGTCGGGCGCCGAGGTATGGGGCAGGTCGAACGAGATCGACGCCGAGCCGTCGACGGTTGCGGTCACCCGGCCGTACTCCCCGCCCACGGTGGGGTCGTACACCATCACGACCGTGTGCCACTGGCCATCGTGCAGGTCGGTGCCAACGTTCCGCGCCGTGTCGGTGCCGCCCCCGAACGTCCCGCCGAAGCGAATCTGGCCGCTGGGCAGCATGCTGAGATACCAGTCGCCGTGATCCACCAGGCGAGCGTGATCGTTGATCTGGGCTTGAGGCGCCCGGAAGCTCACTTCAACGCGGAAGCCGTTCTTGTAGTCGGGATTGGCGAAAGCGTCGGCAACCAGACCCTCCGAAGTATAGGTGAAATTGGGGTCCTGGCCGGTTTTCGTGGCTTCGAGGCGATACGCCTGCCCCTGCGGCGAAGAGACCAGCTCCGGCGTGCCCAGCGGCGACAGCGAACCGCCGACCGTCCCCTTGTTCGCAAGGGTCTGCGCGCCCTGGCCCTCAAAGTCATACACAGTGGCGTCAACCCAGGCTGCTTGCGCTGCGCCGGCAGTCAGCCCGACGAGCACAGTCATCGCCATCAAACCGCTACGCATTCCTCTCATGTCATCCTCCTGAAGGGTAGTTGGAAGGTAAAAACGGACATGCGACCATCCGTCTGCCGGTCTATTTCGTGTCTGGAAGCCAGATGCCTTCCCAGCTCGGATAACTCGGGAATGGCGGCGGGCCCAAGCTCAGCTTCTTGTCGCGGTACCATTCCACGTGTCCGTCCAGGAACATCATGTTGCATTCGAAGATCTTGTGATTGGGAGGGATACCGCCAATGCTCTTGTCCACATTGGCGATGAACTCCGCCATGATCGGCTCCTGGCCGCTTGCGGAGATTTTCAGCACGCCCTCGCCCAGGTCGGTCGATCGCTTCTTTGCGGCGGCGTTGTAGTAGTAGCTCGAATACAGCCCCAGGTCAGTGGGATTCGTGAACGCCAACAACCGCTGCCGCCCTGATGGCGATTCCCAGCCCATGTCGCCGTCATAGGTCAGCGAACCGGCAGCCGATGGGCAATAAAAGATGCGCCCGTCTTCGACATACTTGGGATACAGCGCCGGCCCGAGAAATCCCGTGTTCCCCGTGCCGAACGTGCGATACTTCAGCGAGCCGTCCGGCCGCTGCTGCAGCATACTCGGCGGCAGCGTGCCGCCGTTGTCATGTGCGTAGAGGTACAGCAACTGCCCGATCGTCCGCATGTTTGAGGCACACTGGACGCGGAACGCCGACTCGCGCGCCTTGCTGAGGGATGGAAGCAAAATCGCAAGCAGCACTGCGATTATCCCGATGACGACCAGCAACTCGACCAGCGTAAAGCCGCGACGCGCGTGCACAAACGATGAAGTCTTGTCGGCATTCATCGTCTTCTCGAGCTGCGACATGCCGTTGCGGATGTGCTCGCGCATGAGCCGCTCGGCAAGTGCGGCATCGCCAGCTTCGATGGCCTGCGTGATGGTGTCGTGCTCGTCGTTGACCTCTTCATCGTGGTCGAACTGCCGCTGGAGGATGATCTCGCGCGAGAGACGGAACGAGCTCAGGAGCACAAACCGCGACTCGAGGATGTCGGAGATCAGGCGGCTGCCACTGGCCTGGAGGATTGCGCGGTGAAACGCCAGGTCAGCCAGTTCCAGCTCGCCCACGGTCCGCGCGTTGCGCCGCTGGTCGTTGGCCTTTCGCAGACGGGCGATGACCTCGGACGTCGGACCTGATTCGACCAGGCGTCGAACTGCCAAGCCCTCGAGCACTTCACGCACCTCGTAGGTCTCTCGGATCTCCTCGAGCGTGAATTTGCGCACGCGGGCACCATGATTGGGGATAATCTCGACAAGCCCTTCGCGCTGGAGCAGGCGAAGCGATTCACGCACAGGCGTACGCGAGACGCCCAGCAATCGCGCCAGCCGCTCGGCCTCAAGGCGTTCGCCCGGCGCTAGCCGCCCCGCGGCGATGTCGTTTCGCAGTGACTGGTAGACCTGCTCGGAGGTTTGCAGTGTGTCATGCATCAGACTCGCCTCTATCGCGATGAGAAATGAATGCAATATTGGATTCAAGTATAGATCACCTGGGGTTGCTGTCAACAAAAAATCGAGGTGGCGGGACTTGAGGGCACCTCACGGGTGAGGTTCTGGTGACGTTTCGGGCAGTGATGGCAGGTCATGACCCGATCCCCCTGCCGCTGCTGCGGCACCAGGGGAATTCGGCGATGCGAAGATTAGTGCAACCGTATGGGATCAACCGGACCAACTCCGGAGGGCTGGTCACATCCACTGGACTCGCCGGAACCGGTCCGGCTGAGCCATTGACTGCCTGCCACGCTGCCACGCGGCAGGCCGGCACGGAGACCGTCACTGGCGCCCGATCCGGGCTGAACACCCCCTCCGCTGACAACGGTTTTGTCACGACCGTCGCCTCAGGTCCAGCCGACTCGCCATCGCGGATTAGCGCGTAGTTCCAAGGCGTCGTCGGATGGATTTCCCAATCGGCATGGGGCGGTTCGCGATGCGGTAGATCCCGGTTCACCTGCTGCCAGCGCTCGCCGATGGGCAGTGCAAGAACCAGCGGCCCGCGCGCAAGGGCAATCGCCCCCCGCGGCCGGGGAATCGCACGGACAGTCATTGGCAGTGTGAGCACCACACGGGTGGTCCCCGCCCATGAGCGGTCGATCGTGACAAAACCGCCGGAGACATGGCACGGCTCGGGGCGATCGGCGACTTCCAAGGTAGGAGTTTCACACCAGTGAGGGATACGCAGCCGCAGCTTGAACCGCACCGTCTCGGCCGTCGTCACTACGAACTCCAAGCGATCGGCGAACGGATAACCCGTTTGCAAATCAATGGTTACAGGGAATCCGCTGACTCCGGTATCCAGCCTTGATGGCGCGTAGGCCATCGCGACGATCGTATCCGCCCCCTCGCGCATCCACAGGCTGGCAGCGAACTTGGGCCAGCCTTGGCTGAAGTTGGCGGTGCAGCAGCCGAAGTGCGGCTCGAGGCCGAAGATGTTGGAATCCGGACCATTCGTGGTCCACGGCCGGTGCTGGCAGATACTGCATTCGATCTGGTTGACCTGCTGATCGTACTGATGCGACCACATGTCCGGCGAGCAGGCCGCCGGAAGCGCGTTGTACGCGATCATCTCCAGCCGATCGGCAAGGACGGCTTCGCCGAGGATGCTTAGCAAGCACTCCAGCGAGTACATATACTCGACGACGGCGCACAGCTCCGTCCCCTGCGTGGGGTCGAGCCCGGCTAAACACTCGTCGCCCGTGAACACCCCCGTCGCCATGCCGTGATGGCGGTCGAGCAGGTTGATCATCATCGCGGCGGCACGACGATCGGCGTCATCTCCAGTCAGCCGCCACCAAAGCGGGCCGGACTTGATCGCCATGGCGTTGTTCACCACATGCCCCGCAAGGTTCCACCGGCCCCGCGGGGTGGGATCCTTCATCGGCCAGCGGGCGAAGAACGACCGCCAGTCGAATCCCTGGGCCTGCAGCTTTACGGCCAGATCTAGCAACCACGGCTGTTCGGTCCGTTCGTACAGCCACCAGATTGCAACCAGGAACTCAAACCAGCGATACAACCCCCATTGTGACAAGCTTTTACCGTCTATATGCCGGTCCAGCATCCGCAACGCCCGCTCGACCGCTCCCGGCACACGATCATCGCCTGTCGCGTCGTGATACGTCACGAGCATCTTCAGCGCCAGCGCCTGCGACCAGACGTCCGCCGCTTCCCGCTTCTGCTCAATGCGCGGCCCAAGCCAGCCGTCTTCATGCTGATGCAGCAGGATGTAATCGAGATAGCCGTCGATCCGCTGCTGAAGGGGCCGATCCCTCAGCAGCCAGGCCAACGGGATCACGCCGTCCAGCCAATACGGCATGCGCTCCCACCCCTCCGCTTGACCGCCGATCCACGCACTGTCTCGGATATCCGGCCAAAACTCATCCAGATGCCCGCTCAGGCCGTCCGCCTGAATGCGCAACTGCCGTTCAAGCCATCCTTTCGGTGAAATGGCAGCGAGCGGAAACGGACGAAACTCTAACGGCGCAAGTGACATAAGCGTTGTCCCAACAAGGGCCCCCGCCATGGCATACCAAGCCTCCCGAGGCCGCCAAGCCACGCGATCCGACGTCCTCTCGCCTCTCGAATCGTACCCAAAAAGTATCCAGGCGGATTAAATAATGGATTCATGATTGGATGCAGTTTATACTTTCTCCGACTTCTATGAAAAAGCCAAGTACCGTACTTACGAAACTTCGCGCCGGTCAGATCGTCAGTTGCTGCAAGCTGAACCTGGCAGACCCCCGCGCCGCTGAGATCGCTGCCTTCAGCGGGTTCGATTGTGTCTGGTTGGACATGGAGCATGTGCCCAACTCCATCCGCGACATCGAAAACCAGGTGCGCGCTTGCAAGGTCTACGGCACCGACGTCATCGTCCGGGTCAAACGCGGCGCGTACAGCGATCTGGTGCAGGCCCTGGAAGCCGACGCCACCGGCATCATGGTTCCGCATGTGCTGGATCTGGATGACGCCAAACAGATCGTCCGCCACACGCGCTTCCATCCGATCGGCCGCCGTCCGCTCGACGGCGGCAATGCCGACAACGCCTACGGCGCCCACCCCTGCGACGAGTACATCCGCTTTGCCAATCACCAGCGCATGGTCATTGTCCAGATCGAGGATCCCGAAGCCATGGATCACCTGGACTCCATCGCGGCACTGGAGGGAATCGACATGCTCTTCTTCGGCCCGGGTGACTATTCGCATGCCCTCGGTGTGCCGGGCGAACTGGATCATCCGCTGGTGTGCGACGCTCGCCGCCGCGTGGTCGAAGTGGCGCATCGGTATGGCAAGTTCGCAGGAACCACCGGAACAAACACGACGCTGCCGGGCATCCTGAAACTCGGCTACCAGTTTGTGAATGTCGCAGCCGATGTCGCCTCGCTGCGAGAGGACTTCACGCGGATCGCCGCGGAGTTCCGCCTGATCGCAGCGGACGCTGGCACGACGCGGGACACAAATCGCGCCAAGAGCGCCGCCGGGTATCCCGTCGCCAACGGCCGCGCTGATCGCTGATGCGCATCGCTGCGCCCGTTGCGGACCGGTTGGTCATCGGCCGCAGGCGACCATGATTCATCTCAATGTGTCGACATTTTTCGCGCCCCTCATGCGGAGGATTATGATGAAGGACCTGTACGCACTTCTGGCTCTGCTGCTGCTTCCCGGCATACTTCGCGCCGAGACCTATCTGGTCACGCCGGAACAGCTAGAGAACGGCCCCCTGCCGCCTGCCGTCGTCTATGACGGGCCGGATCTGGTGCTGCAGTTCAAAGCCGAAACCGACAAGGCAACGGCTGCCCAGATCAAGGGCCGCCAGTTCGATTTCTCCCAAGGCGTGAAGATCGAGCTGGAGTTTCAGGACGAGATCGTCCAGACCAACCCCTTCCCCCGCCTGATCGAGACGGGTCCCCTCTCGCTGCATTTCGTCTATGAGCCTGGCGACAACCGGGGCGACAAGGGCCTTAAGGCGCTTCTGCATAACCCCAACGGCGAAGGCTACACGCAGGTCATCGCACCTGTGGAGCACCGCCCCGGCGTATGGCGCAAACTCACGTTCACCTATGTCCCTTCGACGCAGATCGCCGCGCTCAAGCTCGATGACGACATCGCCCGAGCCGAACGCGTGCCGTTCACGTTCAACCCGACCAACCAGACCATCACCCTCGGCGCAGCCAAGCTGGCCAATTCCAACCGCGGCTACAACGGCAAGATGCGGAACATCCGCATCACAACGCCCTACACCGAAGAGCCCGGCCAGGCGACGATCACCCCACCGGCTCAGGACATCAACATCGAGGTCCGGCACTTCACTGTCGCGGCGCTGAAGGGCCGCCACCTGGCGTTCCCAGGCGTCGCCCGCCTGCCGGATGGAAAGCTGGCGGTCGTCTTCCGCGAAGGTGAAGCGCACGTCGATCCATACGGCCGCATCTGCATCACCTACTCAGCCGACGGCGGCCAGACATGGTCGGCCCCTGTCAGCATCTCGGATTCACCAAGCGATGAGCGCGATCCGTCGATCCAGACGCTTCCTGACGGTCGCGTGCTCGTAACGCACGGCGGATGGAACAGTTGGATGTCGACCGACACCCTGGCAGCTCAATATGCCAGTGAGACCGCATACATCCGTTCCCAGGGTCCCGAGAACTTCGGCGGCTCGCGCTATCTGTTCTCCGAGGACGGCGGCGCCACGTTCAGCGCCCCCATCCGCATCCCGGCCTTCAGCCCGCACGGGCCGGCCATCAAGGGCGAGTGGTTCTATCAGCCGACGCTCGCTAACGAGAACGGCAAGCGCCAAGTCTACATGTACCGTGGAACGCTCGACGGCAAGACGTGGGAGAAGCTCAGCCTGATCGGCGAATCCGACGGCGGCAATCCGGCTGTGCGTATCGTCTATGAGGAGCCGTACACCGCCGTGCTGGCGGATGGCACGATGGTGACAGCCATTCGCGTCCCGTCCGACGGCTACATGCGCATCAGCTTCTCCGAAGATGACGGCAAGACCTGGACCGAGCCGGTGAAGACGCCCGTGCGCGGCTTCCCGCATCATCTGCTTCCCCTGAAGGATGGCCGCCTGCTGGTGACCTACGGATATCGCTACCAGCCCCGCGGCATCCGTGCCTGCATCAGTCACGATGGTGGCAAGACCTGGGACATTAACAATGAGCTGGTCATCCAGAACAATGGTGTCAGCGGCGACCTGGGCTATCCGGTCAGCATGGAGCTGGAAGATGGTCAGGTGATGACCGTCTACTATCACAACACACGTGACAATCCGGATTGCTACATCGAAGCGGCGGTGTATCGGCCGTAACGACGGAAGCACGAAACAGGGTTGCCACGTCAGCGTGGTAACCCTTTTTTTCTGGAGACGCGCATGCACATGCAGTTTCCCGAAGCGTTTGTCTGGGGCGCCGCGACAGCAGCCGCTCAGATTGAAGGCGCGGTCGATGTAGACGGACGCGGCGAGTCGATCTGGGATTGCTTTGCGCGACAGCCCGGTGCGATCCTCGACGGCTCGACGCCGTCACGCGCGTGCGACAGCTATCACCGCACGCTGCGCGACATCGATGCAATCAGGCAACTGGGCCTGTCAGCGTACCGGTTCTCGATCGCCTGGCCGCGCGTCGTTCCTGAGGGCGCCGGCCCGATCAATGAGCGCGGGCTGGACCACTACGAGCGATTCGTCGATGACCTGCTGTGTGCGGGCATTGAGCCGTATATCACGCTCTTTCACTGGGATCTGCCGCAATCGCTGGAAGACAAGGGCGGCTGGCTGAGTCGCCAGACGGCCGAAGCCTTCGCCGACTACGCAGCCGCCGTCGGCAAACGTCTGGCCGGCAAGGTTCGGCATTTCATGACGTTCAACGAGATTCCGACCTTCGTCGGGAAAGGCTATCGCGACGGCACCTTCGCGCCGGGCAAGCGATGCTCGCCGGACGAGCTGAGGACGATCTATCACCATGTGCTGCTGGCGCATGGGCTGGGCGTGCAGGCACTGCGATCGACGGCGCCGGATGCGTGCGTCGGCCTGGCGCATGATCCGACCAGCCGCCTGCCGATGATCGAGGATGACGCCCACATTGCCGCGGCAGCCGCCGAGTTTGATGCCGTCAACGGCTATCTCCTGGGTGCGCTGTTCAAAGGCAGCTACCCCGACGGCACGCCTGCGTTCCCCGCCAATAAACCCGGCGATCTGCAGACCATCGCCCAGCCGCTGGATTTCCTCGGCTTGAACATCTACTCCGGCCAATACGTCGCGCCCACAGGCGTGCTGACGATGCCGGCAGGTTATCCGACAGCCGAGGGCCTGTCCTGGCTGGCGTGGTGCCCCACCGCGCTCTATTGGACGCCGCGCTTCGTCCACGAGCGTTACTTCTCCGGACCACTGATGATCACAGAGAACGGCTATGCCTCGTCTGATCGGCGGTCCCGCGAGGATCTGATCAACGACGTCGATCGCATCGCCTATCTCCGGCAAACGCTCGCACAGGTGGCACGCGCCATCGCGGACGGCATCCCGATCGGCGGATATTTCGTCTGGTCGCTGATGGACAACTTCGAATGGGCTGAGGGGTATTCCCAGCGGTTTGGCGTGTTCTACACCGACTACGAGCGGCAGACGCTCACCCCCAAAGCCAGCGCGGCGTTCTATGCCGCCGTTGTACGCCACAGCCGTGTGATGTGATGATGGACGACTGGAATCAGACTACTTACGTAATGCGTCGCGGTGTGCTTCCGCGTATCGTTTGTATCGCGATTGCGATATCGCTGCCGCTCCTGTCGGCTGCGTGCGCCAACCATCACCCCCAGCACGGTCAGCATGCCGATCTGGTCCAGGCGGCGCGACAGCGCCTGCAACACGAGATTCGCACCGAAAGTGGCTATCGCCAGATCCGTGCCGCTGAGCTGCTGAGCGAGCCTCAGCCGGATTTCCCGATCGATTCGTCCGACCCTGCCGTTCGCGTCGGCCAGTACCGCGTGCGACTCGCGGCCGGACAGACGCGATGGGCAGGCGAGATCCTTCGCATCGCGCTCGATCCCGCTGCACCCGGCCATGTCCATGCGATCGAAGCAGCCGCAAAGTTCAAACTGCGTCTCGACGATGCCCAGATGGCCACGCTGCGCACCCTGGCCTCTGATCGCGAGTCCTTTGCCACCGGCTACATCCTCTGGCTGCTGGCGGAGAACGGCGACGCCAATGCCCAGGCAGCCATCACCGATCTGATCGCCCAGCCACAAAGCGCCAACCGTCTCACGGCCTCATACGCAGCCGGGTTTCTTCCGGATCTACCGCCCGATCGCGACGCTGCCCTCCGCGAAATGGCCGCAGCCGGCGACCCGCTCACGTCTGCTTTCGCCCTTCTTGCCCTTGCACGCCATCGAGCGGTCACCGCCGCTGAACTTCGGGACCACCTGCGTATCCTGGCCCCTGATGCAGACGAGAAGGCCATCCGCTTCCATCTCCACGCGCTCGGTGAAGTCGGGACATTCGAAGAGCTAGCGTTGCTGAGTGCTTACCTGAAAAGCGAGGATCCGGAAATCGCCAATGCCGCTGCCGGCTCAATCCTGGCGATCCACCAAAGGGGACTGCTATCCCACACCAGATAATCTGTCTGACATACGCGCGCCAGGCAGTACCCAGCCATCAGTCCATATGGAACACCTCTCGCAGCTCGAGGCTGACGGGGCTGTTGTCGGGGTTGGAAGGCATGATCTCCTTCATGTAGGCCCACCACTTGCGGCAGATCTCGGTCTGCGCCACCGCCTGCCAGCGTGCCTCGTCCTCGATCTCGACGTACCCGAAGAGTTGGCGCGTCTGTGGATGCAGGAAAATGGAGTAATTGCGGGCGCCGTGGGCTCGGAGCACCTCCTCCAGCTCCCGCCAAATCGGCCGATGCCGACGCTCGTACTCCTGCTCCTGCCCCTCATATACGGACATGACAAAGGCTTTGCGGATCATGGATGGGCTCCTTGGTTGAGACAGAACACAGGGAGAGACGAAGAGACGGACAGACGAAGTGAGTTGGGATCTTGTCATTCTCGTCCCAAACGGCTCTTTCCTGTCTGTGTTCATCCGTGTTCATCTGTGGTTCCTATCGCGCGCCGACCGTCACACGCCGGCGCGACGTGCGATTCGGCAACTCGTAGCCGAATTCCCTGAGGTCGTCGATCAGAAAATCAAAGTCGTGCCGGCCGCGGTCCTGCTTCCATCGTCCGATCGCCTCCGGGCGGACGGCGATCTTCACCAGCTTCGTCCCGAGGAACTCGCCGATCTTCTGCAGCGTCTGGTCCTGCTTCAGCACGAAGTCCTCGAAACGCACGGTCAGCCAGTGCTTGGGCTTGGGCGTGGCGCGCACCAGCTCCGCCTGGTATTTCCAACTGATCGCGCGGCGCAGCCGCTCGTCATCGGTCTTCTCGTACGGCACGCCGAACCTGGCCAGGTCATCGGTCAGATGCTCCGCCAGAATCGAGTCGCGCGGATCGCGCACCCAGTGGATGTAGTACGCGTCGGGGAACATCCGTACGATCCACGGCAGCGCCAGCGTCGTTTCCGGCAGCTTCCATCCCTTACGCACAGCCGGGCTGTTGAGCACGTTCGACAGGTACTGCCGCACAAGCTGCTCAAACTCCGGATCGATGGGCATGGTGTGCAGCTTCGAGAAATCCCATTTCACGCCCCCCTTGTGCACGACATGGCGGGAGATGATGCGGCACGCTTCGTACATTGGCTGGGGCGGCAGCAGATCGCCGGAGGTGTTGAGCGTGTTGCCCATGTAGATGCCGCTCTGGCTGAGCGTGTGGCTCATGGCGCGCGTGCCGCCGTGGCCGCGGCCAATGACGGTGATGAGCTGTGAGGCATCCTCGGTTTCGGCGCCGGGCGTGTGCTCGCCGCGCGCGGCGTACTTGTTGCGCGCCTGCAGCCTCGCTGCCTGGTGGGGATCGCCAATGTGCAACGTGTCGTACGCCTGCTGGCTGGTCTTGAACGGACCAATGCCCTTGTGGCCATGCCAATCCCCCTGCCGCAGCATCGGGTTGGTCACACCCGTTTCCTTCTCGCGGCGGGCGATCCAGGCCTCCATCCGCGCCCGCAACGCCTTCACCACATCGGGATGGGCCTCGGCGACGTTGTGATCCTCATGCGGATCCTCGATCAGGTTGTACAGCTCCACCTTCGGCCGGAAGTGGAAATCAGGCTCGAGGGCGACGATCAGCTTCCACTGCGGCGTGCGCCAGCCATGTTTGCGCTGCCAGGTGCACTCGGTGATGTAGAACTCGCTTTCGAAGCTGGTCGCCTCGCCGCGCACGAGCTTCATCAGCGACTGGCCGTCGAACGGCGTGCGCGTGCGAAGCCCCGCCAGCTCCATCAGCGTCGGGACGAGGTCTTTGTGCTGGTTGTAGCCAGCGATGCGCTTGCCGGCTGGGACCTTCTTCGGATAGCGGATGATCAACGGCACATGCAGCGTGACGTCGTACAGGCCGTGGTGGTCGAACCAATGCTCGTGGTCGTAGAGCGTCTCGCCATGGTCGGAGTTGATAACGACGATCGTGTCATCGAGGATGCCCAGCGCCTCGAGCTGCGTGAACAGCCGCGCGATGCAGGCATCCATGTAGGCGATGGCGCCGTCGTACTGGGCGATGATGTAGTCCTTGTCGGTGCAGCCGGGTGGGAACCAGGTCCGGAAGTATTCGGCAAACGGCTTGAAGTTGTAGACCGGCTCGAGGCTCTTGTTCTTCGGATCGAACTCGTTGCCGTGATAGAACATCCGGTCAAACGGCACGGGCGGCAGGTATGGCGAGTGCGGGTCCATGTGGCGCAGCATCATGAACCACGGCTTGCCCGTGCGGCGGGTCTCAGCCGCCAGGCGATCGAGCTCCGGCTGGGCGACCTCATTGAGGTTCTGCGCCTTGGGGCTGCGACCGGTGTTCCAGCTTCCCCACCCGTCAAACTCCAGATAATTGTCGAACCCGCGGCTGGCCGGGTTCCACTTAAAGCCGACGCAGGTCGTGGTGTACCCAGCCGAGCGGCATAGCTCGGCCAGGGTCTTTACTTTCGGCGTCAGCCCGCCCTGATGGCGCAACGCAACAACCTCCGTGCCGAAGCAGTCGCGCCCCGTGAGCATTGAGGCGTACGCCGGCGTCGTCGGAATGTGCGCCGAGTACGTCCGCTCGAAAAGCGTGCCGCTCTGGGCGAACTTGTCGATGTGCGGCGTCGTGAGACGCTGATAGCCGTAGCAGCTCATGTGATCGGCCAGCAGCGAGTCGATCGCGATGAGCAGGATGTTGGGCTTAGGCTCGGCGGTGGATGTCTTGGACTTGGCCATGGATGTACCGGTCTTGATTTGTGTCCTGATGGCGGATTGCCGCGACTACAGTTGGACGCGTTTTCCTTCTTCGCTGGACTGGTAACAGGCGAGCGTCATCGCCAGCACGTCGCGCCCTTCGCGCGCTGTGGCGATGGGCGGACGCTCGCCACGGAGGAACTTGAGCAGTTCCGGCGCGAGCGCTGCGATGCGATGGCTGTGGTTCGGCGGGGATGGAATGCCGCTGTCGATCCACTGCCCGGCATCGGGCGTGTACCACTTCAGCCCGACCGCACCGGCTGGACGGGGGACGTTGCAGCTCACGGCATCGCCGTAGTTCTGGATGATCACGCCCCGCTCACAGGTGATCTCCGTCGTGTTTTCTCCCGCGACGCACGTGAACGAGCTGCAGACCTCCGCGATCGTGCCATCGGCGTATCGGAAGACGGCAACGCCGTGATCGTCGGGAATGCGCGGGCTGAGCAGCGTGCCGATCTCAGCCGTGACAGATCGCGGCATGCCCAGCAGCCAGTAGATAAAGTCGATGGCATGGGCAGCGTCATCCGCCCACATCCCGCGGTTTAGTTCCGGCTTGACGTGCCAGGAGTTCTCGAACCCCGGCCACCGGTGCGTGCTCAAGCCGTGGCGCCGGCGAACCATCAGCACGCGCCCCAGCTCGCCGGTGGCTAGCAGTTCCTTCATCCGCAGGTTCTGCGGATTGACGCGCATCTGCCAGGCCATCGTGAACGGCACACCGCTGCGCTCCACGGCTGCCACGATTCGATCTGCCTGATCGAGCGTCAGGGCTGCCGGCTTCTGCAGCACGATCGCCTTACCCGCGGCGGCTGCAACTTCGACCAGATCCGCGTGGAACAACGTCTCCGCCCCGATGACGACGGCATCGACATCGCCACGCTTCGCCAGGGCCTCAGCCGACGGCTCGACCGCGATGTCGAACTTCTCGCGTGCCTGCTGCGCCCGCGTGGAATCGTGATCCCATCCCGCTACGACCTGCACACGGTCCGCCGGCATCTGCCGCCACTCCTGGCAGTAGGTGCTCACGTGGCCGTGAGCAAATCCAAGGATGCCAATGCGCGTCGCCATATCACAAACTCCCTGATCACACCGCGAGATGCATCCCGACAGTTACCGAGCCCCGCATGCCTGCAGACACGCCTGCATATGCCCGCGCGCCTCAGCCGCGATGGCGATGCAGCGGTCGATCGGATAGTCCTTCGCGCCGATGACCTCCAGGTCCACCGGTCCGTCGTAGCCGTTCTCATGCAGAACGCGGATATAGCCGAGCAGGTCGATGTCGCCCCGGCCGTTGGCCTGATCCTCAGGCTTGCCCGGGCCCTGCTGGCGGCCCTTACAGTCACGGATATGGACGTGCCGCACGCGGCTGATCACCGCGCCGATCGCCTCGACCGGATTCTCACCTGCCCGCCAGATGTGGCTTGGATCCATGTCCAAGCCGAAGTGCGGCGAATCGATCGCGCCCAGCAGCTTGAGCGTCGTCGGTGTGTTGTAGACGTATTGGCCGACATGCGCTTTGACGCACAGCGTCACGCCGTAATGCTCGGCACGCTTCACAAGCCTGCCGATCGACTCGACGATCGGGCCGAACGTGCTTTCATCGCCGGCTTTGCCGCCGGGGCCGCAGTTGATGATCGGGATCCCCATCTCGGCTGCCGCCTGAAAGGCCGCTTCCATCTTCGCGGGATCATGGCTGGGCTGCTCCATCGCGAGGATCGGCAGGTTGTACTGCGCGCTCAGCTCCCGCACGCGCGGCGCGATCTCGCGCCAGCGGTCAAGCACCAGATGCTCGCTCATGCCGTCGATGGCCGACAGCTCGATGCCGTCGTAGCCGGCCATGGCGGTGTACTTGAACGCGGCTTCAAGGTCGTGGCCGCCGAAGAGAACGCTGTTGACGCCTAGTTTCATGGAGAGTTGCCAGTGGTTAGTTGCCAGTTGCCAGCGAAGTGGCCTACTCGCCGTATTTCACTTTCACGACCGTTCCGGTTTCCAGTGATTCGATCGCGGCTGCGAGGACCTCCTGCGCCCGCAATCCATCGGCGCCCGAGCCGTCGATCTGCTCCGGCGGATCGCCGGCTGACACCTGCTCCAGGAACCGGTGAATGCGGTTTCGGAACGTATCTTCAAAATCACGATGCCCGCCGAAGACTGGATTCGTATAGACCGTCTTCTCCAGATTCCCGGCCGGGTAGAGCGTGACCTCCCGCCACATGTCCTCCAGCACAAACCGCCCGTCCGTCCCCGCAACCTCGCATCGCTCCATCGGATGGCCGCGCTGGATGTCGTAGGAGCCGGTCAGCCCGCCGACCACGCCGTTCCTGAACTTCATGCTGAAATGAGCCGTGCTCCAGATCTTTCGCCCGGGCGCCTTTGTGGCGAAGCACTGCACGGCTTCGATGTCGCCGCAGAAATGACGCATGACATCGACTGTGTGCGGGTGCAGAGCCTTGATGTGGAAGTATGGCGAGCTTTCGGCTGGGTTCATGATCCACATGCTCATGTTGATGAACAGCAGATGCCCCAGCCGCCCCTCATCCAACCATCGCCTGGCGATCCGCGCCGCCTCCGTGAAGCGATGATTCAGATTGATCCCGTAACATCGCCTCAGCTCGCGCGCCGTGTGGACCATCTCCCTGGCCTGAGCGGTGTCGTTGCTGATGGGCTTCTCACCCAGGACATGGCACCCTGCGCGCAGGGCCTGCATCGTCGGTTCGTAATGATCCGACCCATACTCATAGCCGCCGGTTGTGACGCTCACGACGTCGGGCTTGAGCGTATCGAGCATCTTCTGCGCGTCGTAGAACGCTGGCACGCCGAAGCGCTTGGCGGCTGCATCCGCCCGATCCTTGAGGATGTCGCAGACGCCGACGAGCTCAGCCAGCGGATCACCGGCATACGCGCGGGCGTGCGTGTTGCCGATATTGCCCATCCCGATGATGGCTACACGAAGTGCCATAGCCTGTTCGCTCCTGGCTCATGGACCACGGAGACACAGAGCAACGCAGCTAGATACTGCCCATCCGTACCCGTGCGGTGACTCACAATGTGACTACCCGCTCCTCTTCAAACGACTGTATCGCAGCCTCGATGATCCGCTGGACTTTCAGTGCATCCTCCGCCTTGGCATCGACCTTGTCCGGCGGGGTCCGGTTGATCAGGTCGGCAACCCATGCGTCGATGCGGCTCTGGAACGTCTCGCCGAAGCTCCGCATGCCACCCAGATAGTGATAGCTTTCCGACTCGATGCTCTTGCGCGGCTGGTAGTGCAGATGTTCGCAGGCATCTTCGATGACGATGCGCGCATCCTGGCCGACGATCTCGCACCGCTCCAGGCCCCACTGATGCCCCGGCCCGCCGCCATCGTAGCTGCCCATCAGGTGGCCGATCACGCCGCTTTCGAACATGAGGTTTACATGGACGTTGCTGTAGCAGACACGACCCTGGCCCCGCTTGAAGAAGGCATGGACCTTCTTTACGTCGCCGCCGAAGTATCGCATGACGTCCAGCGAATGCGGATGCAGCGCCCGCATGTGGAAGTGCGGGCTGGTCTCGTTGGGATTGCTGATCCACATGAACATGTTGATCTGGTTGATCTCGCCGCAGCGGCCGGCATCAAGCCATTGTTTTGCGCGGCAGGCAGCGGGCGTGAAGCGGTGGTTCAGGTTGATCCCGTAGGGGAGCCCCTTCTCCCGGGCCAGCGCGACCATCTCCTCGGCCTTGGGGACTTCGTTGCTGATAGGCTTTTCGCCCAGCACCGGGATGCCTGCGCCCAGGAGCTGCATCGTCGGCGTGTAGTGATCGCCGCCGTTCTCCTGGCCGGCTGTGCACATACTGGCGGCGTCGATCTTCAAGCCGGCGTTCAGCATCTCATCGACGCTGTAAAACGCCGGTACGCCATAGTCGCTTGCCGCTTTGTCGGCGCGCTCCTTGCGGATGTCGCAGACCGCGACCAACCGCGTATGCGGGTTCTTCTGATAGCAGCGGGCATGGGTGTTGCCGATCGGCCCCAATCCCACCACCGCCACGTCCAGCACCGGTGAACTCTTTTCCGTCATCTGCCGCTCGCTTCCAGCCAGGAGATGTCCTTTGGCAGATGAGATATTGTGCGCCCCCGCGCGTAATTGCCAGCATTTTCGTGTTGATTTGTTGTATGATTTTGCGCATGGGACAAGGGAACTCCGTTTCTGCTCCTCCAATCAGCATGCCGGGCGGCGATCTTTCCGGGCCGAGCCAGACGATCGTCTGGCATTACCTGCGCCAGGCTGGCGATTCGGGCATGTACGTGTTTCGCATCACGAACCACAACACGACCGAACCGCACAATCACCTGTTTCATGAGGTCGTGCTGATCGAATCGGGCACAGCCGAGCACGTGTCGGCTGAGGGAACGCGCCGGCTGCGGCCGGGAGACGTGATCGTGATCCGCCCGCAGGTGTGGCACGGCTATCTCGCACCGCGCGGGCTGGGCCTGATCAACTGCCTGATCGATGCCCCATTGTTTCAGCGGATTGCCCCCCTGCTGCAGTCGGTGCAGGGCGCGTTCGAGCTGCTGCGCCAGCGGCCGCGCGATCCTCGCCGCACCGCGCCGACGGTCCTGCACGCCTCGCCAGCCGAACGGGCGATGCTGACCGAGCGGCTGGAGACAATCATGGCGGAGCAGCGCACGCGAGCCAACGGCTGGCAGGCAGCGTGCAATGCGGCCCTTCTGGATGTGCTGGTAGCCGCCGTGCGCCTGGCACAGAAGCAAGCAGCCGGCGACACCAAACGCCCCCTCGCCGGCGGACGCACGCAGCAGGCCGTGCTCGAAGTGGCGACGCTGCTGGAGACGCACTTCACTGAGGAGATCTCACTGCAGGACCTGGCCCAAGCCGTTCACCTCAGTCCCGGGCATCTTTCACGGAACTTCTCCCGGCAGATGGGGATGGGAATCGTGCAGTACCTGCATCGCATGCGCGCGGAGGAAGCCTGCCGCCTGCTCCGCTACACCAATGAGCCGATCGCCAGTATCGCCTCGCGGGTCGGCTATGAGGACATCGCCTATTTCTCGCGATGCTTCCGCGCCCAAATCGGCCAGTCCCCCCAACAATACCGCATTGTGATGCGGCGAGGCACGGGCCGATTGTGACGCTCGTCTTTCGCGCGATCAGGCGTTGTCCGGCCTGGCGGGCTGGGAGGATGGCATCTCCGCGGCAAGGGCACAGGTCCGCACCGGATCGGAGGCTGGCGGCACGAGGGCCAAAGCCGTGATCAATGAGTCTGCGATTCGGCTTGGTTGATCAGGAGATCCCGCGGGTCGAACATGCCTTCGAAGGTGAAGATCCTCACCTCATCGACAGCGCCGTCCTTCAGCTTGGCATCGCCGCCCGGCCGGACGCCGATGTGAGCCGCATCCTTGCCAAGCAGGGCACCGGGCTGGGCGTTGCGGGTGGTGTGCAGATCGCCGTTGACGTAGAGCTTGGCATTGCCGTCCGCGTCCGCTACCAGAGCCAGATGAATCCACTGCCCCGGCTGAACCGTCAGCGCCGGCCGGGCTTCGACGTATGTCACGCCGTTCAGGATGCCGACGAATTGGTCGCCGAGCTGCGCGATCGCCATGCCGTTGCGGTTGTGCGGGCTGCCGATGCCGACGAACCACTTCTCAGCCGGTGTGCCGTCACCGTTGGCTTCGTTGGCTGTGCTGCTCATGAACCAACCTTCGATCCCCCAGCCGAGTTTCTGGCCCTCCAGGCCAAAGCCGTTGACATCATCGGAATAGCACGTACCCGACTCCGAGATGCGCAAGGCGATGCTCGAACCGGCAGCTCCTTTCGCCACCTGGCGTGTGTAGGTCAGCGTGCCCAGGACATGGATCATGTCCCGCCCATGGCTGGAGGAATCCTTCGTAGCCGGCGCGGTTTCGGTGCCGCCCTGCTTCTGGATCGCATCGGCTTCGCCGCAACGGTAGTGCGCCTGCACATGGATCTCCGCTGCCGCCGGAGCCGCCATGGCTGCAAGCGCCATCATCATTGCCGTCCAACGGAGACCCCTGCGGACCATCGATCGACTGGATCGTGTGCTCGTGAGCATAGTCAACCTCTTATGCTTCGGTAACAGCCGGCGTGCCGGCGATCTCGCCTTGCGCCAACGCGTCTGCCGGCCGCTTGTCCCTGTCCGATTTGATCACGATCGTCAGATGAGCAAACGGATTGCGCGCCTTCGACAACGCAAAGGTGAAGATTGGAATCATCAGCATGAACGGCAGACCATACACAAACAGCAGACGGTAGTTGTTACCGCTGGCTGACACCACCTGAGCCCCGATGTTGGTTCCGAGAAAGCTGGCCGCCTGCACAACGAGCGTCTGCGCACTGACGAGCTGACCGAACTTCTCGCGCGGCAGATGCGCGTACAACATCGGCATCAGCGTCACGTACTGGATACCCCCGCCGATGAACCCGATCAGCAGGTAATACACCGTCATCGTCGCCTTGTCGTGGAGAAAAAAGAACGCCCAGGCGTACAAAGCCGCCATCGCCAGCCCGCCGCCGCCCCACAGCAGGCGTGGGCCGATCTTGTCGATCATCCAGCCGCCGGGGAACGCGACTACCATCGAGATGATCGTCGCCCAGGTGTTCAGATAGCCGATCTCCTTCATCGACAACTGGATCTCGTTCTTGGCCATCAGGTCCAGGAACGCCCCCACCGGTGCCGTGAACGACGTCATGCACAGCGCCCCCCACAGCAGCCAGATGTATCCGCTGCCAAAGCCGTCTTTCACATAGGTGCTGACCGTCTGGCTGAGGTCCAGATCCTCGGGCGGCGGATACTCGCCCTCACGCACTCGCCAAAGCGTCAGCGGAAACAGCACCAGATACGTGGCTCCCACCACATGCCACACCAGCCCCGGCGCCACGTCAAATTGCGGCAGAAGCACCGACAGGAACGTCACCGTGCCGATCATCCCGACCACACGGAACGCCCCCATGAATCGCCCCATCAGTTGCGATGGAATGACGTCCGAATAGAAGTAGTAGACGACGTTCTGGAAAACCCATCCCAGGTGGATCAGCACCACCAGCACGACCAGCAGCGCAACATGATTCACATGCGGAATGAGAATCATGCTCAGGCCCATCAGCGGCGTGCTGACGAACAGAAACGGCCGGCGACGACCAAAGCGTGTCCGCAGGCGATCGCTCCATGTGCCGATGAACGGCGACAGCAGAAGCGCCACGAGCGGTCCAATCGAAATCACCCAGCCGATCCGTGACGTGTCGTACCCCTGTGCGTCCAAATGCAGCGGCAGCAGTTTGGGAACGGCGACGTCGATCAGCACCATGCAGAAGTCGCCCAGCAGCAGCCAGAACCAAAGCCACCGCAATTGCCGCTTGTCGTAGCGGAGCGTCCCGACTTCGTACATGGTTGTGCCTGAGCTCATGTGTAACTTCACTCCACGGCCAGAAGACGATGGGCAATGCTCAACGCGATGCCGCGGCCTCCGCCTCGTAGACTTCCAGTTCCGCGATGCCCATCTGCACGCCGGTCTGATCAGGCCCATCAGGCTTCACAGCCTGGATGCGCACCCAGCGGGCGATCGTCGGTGTCATCGTATGCTCGTATCGTCCGCCGGCATTGTTCCGCACGGTCCGGGCGACGTCCCATGTCTGGCCGTCGAAGGACGTGAGGATCCTGTATTCCGTCGGGAACAGATCTGCTGGGAAGGTCACGACGATGCGCTCGATCGGCGCCGCACGCAGCAGATCAACCTCGTAGCTCCAGGCCCATTCCCAGGCTGCGCGGGCGACGGTCTTCTCATCCCCATCGACGCCGTAGCGCGCGATGCTCGGGATGCGGCCGCTGGGATACAGCAGCCGCTGGCCGTCGGCGCTAAGATTACGTGACGGCTTGCGATAGGCGAGATTCTTCGACTCCGCCTGTGGCGCCGATCGCGCTTCCGGCAGCGGCGACTCGAGCTCGACCTTGATGATCGTGTCGATTTCATCGGGCACGATGCCTTCGAGCGAGATCGTGACCGAGCGGTCGGTGCTGGTGAACGCCTGGCTGAACTTCAGCGGCTGGTTGCGGTTCATCCAGACGACCTGTTTGACCCGGGCATCGATGGGATTGATCGTCAACGTCTTCTCGTTGGGCATGCCCGTCTTGCCGAAGGGGTTCTCCATCAGGTGGAGGTAGATGGTGTCGCGCGAGGTGCTCAGCAGGGTGTAGCCCCACGGCGCTTCGGGCAGCGGCGCCGGATCGACCTGCGTGAATGATGGATGCAGCGGCGGTAAGCCGCGCGGGCTGCTCCACTCGGCCATCTTCCGATACTGCTCCAGCATCGCAGCCGAGGTGCTGTCCTCATCGCCGGCGCAGGGATCGAAGCTGTGATCCATGTCGGCTACGAATCCCTGGCCGATCAGCGTGAGCTGTACGCGGAGCATGTCCTTCCAGGCATTGGCATCGCCCGAAGGCCAGCCCCTGGCGCCGGTCGACAGATTCCGCCACGACTCGGGCGTGATCTTCTTGGCCCAGGGCACATGCTCCGGCCAAAGCGCCCACACCGCACTGCCCCAGGCATCCCAGCCTTCGAAGCAGAAGCTGTCCCAGTCGCCCTGTGTCCCGGCACGGAACTGACCATTGATCACGATCACCGTCTCCGGCGAGATCGTGCGGATCACGCTGTACAGCGCATCGACGCCAACATGATCGGTCGCGCTCCAGTCCAGCCAGACGATCTTCGGCTGGAATTTCTCCATCATGTCGCGGATGAGCAGGATACCCTGGTTCTGGCCGAAGTAATCCATCGGCGCCTGCAGCGTGCCCAAGTACATGCCGAAGGCCATGCCGTTCGACTCGATCTCGCGCTTCATGCGGGCGACGAGATCGGTATCGACCGGGCGGTTGCCGAGCTTGGCCATCGGCCAGCGGAAATAGCCGTCGCCGTTGTTGTAGGAGATAACCGACACCGAGCGATACCCCCGCTGCGCCGCGACGCGGATCGTCTCGGAAATCTCCTGAGCCGAGATGTTCTTGCGCTTGTTGTGCGACAGCGCGGTCAGGCGATCGCTTTCGAACCAGCGATTCGGCCGCTCACGAACGGTCAGCACGTACTTACGCGATGCAACCGTACCGCGGCTGTCGCGAACCCAGACCTCGAATTCGTAATCGCCCAGCTCAGCCTCGGGGCTGACAGTTCCGGCGATGCGACCATCGAGCGTAATCTGCAGCCCCGGCGGCAGACGGCCGGCGCCGACGTTCCATGTGTACGGCGGCACGCCCCCCGCAGCCGACAGGTAGAACCCATCGGCATCGATCCTCTGATCCGGATTGCCCAGGAACAGATTGATCGCCCGCGTCTCGGAGGCTGGTCCGTAGAACGGATCCTGCCAAGGCGCCCGCGCCTCGACGTACGGCCATTCCCGCCAGGCTGTCGGTAGCTCGGGTGTATTAATGTCGCGCATCGCGGAAGTCACGATGCTCAGCGACTGGGCTGACGGATCAGGCGAAACGATCAGCCCGTCCAGCACGTCCTGCTCGGCTCCGCCGATCGCGGCATAAAACCCGAATCGCCCATCCTCCTGCGTGCCGATCTTCACCAGCAGCAGGTTCCAGCCCGCCTGCAGCGGCAGCCGCGCCGTCTTGCCGACACGCAGGCCCGATCCATCCACGAAATCCAGGATCTTCTGCCCGTTGATCCAGGCCTTGCCCAGGCTGTCGGCTGCCAACGACAGCTCCAGCTCCCGGGCATCTGCCGACCAGACGTACGTCGCCGCATATGCGCACTTGCGCGCAATGTCCTGCCGATGCTGGATCGCGAAGTAGCTGTACAGATCCTGGTAGTTGTCGTACGAGCGGGAGAAAAGGCGATCGTCGAAGTACCGCCACGTGACGCCGCCGCTCGGAGCCGCCAGGCTCGGCTTGGCCTGCGCCTCGCCGATCCAGTCGCGGTCAAACATGCGGACCGCGCGCTGATCGCCGCCATACAGGCCGCTGATCAGCCACGTATTCAGATACTTCCGCGGCGGCTCAGGCGGCCAGCTCGAGATCTGCGCCCATGCCCCCCGGGCAGCCGCGAACACCAGCACACACACAAGAAACAGCCGCCCAATCGACACCACGGCGATGTGTCTCCACATGAACAGTCTTCGTCAGTTCCGATGAGCTACGCATCAGGGCGCGTAGTAACCCTGCTTGAAGTACCAGTGCTGGCGGTAATTGAGCGCCTCCTCGCGGCTGACCGTCTCGGCATGGCCATCGAAGAACGCGAAGTTCGACGAATTGCCGTGGAACTTGCCGAAGTTCGGCGTCCACCAGGTCAGCCCCCACTGGGAATCCACAAGGTCCTTGAACTGGTTGTACAGCACCATGATCGGCAGACCGTTCTGGTAGCGGATGTTTCGAAGGTGATGCCACTCCGCCACCATGAACGTGTCCGATGACCTGCGGATCTGCGTGATCTTGTAGGTGTCCCAGTAGTTGGTCGGCACAGCCGGGGACGGCGGATCCGGCCAGGTCTCCCACAGCGTCGTATAGAACAGCACGCGCGAGTAGCTTCGCGGTTCGCTGTCGTTCAGCCGGTCTTCGCCGTCCGACGGGCAGGCAAACAGGTTGGTACCGCGGCCCGTCGCCTTGACGTTGTCCTGGTCCCCTTTGTTCTGAATGTCGACGCCGCTGCCCAGGTACGGTTCCAGCAGCTCATCCCAGGTACGAAGCTTGCTCGGGTCGGCATCATTCTGGTCCACGACGATCGGCACGACAAAGCCGTTGTTCTCATTGGCATACATGATCATGCCAATGCCGATCTGCCGCATGTTGGAAAGACATGCCGCTGCGCGCGCATGTTCGCGCGCCTTGCTCAGTGCCGGCAGCAGAATAGAGATGAGAAGCGCGATAATGCCGATCACGACCAGCAACTCCACGAGTGTGAAGGCGGTTTTCCGTTTTGTGGTTCCTGTCATATCGCACTTCCTTTCTGCATGCCCCGGGCGGGACTTGGGGCCGGCGAGTCGTCTCGACCACGCCCCAAGTCCCTCCCGTACCCTCATCCTGCCTTACGCCCGGCTGCGACGCCGCCCCAGCAGCGCCAGACCAGCCATCCCAATCATCCCCAGTGACGCCGGCTCGGGGACGTAGTAGCTCAGATCCGAAACCTGGAACTCACCCGAGTTGAACGTGAACAAACGCAGTTCGTCGATCTGACCGGCGAACGGCTTGCCGCCACCGGGCTTCTGGCCCAACGTAAATGCCGACTGGACCGGCTCGGGCGGCTGCGACGTCGTACCCACATGCTCGCCGTTGACATAGAAGAACACGTCGGCGTCAAAGACCACCGCGGCCAGGTGCACCCATTCATTCACGATGTTCGCGCCGTTGCCCACGTACGCCCTGCCGGCGATCGCGCCGACGAAGCCCTGAACATCCCCATCGGAGGTCTGCAGAATCTGCAGCATGCCCGACTGGTCGGGGTTAAAGGCGAACACAACAAGTTCAGAGCTCGCCTCGCTGGACGCCTTGACCCACAGCTCAACGCCGTAGTTCTGCGTCCGCCCATTCAGGGGATTGTCCGGGACATTCCACGTCGACAGATAGCTGCTGGTGCCATTGAACACGACCGAGCCTGCACCGCCGTTGGGCGCAGCATCGTTGGACCACGACACCGACGAGGGCCCATCCTTCAGATGCCAGCCGCCGACCGAGTCATGGCCGATGCCGGTGTCCAGCCCTTCCGTCAGATTCGAGTTGTCAAACGAATAGCGGGCAACCGTCGTAACTGCTGCCATTGCGCTCGACGCCACAAGGCCGCCGACCAGACCCGCCACCAGTGCCGCTTTCATATCCACCTCCGAATAAAGTGATCAGATGAAATGGGGTAAATGTTCCTCAATACGCCTAACCTTGCCTTTCGGTCTGCGGCTTGACCGCGACCGACTCCACTTCTTTTCCTTCAATCCGCTCCAGCACCATCCGGACCGCTTCCGACCCCACCTGCTCCAGCGGCAGCTTCAGGATCTGCACAAGCTGCGGATACTGCTGTTGCGCCCAGCCAACACCCGTCCCGCTGATGAGAATTCGCTTCCGCGAACCCTGCCGTTCGACGCTTCGCGCCACCGCCATCGCAGCCTCGTCATAGAGGCAGACGATGCTCGTCGCCTCATCGGCGATCGACTTCAGCATCGCCCCGGCACTGTCGAACGCGGACGCGTACGCCTCGCCGGGCTTGGACAGGTTCGTCGACAGGCGATACGTCTCTACCCGCGGCTCCAGGCCGGCCTCTTTCATCGCGGCGGTATACCCGTCGTAGAAATCGCGTGCATTCCAGAACAGCCGGCAGGCCGGATCCGCCCCTTCGCCTCCCTTGGCATAATGGTCGTGGATGTACAGCACGACGTTGTCAAACCCCTTCTCAACGGCAGCCAGGGTCGCCAGCCGACCGGCTTCGAAGAAGTCGACCGTCACATGCGGCACGCCCGGCAGATACCGGCCGTTCATCTCCACCAACGGCGTGCCACCCGCGAGCTCCGCGTACAGCTTGGTGTTCGGCTGATCAAAATTGACCAGCGGGTTGACGATCAGGCCATCCACCCGCCTTGCCATGCAAAGCCGCAGGTTCTCAGCCTCTTCCTCCACCGTCCGATGCGTCAGTGCCACCGGTGCATAGCCGCTGCTGACCAGGGGCCGCTGGATGCCCGACGCCAGCTCCGTCAACAGCTCGAAGTTGACGCCCGAGTGCATCACGCCGACCAGGAAGGTCTTGCCCAGCGTCAGCCCCTTGGCGGCGATGTTCGGCTGATAGTTCAACTCGCGAGCGATCTCCAGGATGCGCTTGCGCGTGGCTGGGGAGGTCCCCGGCGCATCAGGCCGGTTCATCACGCGGGAGACGGTCATCCGCGAGACTTTGGCCCGGACAGCAATCTCGTGAAGCGTCGCTTTCATGCGAGTGTTACCGGTAACATTGCTGATATTCTGACACCATTCCGGCCAAAATCAAGAAAATAGTGTGTGGAGGTCGCGACGCGCCCGCGCCAAACCCCCTATCTGCCTCGCCAGCAATCCCAACCGTAGGCGAACTCAGCTTCGCGTAATGGCCCGGGCCCAAGACCACTTGAAGTGGGAAGCCCCGTCCGCCGGCTTTTCCATATTTCCCATTCTCCGCAGATTCACATTCTAGCCCGCGGAACCAGCCCTCCGGTGCCACCGGAAACACAAACAACGCATCTGCCCTGTCCTGATTTCGTATACCCCGTTGGCACATACCGGCCCGCCGACGGCGATCGTCAGCCCCACACACGATCCCCCATCACAGCGGCAGCCGCTCTCCCCTGCGGCTGCCGCTGTGTTTTATGGGTATGCATTCGCGCGATGAGTATGGGAACTGAGCCGCCACCCTCACCACGACGCGCGGCTGATCACTTTTCCGTCGGCACGACGATTCCTTTGAGGATGGTGCGTTGGGTCATCAGGAAGATGGCCAGCGTGGGGAGGCTGGTGAGGACGACACTGGCGAAGACTCCGGCTGAGGAGGACTTCTGCTGGTACTGGTACAGCCACACGCTGATCAGCCACATGTCCGGATCGGGCGCGACCAGCAGCGGATACAGGAACGCGGTATAGGCGTGGTTGAAGGTCATCAACGCGATCACCGCCAGGATCGGACGCGACAGCGACATCGTGATCTGGAAGAACATCCGCAGTTCGCTGGCGCCGTCCAGCGACGCCGCTTCGTACAGCTCAGCCGGCAGGGAGTCAAAGAACCCCTTCAATAGGAAAATCAGGTACCCATTGGTCAGCAGCGGCAGCACCAGGGCGATGAACGTGTTGAGCAGCCCCGACTCGCGCAGCAGGATGAACTGCGGGATCAGCGTCACCATCGGCGGGAAGGCCATCGTGGCCATCAACAGCAAGAGCAGCTTGTAGGTCCCGGGCAACTGGAAGCGGCTCATCGCGTAGGCGGCCAGGGGGTTGATCAGCAAAGCCCCCACGATCGCCAGCGAGCAGAAGATCACCGTGTTGAGCATGGCCCGGCCTTCCAGGATCAGCTCATCGAACACGTTGACGTAGTTGCGGATGGTAAACGTCCAGCGCAGGCGACCGCTGTTACGCTGCACATAGTCATACTCCAGGGCCGCCACCGGCATGGGCGAGGAAGACAGCCCCTGCTGCTGTTGCCAGCTCTGCCAGGCGTACTCTGGGCCGGTGAGGCGAAGCTGCTCGATCGGCTGGCGAGAGAGGAACTGCTCATAGTCCTGACGCTGCTGGCCGCTGAGCCACTGGCCCGACGGCAGCGGGATCTGCTCGAAGCTGCCGTAGTCGCTTTGCCAGGCCTGGTTCAACTGAGCGATGTCGTCGCGATAGGCCTGCTGCAGGAACTCGCTGAACGCCTTGGGATCGCCTGTGAACAGGATGAAGCTGGGGTTGAGCTCCTGGCGCACGAACTCCTCCCACTCGCGGCGAAGCTGCGGGTCGGCGGTGGGCACGGTGGCCGGGAGCTGGAACTGTCCCCAGCTCGACAGCGGGACGGCGTGGGCAGCGTTGTAGGCGTTTGTGCTGACGCGGCCGTAGACCGGGTAGATCATCGACTCCAGGAACAGCCCCGTCAGCGAGACGTACTGCACCTGGGCCGGATCGGCCTCTTCCAGCATTGCAAAGCAGGTGCGATGCACCGCGTCATCGGCATAGTCGTAGCGGCGTTCGCCCCAGCGGGGCGGGGGGAGCATGATCGTGTTCCAGCCCGCGGGCATCGCGCCCATCGCGCGGCCGAAGGCGGCCAGGTCCCCATCGAACTCTTCCCGCAGACGCTTGCGCAGCTCCCGCAGCGGCTCGGGGACCGTCCGCACCCCATAGATCCCCCCCAGCACACGCCAGTGCACCGGAAGCTGTGTCTGCTGCAGGAACCGCCTGAAGACCTCAGCTGCCTGGGCCGTGTCGCCATCCTGCACTTTCGCCACCTGGCGGAAGCTGTAGTACGCGCTGTGGTGGGCGCGGTTCAGGGCATCGACATCCTGGTTGTACTTGGTCTCCAGGAACTTCTGGTACAGCGTGTGGGTGCTGAGCCAGTAGCCGGGGATCAGGTCCAGATCCGACTCATCCAGCTCGCTGCGCACCGAACCCGAGAGCATGATGGCAAATGGGTACAGGATCGTCACCCCGCCCAGGCACAGCACCGCGATGATGGCGGCATAAAACAGCCGCCCACGCCAACTGCCAGCTTCAACAGTACCGATCAGGGCCATGGTCGCGTGTTCCTCGTGTCTCTTCAGGGACGGGCTGCGGACTTGAACTGCGCCGCCGACAGCATCTTCAGTTGCCAGGCGGTAAAGGCGATCAGCAGCCCCCCCAGCAGCCAGGCCATGGCTGCCCCCGGGCCAAACTGCAGTTCCATGAACGTCCGCGTGAAGATCTCCAGCCCCAGGATCGTCGTCGCATCCCCGGGGCCGCCGCCGGTCAGGGCCAGGATGTAGTCCGTGCCCCCCTTGAATGCCCCGATCACCGCGGCGATGAACTGGATGGTGATCAGGTACTTCAATCGCGGCAGGGTGATATAGAACAGCTTCTGCCAGACATTGGCGCCGTCGATGTCGGCTGCCTCGTACAGCTCCGGCTGAATGGTCTTCAGCCCCGCCAGGTACAGCAGACACCCCGGCCCGGCGCCGGCCCACACCAAAGGCAGCACCGTGCAGAACATCGCCAGTTGCGGCGAGGCGATCCAGCGGATCGGCTCCAGCTCAAAGCGCCCCACCAGCATCGAGGCCGCATCCGGTCCCGCCTGCCACAGGCCATAGACCGTCAGCCCCGCCATGATCCCCCCGGCGATCAGCAGACCCGCGCGCAGGCCCCACATCGCCTCTGTCAGCTTCAGCGGCAGCATCAGCAGCAATCCCGTAAAGCTCAGCCACAACCCCGCCATCACCCACTTCAGCAGCGTGGCCGGAACAACAGGCAGGTCGTTGAGCGACAGGATCACCTGGTTGAGCATGCCGTTGGGGCTGGGATCATAAAACTGCTTCCACATGAACATGATCACCACCCCCACGATCACCGCCGGCAGGTAGAAGATCGTGCGGAACAGGTACTTCAGCCCCGCCGTCGGCACCTCATCCAGCAGGATGGCCAGCAGGATCGGCGGCCAGAACCCCAGGACGATCATCAACGCCACAAAGTAGAGCGTCCGCCCCAGAGCCGACCAGAACCGCGGGTCAAACAGCACATTGGCGTAGTTGTCCACCCCCACCCACATGCTGGCCAGTACGATCCGGTAGTCCGACAGCGAGATCCCCGCACCCCAGGCCAGCGGCACGTACAGCCACAGCCCCGCCAGGATCAATGCCGGGCTCAGCAGCACATACCCCATCAGCCGACGCCGCCACGACACCCGCTCCGCCGACGCGATCGCCACGCGGCTGAAGTGTCGCCACACCGAGATCATCCCCGCCGCGAAGACCAGCGCCACCGCCGCGATCACCGCCCCGCCGATCAGCCGACGCATCCGCATCTGATCCGGCGGGATGTTGCCCAGCACACGGATGTTGATCTGCTCAGCCGAGCTGCGCATCACCTGCTGGATGGCCTCCAGCCGCTGCGCATAGTCCATCGGGCCCAGGTCCATCTCCAGCACGCTGTGGATCGGCAGTGACAGGTGGCGGTAGATGTTGTGCGTGTTGCGGCCGTAGGGTTCGGGAACCCCCTGGGCCATCCCCAGCTCAAAGGCCTGACGCCACCCCTGGGGGACCTGACGCAGGATCCGCTCATAGCCGAAGCGTTCCAGCAGCCGGGGGTTCACAAACGGCCCATAGCCGTGTTCGACATAAACGGCGGTGCGGATCTCCTGAGCCTCGGGGCTGGTGACAAACCAGATGTAACGCATCGCCGCCAGCTTCTGGGCCAGGCTCGAGCCGCTGAAGACCCCCAGCATCTTGCAGTTGATCTCCCCAGCGGCCGCTCCGCCCGGGCCTGCCGGCACGGGGGCCAGGCCTACAAGCTGGGGATTGAGGCGGCTGATAAGCTCCTCATCCAGGTACTCGAACTGCATGGCGATCTGGCCACGCTGCCACATCAGCGGCAGTTCGCCGGCGCCGATGTAGACCGTGCCATTGATCCTCCGCCCGTCGCGTTCAAACGGCTCACGCACCAGCCGCCACAAAAACTCCATGCCGATGGCGGCTTCGCGGCTGTCGTAGGTTGCGCGCCACTGCCCTTCTTCATCCTGCGAGACAGCACGGGCTCCGGCTGAGACCAGGAAGGTGTAGGCTCCCCATCCCAGCGTCTGGCCGCCGGGCAATCCCAAACCGTATTGATTGCGCTCAGGACGTGTGAGGCGGCGGGCGTAGTCCAGCAACTCCTCCCACGTACGCGGCGGCTGCTCGGGGTCCAACCCGGCCGCCACGAACAGGTCCTTGCGGTACTGCAGGCCCATCACCAGCGTGCTGGTGGGGATCGCCCACACATGCCGCTCGCGCGAGCGGCCGCTCTCATCTTCGCGATACACCACCTGCCAGGCCGGACCGGGCACGCGCTGGCGGATCGCCTCCATCGCAGCCGCCACCTCCTCAGGCGTGGGATCGGCCGCCCAGCGGTCACCGTCGACGATCTCCCGCACGCGCGGGTTGTCCGACAGCACCCGAGCCAGCAGCACCTCCAGGGGTTCGAGGAACCCCTGGCTCAGGTACGTCGAGCTCATGCGGAAGTTGACGTAGATCACGTTCGGCGGGATCCCCGCCGCGATGGCCATCAGCGGCCCCGAGTCCATCGCCGAGCCGCCGATCGCCGGCATCACAAACGGCTCGACCGTCACATCGGGATGCTCCTGCAAATATGCCCGAAGCACCGCCCGTGACGCCAACGCCGAAACATCCGTCGCCGCCGGGCTGGGCAGGTCTTGGGAACGGAACCAGATGCCTTCATCCGCCCGGGTTGAGCCGCTGCCCACGGCAATCAGGATCCCCGCACACAGCAGCCATGTCCGCAACATCTTCAAGCTGACCATCACCGCCCCTGCCCTTCCAGCACGCGGATGGTCGTGCTCAGGTGCAGCGGCAGCAGGCCGCCACTGTAGATCACTTCACCGTACATCGCACTGTATCCCTGCTCAGGTGCCTGCACCTGCGCTGTCGCTGTCTGTGTGTCCGGATCCAGCGTCAGCGGACGGCTGGTCCACTGCGCCTTGCGGAAGTCGCGTGTGGGGGACTGGGCCGTCCACAGAACCACCGAGACATCCGCCGCTGCGGGGGTGATTTGCAGCGTCACCTGCTGATCCTCCTGCGTGTACTGCCACTGCAAAGCCGGCAGGCGTTCAACCCCATGGGCATGGCGGTGCAGCGCCCGCAGCCCTCCCAGCACACGACGCCAGTCCATCGCCAGGTCATGGTCGGCGTTGGGCACGTAGACCACGTACTTGTCCCCCTGCAGGCCGTCCCAGTACAGGTTCAGCGAGTCCAGCGTCCAGAATCCGTCATTGGTCCCCAAAAACAGCATCTTGGGCTGGGTGATCTGATCGCGGTAGCTGTACGGATCGACGATTTGCAGCAGTCCCGCTCCCTCAGGAGCACGCATCCGCCGCGGCAGGTCGCGGTCGGTGTAGTCGTGGATCCGCTCGGAGAACGTGCCGTAGGCTGCCCGCTGGTGCTCCAGCTGCGCCTCCAGGTTCAGCATATCGATCACCATCGGGCCGATACCGGCCACCCGCTCATCCACCGCCGCCGTCAGCCACGTCGTCCAGCCTCGCTTCGATGCCCCCGTCACTGTGAAGCGGTCGATCGTGAACGGCAGTTCCTTCTCCGCAAACGCCTGGGCCGCGTCCATCGCACGCACCACGCTCTTGACCATCGGCAGCAGCAGCGGCCAGTCCATCTCGCCGCTGTTGAGGAACTCCTCGAAGGTCAACGCGATGATCGCATCTTCCTTGCGGCCGTCGAAGATCGGCTGACGCGGCACGTTCAGCACCACCACCACCGGGGCGCCAAGCTGCTGGGCGAAGCCCCCCAGCAAAATCGCCTGACGCGGCAGCGGCTTGCCCCCTTCGGGCAGCGGCTCGGCATCCGAGTCCTTCCACGAGCCCCCTTCCACCACCAGCAACGCGTCGGTCTGGCCCTCCAACCCCGGCGGAACAACCACAAACACCCGGTGCCGCCACACCAGCCCACGCCAAACCTGGCTGGTCAGCGTCAGCTCCACGACCTCACACCCCCCAAGCGTCGTCCGCTGACGCACAACCCAACCATAACTGTCATCCGCACGTAAAACGTAATCCCGCAACGCCGTCGACGCTGATGATGTCTCATCAGCAAAAACGACGGGCGATGCGGACGGCAGCAGCGCCGAAACGCACGCCAACAAAACACACACGATGCGGAGTTTTCTCACAATCGCGCCCTCAAACCCGATGAGCCCGCCCCAGCCATCTGCGACATGTACACGTGTACATATCGTGAAGACTGAAACACTGCGACTTACTTACTCCCTCGCTGCTGCCTGTACAAGTGGACAACCTCGGCAGCCGAGACCAAGTAGTCGTACATGCGAACCTCGTCCATCAGACTTGCAAAGCCACCGCACACGCCATGGATGGTTCGCCGTGCCGCGATTCCCGATCGCCCGCGGCGCCGATCAGCATCAGCGGAAGCGTCTGCAGTTCGCCACCGCTGAGAATCATCTAGATGCCGACCAACTTGCCGCCAAGATACACGCACATCTCCTCGTTGTCGCGGTCGACGGCACCAACAACGTGATGCCACTGGTCCGTCCTGAACGGCAGCGTGACGGACGATAGCGTATTGACCTGCCCCCCATTCATGTACCAGCCGTTATGAGAGTCGGGTGCACCGAGTC
>CALEKX010000023.1 GCA_937904525.1 uncultured Phycisphaerales bacterium
AGTGGGGCTACGTCCACCCCCGCTGGCAGGGACGCGCCACCGTCGCCTGTCTCGATGGCCACGTGGAGACGCTCAGCCTCGACGAACTTCGCGACATGACCCGCTGGGCCGAGCCCGCCGCTCGCAGCGGCGACCGCGACTGGATCCCCCAATAACACAACGAGTCCGAATCATTCACCCACAGGAGTACGCTGATGTCGACTGCCGTTTCCGCACCTGCCAAGTCCGAAGTTACGCGCGAAGCCATCGCCGCCAAGATCGCCGAAAACTCCAGCCGCATGACCATCCAGATCGCCCGCGAGCTGGGCGTTCCCGAGGTGCGCGTCATCGAGGCCATGCCCGCCGACCAGGTCACCGAGCTGGACGCCAGCCGCTGGGAAGAACTGATTCGTTCGTTCGAATCGCTGGAGAACGTCCACGTTATCGCCACGAACGGCGCCGTGACGCTGGAGTGCTTCGGCCAGTTCGGCAACTTCAGCACCTGGGGCGAATACTTCAACGTGCAGACCAAGTCGCTGGACATGCACATTCGCTACACCCAGCTCGCCCGCGCGTTTGCCGTGACCAAGCCCGGCCACATGGATGGCGTGCCGACGGTCAGCTTCCAGTTCTATGACCACGAGGGCAATTCGGCGTTCAAGGTCTTCCTGACCTTCGGCGGCAAGGCGCCCAGCAAGGAGCGCATGGACGCCTTCAACTCGATCCGCGACCGCTTCCGCCTCAACGCTCAGTAACCGATGACCCTCGGAGCCTCATCCATCCCTCAGCATGACCGCACCGCGCCGGCTGGCCTCTCAGCCGGCGCGGCTGAGTCGCCTGTGTTCACGCTCGCAGAGATGCGCCGCGTCGGTACAGCGGTCACGATGATGGTCATCGGCGGCACAGCCATCATCCTCGTGCTGCTGATGGCGATGGGGCATTACAACTCCCTCTCCCACACGCTGCCCAAGGCGATTCTCGACGGCGTCGTGATCGCCATGCTCATCGGCCGGCAAAGCCGATGGCGCTGTTTGTGGCTGTTGGGAGTGGTCAACGGCCTGGTCCTGGTTCTGATCACCGGCGTCGCGTATCTCGTCCCGGTGATGGTCGTCGCCGGCGCCGTCGGCGCACTGACCGGACGGCTGCTGTCGCCGATCCATCGGGCTTGCGCCATCGCCGCGGCAGCCGCTGTGTTCGAGCTATTGGCGGGGTTTGGCGCGCCGATCAAGATCTACTTCGGCACGGGCGGCCGGGATGAGCCGTTTGTGTGGGCGCTGTGGTTCGCTGAGTGGCCCTTGCGGATCTTCGGCGCGATCGCCGGCGCCTGGCTGGCCAAGCGGCTGACCCGCTGGGCTGAAGAATCGTCAGCCGACGAAACCTCCGCTGCTGCCAACATCCCCCCTGCCCAACCTGTCCATCGGCGCCGCACCACGCGTGTGGCGCGCGGCCGATCGGCTGCCGCCGTGCGTCTGACCGCATCGATTCTCGCCTGCATTCTCCCGATGCTCACGCAATCGCCGGTGATCCTCGCCGCCCTGGCGGTGATCTCGGTGGTCTATGCGGTGTGCGTCGGCCTGCGATGGCGTGTGCTGTACGCGATGCTCGGCCTCCTGTGGGGCTGGCTGATCCTGTCGGGGCTCAGCTATCTGGCGCACAGGGATGCCGATCGCATCATCGCGATGTTGTGGACCTTTGTGGCGCGCTTCACGCCGCTGGCCCTGGCATCGATGGCCCTGGTGATGACCACCCGGCCGGTGGATGTGATCCGCGTGCTGCGGGCGCTGCGTCTGCCGCGCGTGGCCCTGCTGCCGCTGGCGCATGTCGTCCGTGCAATCCCGCATAGCCGCCAGCAGATCTCGGCGGGCATCCATCGCCTCCGCGAGGACGGCATCTGGACGGGCCCCTGGTCGATCTTCGTCCGCCCCGTGCCGATCTTCCGCACGCTCCTGCAGACGCAACTGCGCCAGTGGACCCGCCAACTGGCTGAACCTGGCAGCGACCGCTGATCGTATCGATCGGATCACATCACGGCGGTAAGCGCAAAGGTCCCAAAGACTTCAAAGATCGCAAAGGCGGCGTCCGCCTTGGCGAACTAATGAAAGGCAAAACGTGCCGCCACTTCATGTAGGGGCACATGGCAATGTGCCCCACCGCCCACATCGCGCACAACCTCATTCTGCCCGCTTCCGCACGGAGGGCGGATTGCCATCCGCCCCTACAGGCGATGCAAGGCTGACACCCCAACGTGGCGCGCGTGCCTGCGGCTACACGAAAGATGCGAGGGCAGGATGCCCTCGCCACGGAGCATACCCCGCCCCGTAGGATCCGCCTTGGCGAATGGAACACAAGACGTGTCGCGACTTCCTGTAGGGGCACATGGCAATGTGCCCCACCGCCCGCATCGCGCACAACCTCATTCTGCCCGCTTCCGCACAAAGGGCGGATTGCCATCCGCCCCTACAGGCGATGCAAGGCTGACACCCCAACGTGGCGCGCGTGCCTGCGGCTACACGAAAGATGCGAGGGCAGGATGCCCTCGCCACGGAGCATACCCCGCCCCGTAGGATCCGCCTTGGCGAATGGAACACAAGACGTGTCGCGACTTCCTGTAGGGGCACATGGCAATGTGCCCCACCGCCCGCATCGCGCACAACCTCATTCTGCCCGCTTCCGCACAAAGGGCGGATTGCCATCCGCCCCTACAGGCAATGCAAGGCTGACCCCCAACGTGGCGCGGGCGTCTCGCCCGCGACTCTATGGAAAACGCGAGAGCAGGATACCGTCGCCACGGATCGTGGCCTTCGCGTGAAACCAGCCTAGAGCAGCCTGTCCCACAAATCCGCACGGACTTCTGTGTAGAACCGGCCATTGCTCTGGCGGACGGTGATGGGACAGCGATAGACCTGCGAAAGCAGCTCCCCTGTCAGTACATCGGCTGGGGCGCCTGCGGCTGCCGGGTGGCCGGAACTCAGCACCAGCACCTGCGACACAGCCGGCGGCAGCTCCTCGGTGTGATGCGTAATCAGCAGAATCGTCGGCCGACGCGCCGCATCGCCGCGATCGTGAAGCCGCTGGATCGTCACCAGCACCTGCTCGCGCGCCAGCAGATCCATCCCCGAGGTCGGCTCATCCAGCAGCAGCAGGCGCGGCGTGTCGACCAGCGCCCGGCCGATCAGCGCCCGCATCCGCTCGCCGGAGCTGAGCTGGAAGTATGGCGTGTTCCGCACGGCGGACAGCCCCATCTGCTCAAGCACCTCATCCGCCCGCTCATGCATGCGCTGTGTCGGCGTGTCGTAGAGGCCGAGCGTCGAGAAAAAGCCGCTCAGCAGCACCGCGTGCGTTGTCAGCGAGGGATCGACGTCATACGGCCCGGCCGGCTGGACCAGGCGGATCTGCTTACGCAAAGCCGGCAGGTTAGTCTCGCCAAAGACCTGCCCCAATACGGCGACGCGGCCCGTGGTTGGGAAAAGATGCCCGCTGAGGATGCGAGCCAGCGTGCTCTTGCCTGAACCGTTGGGCCCGAGGATGGCGGCGCACGCGCCAGCCGGCACGCGCCAGTTCACATCGCGCAGGATCCATCGCTCGTCGCGCAACACGCCTGCGCTGGACAGATCGATCGCGAGGGCATCGGGATGAGCGGGCATGGGCGTCACAGCGAGCAGGCAATAATGGGCTCGGGCTCATCCCGCTCATGCAGCCAGCGGCGGCCGTCGAGTTCGATCAGGTCCATCGCACGCTTGGGCCCCCACGAACCCGGGGCATACGGCTGGGGCAGCCGCTTGCTCTGCTGCCAGCCCTGCTGAATCGGGTCGATGACCGACCAGGCGGCTTCGACTTCGTCGCCGCGGATGAACAGCGTCTGATCGCCGGTCATGGCATCGAAGATCAGCCGCTCGTAGGCTTCGGGCGGTTCCTTCTGGAACGTGGTGGAGTAGAAGAAATCCATCGCGACGCTGCGGATGTTCATCGCCCCGCCAGGGACCTTGCCGTTGAGGCGAAGGCTGATGCCTTCATCGGGCTGAACGCGGATGACCAGGTCATTGGGGAAGACGGGCGATTCGCACTGCTTCTGGAAGAGCGTCAGCGGCGGCGACTTGAAGCGCACGACCACTTCGCTGAGCTTCTCGGCAAGGAATTTGCCCGTCCGCAGGTAGAACGGCGTGCCGCTCCAGCGCCAGTTGTCGATGTAGAGCTTCAGCGCAGCGAATGTTTCGGTCTTCGAATCGGGCGGAACGCCCTTCTCCCTCGTATAGCCGGGGGTTTCCTGGCCGGCGTGCTTGCCGGCTTCGTACTGGCCGCGAACGGTGAACTCATCGACGCGTTCCGGGCGGATCGGCCGGACCGACTTGTAGACCTTCACCTTCTCGTCGCGGATGGCGACCGAATCCAGCGCCACCGGCGGCTCCATCGCCACCAGCGCCATGAGCTGGAACATGTGGTTCTGCACCATGTCGCGCAGCGCGCCGCTCTTGTCGTAATAGCCGCCGCGGCTGCCGACGCCGAGCGTCTCGCTGACGGTGATCTGGACGTGATCGATGTACTTGTAGTTCCAGATCGGCTCGAAGATGGCGTTGGCGAAACGCATCACCATCAGGTTCTGGACGGTTTCCTTGCCCAGGTAATGGTCGATGCGGAAGATCTGCGACTCGTCGAAATACCGGTACAGCAGCGCATTGAGTTCCTTGGCGCTGGGCAAGTCGTAGCCGAAGGGTTTTTCGATGACGATGCGGCGGAAAGACTCGCCGTTGCCGTCGCCCTGGTGGACCTCGCCCAGACAGCGGATGATCGGCTCGAATGTGTTGGGCGGCGTCGAGAGATAGAACAGCCGATTGCCGGCTGTGCCCTTCTCGCGATCGAGCTTCTTGAGGAAATCCGCCAGGCGGCGGTGGTCCTCGGCTGAACCGTAATCCCCCTGCACGTAGTGGATGCGGCTGGAGAGTTTCGCCCACAGCGCGTCATCGACGCCGTTGAGGCGCGCATGCTTCTGGATGCCTTCGTAGCACTCCTGGCGATAGGCTTCGTCGGTCATCTCCGAGCGGGCGTATCCGACCAGCTCGAACTTCTCAGGCAGCAGGCCTTCGTTCAGCAGATCCCACACTGCCGGCAGCAGCTTCCGCCTGGCCAAATCGCCGCTGGCGCCGAAGATCACAAGCGTACAGGGGGCAGCAGAGGGCATGGTCCAATTCTCTCCAATCCTTGATCACCCGGGGGATCGCCAGCCGGCTGAAGCGTCAACCGCGACGATGCCATCGCAGCTGCACCACCCCGTCCAAGCCGATCGGCTGATTCGCCATGGGCGGCCGCAGCCGCCGCTTCAACGCTCCCGCATCGCCTGCAGCTCCGCCAGACGCTTGGCTGTGGGGGCCTTGCGCGTCTTGATCATCTCAATGAAGGCATCGAACAGATATGCGGCGTCATGCGGGCCGGGACTGGCTTCGGGGTGGTACTGCACGCTGAAGACAGGCAGGCTGGCATGGCGGAACCCTTCGACGGTGTTGTCGTTAAGGTTCACATGCGTCACGACGCCGCCGGCGGCTTCGAGCGATTCGCGCTCGAGAGCAAAGCCGTGGTTCTGGCTGGTGATCTCCACGCGGCCGGTTTCGAGATTTTTCACCGGCTGATTGCCGCCGCGATGGCCGAACTTGAGCTTGAAGGTCTTTGCACCGATCGCCCGGCCCAGCAACTGCGAGCCCAGGCAGATGCCGAAGGTGGGCAGTTGCTTCTCCAGCACGCCCTGGATCGGCCTGACGGCATAGTCGAGAACGGCTGGATCGCCCGGGCCGTTGGAGACGAACACGCCGTCCGGATTGTGCTTCAGGATCTCTTCAGTCGTGGTATCCGGCGGGAGGACCGTCACCTTCACCCCCCGCTCGGTCAGATGCCGCAGGATGTTGTGCTTGGCGCCGCAGTCGAGCGCCACCACATGCAAGCCGTCGCCGCGCGCCACCGCGCCCAGCCGCCATTCGCCCTGGTCCTGATCCCAGGTGTACGGCGCATCCGGCTTGACTGCCTTCACCCAGTCGGCACCCAGCATCTGGGCAGCCGATCGCGCCTTGGCGACGATCTGCGCATCGTCGAGGATCTCCGTCGACAGCACGCCGCGCATCGCCCCCTGAAGCCGAATCTTGCGGACCAGCGCCCGCGTGTCGATCCCGGCAATTCCGATGATGCCGTTGCGCTCCAGGTACTCCGCCAGGCTCATGTCCGCCCGGTGGTTGGAATGGACGGCCGCGACTTCCTTCACCACGAACCCCGCCACCTGCGGCTGGCGCGACTCGACGTCTTCCTTGTTGACGCCGTAGTTGCCGATCAGCGGATAGGTCATCGTGACGATCTGCCCCTTGTAGGACGGATCGGTCAGGATCTCCTGGTAGCCGGTCATGGAGGTGTTGAAGACGACCTCCCCTTCGCTGGTGCCGCGCGCGCCAAACGCCCGCCCGGTAAAAACCGTCCCATCCTCCAGCCCCAGCTTTGCGATTCGATCCTGTTCACACATACTTCGGGCGGATTATAGTGACACACCGCGCCGATGTTTAGCCGCGCCCCGAAAATCCCTGAAGCCGCGCGCAATTCCCGGCGCAAAGCAGGATTAGGCAAGTTCGACCCATGCCCACACCCAGGATCAGTATCACGGCTGACGCCCTCTCGCAGGATCTTCGCACCGCTGCGCGCCTATCGCGGCAGGCTGGATTTGGCGGGTTGCTGTTCGACACAGCCGCCAGCGGGCAGTTGCTGATGGACCTGTCCGCCACCGGTTGTCGCGAAGTTCGCCATATTCTCGCCAGCCACGAGCAGACGCTCGTCGGCTTGGATATCCGCCTGCCCGATAAGGGCTTGCGGCCGGACGCCGACATCGAGCGGGCGGTGCATCAGCTCGACCGCGCCATGCAGGCGGCCCGCAATCTGTCAGCCGAGGTCGTCTGCGTCGATCTCGGCCCCCTGCCGCCGGCGCCCCACGCCCCGCGGCCCAAGCCGAAGATCACCCCCGAACAGGCTGGGTTGATCATCATCCCCACGACGCCGGCCGAGGAGCCCGAACCCGCACCGCCGCCGGCCAAGCCCGATCCCGCCTTCACCGCCAGCCTCACCGATGCCCTGCGGGAGATCGGATCGCGGGCTGATCGCTACAGCGTGATGCTCGCCTTCCGCTCGAGCCTCAGCGGCTTTGCCGCCCTGACAGCGGCGTTGCGCACCGTCGACTGCCCGTGGTTTGGCGTCGATTTCGACCCAGCCGCCGCTGTCGCTGATGTCTGGGACATCGATCAGATTCTCTCCGAGCTCGGCCCGGTACTCCGGCATGTGCGAGCTCGGGATGCCATCCGCGGCGACGGCCGCATCCGCCCAGCCGCTGTCGGCCAGGGTGACACCGACTGGCCGGCGTTGCTGGCAGCCCTGGATGATGCAGCCTATCACGGCTGGCTGACGGTCGATCCCATCGACCTCCCCGACCGCCGCGCCGCCGCCCTGGCAGCCAAGGACTATCTCGCCAACGTGCGGTAGGCCGCATGCATGTGGCATGGCCGCCTCGCCCGCGCAGCCCAACGTAGGGCAGGCTATTGCCTGCCGTCTCCGTTCGCGCAACGTGCACATCCCCGCGCAAGCCCCGGCACGCAATAGCGTGCCCTGCC
>CALEKX010000024.1 GCA_937904525.1 uncultured Phycisphaerales bacterium
TGCCACCGGACATCGTAATGTCCGGCAGGGAGATGGCCTTTCATGGGATTACGGGGAGGGGTGGGCCGATCACGGCGCGAGGGTGTCGTCAATCGCGCGGGAGATGGCCTGGCTGGGCTGCGTGGGGTATGCTGCGAGGCATGCCGAACTATCGGCGTGCATTTCGTCCCGGCGGGACATTCTTCTTTACGGTGGTGACGGCGAATCGGGCACCGATTCTCACAACGGCTGCCGCGATCCCGATACTGCGCGAAACGATCGCTGAATGCCGCCGGCGCTGGCCGTTTGCATTTGACGCGGGCGTGGTGCTGCCGGATCACCTGCATGTCATCTGGACGCTGCCGTCGGATGATCATGACTTCTCGCGCCGCTGGGCATGGATCAAGCGGACATTTTCCGCTCGCTATCTGGCGGCGGGCGGCACGGAACGGGTGGTTTGGCCCGGACAGAAACGCCAGCGTCGACGCGGCATCTGGCAGCCGCGCTTCTATGAGCACTGCATCCGCGATGTGGAAGACTACAACAATCACCTGGATTACATCCATTACAATCCCGTGAAGCATGGCTTGGCCTCGTGTCCGCATGCATGGGTGCAATCGTCGTTTCACAGGTGGGTCGCCGAGGGCGGGTATCAACAGGATTGGGCATGCTGTTGCGATGGGAGAGCCGCTGAGCCGATCCGTTTCGACTGGGCGGATGAGCGATATCTGGAGTAACGCCGCGGGATGGTGATGTAGGGCAGGCTATTGCCTGCCGCAGCCGGCCGAAGGGCCGAACGCTTCACCGCCCGCATCGGCACGCAGATAGCGTGCCCTATGGGGCTGGTTCCCGCGGCGGCGCGTAGGGCAGGCGATTGCCTGCCGGGGCCGGCGCGAGGGCCGAACGCTTCACCGCCCCCGTCGGCACGCAGATAGCGTGCCCTACTCATTCGTCGTCCCCACTGCGTCCTCCGCACAGCCCTCCGCGGCCTCTGCGTTGGAGCCCGCTTCCCCAGCATCGGAAGAAATAGATCAAGCCGAGCCCGTCGGGTAGGCTATTGCCTGCCGGGGCTGGCCGACGGATCATACGGCCCGCGCGGATCGCGCGTGCCCTGTGCCGGAGACGGGTTGGGCCCATGTTTTGTGAACAAGAGGTGTTTCCATGAGCGAATCGAATCACGAGCAGGAACAGACGCACAAGCCTTCGCTGCAGGCGCTGGGGATTGTGAGCCTGGGTGTGGCGGTGCTGGCGTTTCCGGGGTGCTGGCTGGCTGTGCTGACGGCGATTGACCGAGCCATGGGTTCGGGCGAGCCGGCAGCGGGGTTTGGCGGCGGCTGGGTGACGATCGCGTTGTTTGCGATCATGGCGGCTGCGACGCTCCTGCCGATCTTCGTGATCGCGCGGCTTTATGCAGTCCGCCCGGCCACGGGAGCCGAGGTGCCCGCATGGACAGCGTTGGCGCTGATGGGGTTCTGGTGGGTGATGATCATCGTGTTCCTGGGCATCTCCGTGCCGGTGTGAGGCGGTCCAGCGCGTCGACAAGTCCAACGCAGAGGACGCGGAGGGGCGCTCAGGATTCAGGGAATAAGCAGTTGTGGCACGGGCGCCCTCGCGCATGCCGGTAGCCAGATGTTGTATCTGCATGGGCGAGGCGACCATGCCACAGTCTTTCTGAACTGACGTGGCGCGGGCGTCCTCGCCCGCGTTCTTTTTTCACCAGGAGAATCGCGGGCAAGACGCCGCGCCACTGAGGTTTCCGCGCCCTCAGCGCAGCCCTCTGCGTCCTCTGTGTTGGGTAATCCTTGGGGCAGGCTATTGCCTGCCGTGGCGAACCGAAGGACCACACTCCCACGGCCTCCTGCGGCACGCAATAGCGTGCCCTACGCAGTTCCCGCGTCCTCCGCCAGCCTCTGCGACCTCTGCGTTGGACGTAGACATCACCCCGGCACGTCGGCTTCCACGAGTTGTGCCAGCAGTGTGAGGGATTCCTGCCAGCCGAGGTAGCACATCTCCGGCGGGATCACGTCGGGGATCCCTTCCTGATGGATGGTCAATTCCGTGCCGCTGGAGACTTTTCTGAGCGTGATGGTCGTTTTGATCTGGCCGGGCAGGTTGGGATCGTCGAACTGGTCGGTGTAGACGATCCGCTCGCTGGGGACAAGTTCGAGAAACATGCCGCCGAAGGATTCGGGCTGGCCCGTGGAGAAGTTGATGAACGACATCCGGAACGTGCCGCCGACCTTGGGATCCAGGTGATGGACCTGAGCGGTGAACCCGTGCGGCGGCATCCATTTGACCAGGGCATGGGGGTCGAGGAATGCCTTGTAGAGCTTCTCGGGTGCGGCACGGAGGACGCGATGGAGCTGAACGGAGCTGGGCATGGTGAGAACCCCTTGATGAGAGCAGCAGGAATGCGATACGCCACCGAGATGCTATGCCCATGAGGCGGGAGGTCAAATCGGAGAAGTCAGAAGGGAAGAAGGCAGGAGGTGTCCAACGCAGAGATCGCTGAGGGTGGCGCGGAGGAGGCGGAGGATCCAGGGTGGTGCAGGAGCCGTTGTGGCACCGGTGCCCTCGCACGTGCCGGGAATAGAGACCGGGGTCTGCATGGGTGACGCGCCCATGCCACGCCTTTTCGCGGGGGTGGCGTTTGGATGTGCGTGGCGCGGGCATCTTGCCCGCGTGTTCTTGCGCCAGGGTCATCGCGGGCGGGACGCCCGCGCCACGGTATCGCTCTGCGGCCTCTGCGGTGGAGATCAGTGCTCCGGGGGAGACAGGGGCTGGCGGGGAACCCGGGCCCTGCTTGGCGGATGGGGGCAGGCGGGCAAAATGGGGATAGCGGCGGTGGTGAAATTCGTCACAATCGCCTGTATCATCCTTCCTCCGTCCCATTAACCAAAAGCCGCCCGGGTGCGGGCGTGGATGTACGACAATGCCAAAGATCACCGTTGACGGGAAAACTATCGACGCCAAGGACAAGCAGATGGTGCTGCAAGCCTGCCTGGACGCAGGCATCGAGCTGCCGCACTACTGCTATCACCCGGGTCTGAGCATTCCGGCTTCGTGCAGGATCTGCCTGGTCGAGGTTGAGGGCATCCCCAAACTCGTCCCCTCCTGCCAGACGCCCGTGCGCGACGGCATGGTCGTGCACACGCAATCCCCCAAAGCCATCGCCAACCAGAAGCAGGTCATGGAGTACCTGCTGGTGAACCATCCGCTGGACTGCCCCGTCTGCGACCAGGCTGGCGAGTGCTACCTGCAGGACTATTCGTACGAATACGGCCGTTCGGAAAGCCGCCTGGAGGAGCCCAAGCACAAGAAACCGAAAAAAGACGTCGGCAAGCACGTCGTGCTCTACAACGACCGCTGCATCATGTGTACGCGGTGCGTGCGTTTCACGCGTGAGATCAGCGGCGGAAGCGAGCTGTACATCGACGGCCGCGGCCACAAGGAGGAGATCGACATCTTCCCCGGCCGGCCGCTGGACAACAAGCTGTCGTGCAACGTCGTCGACCTGTGCCCCGTCGGCGCCCTGCTGGACAAGGATTTCCTGTTCAAACAGCGTGTCTGGTTCCTCAAGCGTGTGCCGTCGGTCAGCCCGGTGGATGCGGGCGGTGAGAACATCTGGCTGGAGTACAACGAAGGCCGCATTTACCGCATCAAGCCCCGCTACAACCCCGATGTGAACACCTGGTGGATCAGCGACGACACGCGCCACAGCTACCACATCGTTCATGACGAAAACCGCCTGAAACAGGCGATGAAGCTGCAGTACGGCACGCAGGTGCCCGTCGCGTACGACACCGCCGTCAGCGAAGCCATCGCGGGCTTGCAGAAGCTCAAAGCCGAAAGCGGCGAAGGCAGCCTGTATGCGATGCTCTCGCCGATGATGGCCTGCGAAGAGGCGTGGCTGCTGATCCAGGCGATCCGCAGCATCGACCCCAAGGCGGTGCTCGTCCTCGGTCCGGTGCCCAGCACGGGCGAAGACGAGGTCTTCTACAACAGCCGCACCAAGCAGGAGACCTTCCGCATCAAGGCGGAGAAGGTCCCCAATGCCAACGGCGTTCGCCGCGTGATGCAGATGGCTGGCGGGCCGACGGCAACGTTCGACGAGTTCACAGCCGGCGAGGCAGCCCATCTCAAGGCCCTCAAGGGCGGCTGGATTGTCGGCGGATACCACAGTCAGTGGCTGCCCAAGACCCTGCCGGCGCTGTTCAAGCGCGGCTTCAAGGTTGTGCAGGACATCCTGCCCAGCGCGATCTCCGAAAGCGCCGACATCCTGCTGCCGTCGGCCACATGGGCTGAGAAGGACGGCACCTGGGAAAACCACCAGAACCGCCTGCAGGCGTTCGTGGCGGCCATCACCCCCGCCGACGGCACCCGCCGCGAAGGCGACGTGTACTACGCGATGCTCGACCGCAAGGGCCAGTATCACGCCCCCTCCGTCCGCCAGGAGATGGGCAGCCCGTTTGCCGAGGTCACCATCCCGTCGGAAGACGCCGAAGAGCCGGCATTCGAGTTTGTGGAGCTGTAGGAATCGATGTCGTTGAAGCGCGTGATATCGCTGGGGCTGTGCGCCGCATTGACCGCGGGTCTGTGCGCCACCGCCCAGGCTGAAACACCTGCTGAGCGCCGGATCGTACGTTTGAAGCCTGGCTGCCGGCCGTAAAGGCCTGGGTCGACGCAGTGGAGTGGATCGATTGACGAGAAAACCGTACGGTGGGCCCTTGTGCCGTCCGTGCCTTATCCTTTGACAGAAACACTGACATGCTTGACTGGATTCAATCGCATATCCCCCCTTGGCTGTACATCCTGCTGGTGATCCACTTTGCCGTGCTCGGCCTGGTGGCGTACCTGATCCTGCTGGAGCGCAAAGGCGCCGCGTGGATCCAGGACCGGCTTGGACCGAACCGCGTCGGGCCGTTCGGGTTGCTTCAGCCGCTGGCTGACGGCCTGAAGTTCTTCGTGAAGGAAGACTATCGGCCCAAGGGAACCGATGGCATCCTCTTCACGATCGCGCCAGTCAGCATGATCATCGTGGTCATCATCTCGATCGCGGTGATCCCCTGGGGCGGGATCATGGGCACCCAGCACACAGTCGACCTGACGCCCTCGATCGAGGCGGGCGCTACGCCCAGCGAGGCTGTGGCGGCAGCCGTGGCCAACATCGAACAGAACCTGCCGGCGTTCCATGACATCCAGGGCCATCTGAAGCTGCAGGTCGTGCCCGCGGGCTCGCCGGTCGACTACTACGCCGATCCGGAGGTGCCGACGACGCTGTTCAGCCGCGAAGGCGATCTCCTGCCCGGCCAGCAGGCCCTCAGCCTCCCTGCCGGTTCGCGCGTGCTGGCGACGTACGTGTCCGGCTGGCGTTTCCAGATCTCGAATCTGAACATTGGCGTGCTGTTCGTGGTGGCGTCGCTATCGCTGGCGGTGTATGGCGTGGTGATCGGCGGCTGGGCCAGCAACAACAAGTACTCGTTCCTGGGCGGCCTGCGTGCGACCGCCAACATGATCAGCTACGAAATCCCGTTGGGCCTGGCGATCGTGACGATCGTCGTGCTCTCGGGCACGCTGGACTTGGGCGAGATCGTGGATCGCCAGGCCCACTACTGGGCCGGCTGGATCCCGGCATGGAACGTTTTTGCCCATCCGCTGGCGTTCTTCATGTTCCTGATCTGCATCCACGCTGAAGCCAACCGCCTGCCGTTCGATACGGCTGAAGCCGAGCAGGAACTGGTCGGCGGCTACCACACCGAGTACAGCTCGATGCGGTTCGCCCTGTTCTTCATGGCCGAGTATGCCGGCATGGTGACGACCAGTGCCGTGCTGGTGGCGCTGTTCCTGGGCGGCTGGCACTTCCCGGGCCTCACCGGGGCCGATCCGGTCAATCCGTCGGTCAGCGACAGCCTGGTGGTCTGCATCCTGCGGACGGTGGTCTTCCTGGCCAAGACGATCTTCGTGCTGTTCGTCTTCATCTGGGTCCGCTGGAGCATCCCGCGTTTCCGGTTCGACCAGATCCTGACGCTGGCATGGCGCGGGCTGATCCCGATCAGCATCGCGATCTTCCTGGCGACGGTGGTGACGATGTACTTCTTCGCCCCGACCAGCGACAGCTTCCTGACGCTGCGTCGCCTGGACGGCCGGATGGCTCTGGTTCTCCTGGGCTCGAACGTGGTAATCCTGGCGATCGTCATGTTCGCCAGCCGGCTGATCCCCTCGACGAACCTGAACCGCAAGGTCCGGGTTCCGGGCAGCCGATTCCAGCATACGCCCCTGCCGGGCACGCCCGTTCGCCAGCCGACGCCGGCTACGCCGTCTCACGGCGACACCGGCCCCGCCGGCGCCGCAACCAGCGGTGCTGTGGCGTGGTAGTTCTCCAGTTAGCGCCGGAGCAAAGTTCCAGCAGATATAGAGTCAATCATCATGAAACCTTCGGACATCATCGAACTCGAAGAACCGCAGCTCACGCTGGCTGACCAGTTCTACCTGCCGCAGGTGCTGGCTGGATTGGGCACGACGATGAAGCACATGTTCCGCGTCTTCAGCGGCAACCATCGCGTCCTCCAGTACCCCGAGCAGCGCCGCGAGGATCTGCCCGTTGAGGAAGGCGGCATGAACCTGCCGACCTACCGCGGCGTGCATCGCCTCAACAAGGATGAGGAAGGCCGCGTCAAGTGCGTCGCCTGCTTCATGTGCTCGACGGCCTGCCCGGCGCGCTGCATCCACATCGAAGCCGCCGAGGCCCCCTGGGATGACCGCGAGAAGTACCCGGCGAAGTTTGACATCGACGAACTCCGCTGCATCTACTGCGGCATGTGCGAAGAAGCCTGCCCCTGCGACGCCATCGAGCTCACACACATCTACGACATCGTCGGCACCAGCCGCCAGGAGATGATCTTCGATAAGACCAAGCTCCTGCGGATCTACGACGAGACGGTCGCGAAGGAGCCGATGTAAGGAGAGTTGTCAGTTATCAGTGGCCCGCGATCGCGGCAGGCAATACTCTGCCCTACTCACGACCAGAACTGCCCCACCGAAAACAAAGTTGCCAGTTGCCAGCGGAATCACCCACTGGCAACTGGCAACCCGCAACTAACAACAGACTACACCCACCCCATCAATACACCGAATCGGGGAAGTAGTACTTCTCCGCGTTCTCCGGCGTGATCAGGTGGACGTCGAGCGTCAGGGACTTTTGCCCCTGCTCCTGAGCCTTGACCGCCTCAAGCTGCTGGCGCGTCACACCCAGGTGCTCGTGGATGTTGTCGTGGGCTTCGACGTAGTCCCCTTCGCGCATCTGCGCCACAGCCAGCTCGATGCCGGCTGCGATCATGCCCGGCGGGTAGGTCACGTCAGCCGGGAACATGGGGTCCTTGTCGAGGACCTTCTTCACGATGTCCTTCATGCCCGCGCCGCCGAAGATCCAGATCTGATCCTGGCGGCCGGCTTCGCGGATCGCCTGCTCGACGCCCAGGGCCATGTCGTCGTCAGCCGCCCACACGGCGTCGATCTTGTCAAACTGCGTCAGGAAGTTCTGCATGACCGCATGCGCGTCCTTGCGGTTCCAGTTGCCCGGCTGGGCGCCCAGTACCTTGATCTCGGGATGCTGGTTGAAGACCTCCATGGCTGCGCTGAAGCGCTCCTGATCGATCTCGACCGGCAGGCCGCGCAGGATCACGATATTGCCCTTGCCGCCGAGCTTCTCAGCCATGTACTTGGCGCTCTCGCGGCCAAAGGCTCGGTTGTCGCCGGCGACATAGACATCCGCCACGGGCTTGGACAGGCCGCGGTCGACGCTGACGACGAACACCCCCTGCTCCTTGGCCCGCTCGATCGCGGGGATGGCGGTATCGGAGTCAAACGGCAGCACAACCAGGGCATCGACACCCTTGACCAGCATCGTCTCGATCTGCGATGCCTGCTCGCGGGCGTTGCTGGCCCGCTGGAACTGCCACTGGATGTCGGGGTACTTGGCGATCGTCTGCTCGGCCCACCAGCCGACGCCCGCCGGCCAGCCGTGCGTGGCCGCCGGAATCGACACGCCGATGCGGATCGTCTTCCCGTCGCCCTGCGGCTGGGAATCACCGCCGCTACAGCCGGCCAACCCGATCAGCCCCACAAAACCCACGAGCATCCCCACCAGCCACTTGCGCCTAGTCATGCACGGCTCCTTTCGTTTCCTGAGACCTTCGCCAGAGTATACCGGCCCCCCACCACCCGCTCACGCCGAGCGCCGGCCGATCTGCTGGATCAGCGCCGCCACGATGATGATCGCGCCCATCACCAGCCCATGCGCCAGGCTGGGCACGCCCAGCATCACCAGCATGTTCTTGATCACACCGATCAGCAGTACACCGACGACCGTCCCCCCGATGCTGCCTACGCCCCCCTGCATGCGCGTGCCGCCAATGACCACAGCGGCGATGGCGTCCAGTTCCAGAAGATTGCCCGTATTGGCGCTGTTGATCGAGTTGAACTTCGTCGATTCGACGACGGCGGCAATGCCCACCATCAGCCCCAGCAGGCTGTAGGTGATGATCTTCACCAGATCGACCGGGATGGCGGAGTAGCGTGCCGACCGCTCGTTCGAGCCGATGGCGATGATGTACCGCCCCAGCCGCGTGCGATTCAGCAAAATCGACGCGATCAGGGCCACCGCCGCCCAGATGATCACCGCATACGGCAGCACCAGCGGCGTTACGCGCCCCGCCACGCGGCTGACGTTCGTCCCCGGAATCGCCCAGCCGCGGCCGATGTCCGTGAACAGCATCGGGCCTTCGCCGCGAAACTGCCCGCCATCGGCAATCCACACCGCCGCCGAACGGAACGCCACCAGCGCCCCCAGCGTCGCGATGAACGGCGCGATGTTGCCTTTGGCGATCAGCCCGCCGTTGATCGCGCCGCCGAGCGTGCCGATGATGATCATCACCGCCAATGCCCGCAGGACGCTGAACGTCCCGCCGTCGACGCCGCCGACATTCAGCGTCAGGATCCCCACCCCGCCCGCCAGCGCCAGCAGCGATCCGACCGACAGGTCGATCCCCGCGAGAATGATCACCAGCGTCATCCCCACCGCCACGATGCCCATCGTGGCGTTCTGGTTGAGGATGTTGACGATGTTGTCCGGCCGCACAAAGGCCGGCTCCATGATCGCCGTGATGACGCACAGCAGGATCAGCCCCAGCACCGCGCCCGACCAGCTTGGGATGCGGTCGAGCAGGGCGCGGATCTTCTTCGCAGCCCCCGGCTGCGCCGCGCTGCCGTACGCAAGCTCCACCGGCTGGCGCGTGGGGACCGAAGTCTCGAGAATGTCAGTCTTTTCACTCATGCTGATTCTGTGTGGCACGGGCGAGCCGCCCGTGGTCTTGTCTTGAGAATCACGGGCTGGCAGCCCGTGCCCCGTTGGACGTCTGCTCCGCTGTCACGCCAGCGGCATGCAGCATGATCTGCTCTTCGGTGGCGCTTGCGCCGTCGAGGATCGTCACCAGCCGCCCGTCGCGCATCACTGCGATCCGCGTCGCCATGCCCAGCAGCTCGTTCATCTCCGAACTGATCATCACGCAAGCCATCCCTTCATCGGTCAGCTCGCGGATCAGGCGGTAGATCTCCTCCTTGGCCCCGATGTCCACGCCGCGCGTCGGTTCGTCAATGATGAGCACCTGCGGGGCAATCTCCAGCCACTTGGCCAGGGCGACCTTCTGCTGGTTGCCGCCGCTGAGCGTCGCCACCGGATCGCCCAGCCGCCCGATGCGCGTACGCAGCCGCTTCACATGCGCCTCGGCTGAGCGAAGCTCCGCACGCCTGTCGATCAGCAGTCGGGCGTATTTCTTCAGGTTCACAATCGTCGTGTTCGCCACGATGCTCATGCCCAGCGTCAGCCCCGCCGCCTTGCGATCCTCCGACAGATAGGCGATGCCGAGCTTCACGGCATCGCGCACATCGTCGATCGCAACCGGCCGTCCAGACAGGCGGATCACCCCGCCGCTGCGACGCCGCAGGCCCACGATGGCTTCAGCCATCTCCGTCCGCCCCGCGCCTACCAGCCCGGCGAACCCGAGAATCTCCCCCCGCCGCACGTCAAATGACACGCCCTCCACCAACTCCGGCACCGACAGCCCTTCGACGCTCAGCACAACCTCACCGCTGCCGGTCGGACGCGGCGGGAAGTAATCCGCCATCTGCCGCCCGACCATCAACCCCGCGAGCTGCGACTCGCTGGTCTGCTTCACGCGCTCCGGCTCGAGCGTCGTCACGACCTCGCCATCGCGCAGGACCGTGATCCGATCGCAGATGTTCAGCACCTCCCGCAAAATGTGCGAGATGTAGACGATCGTGATCCCGCGCCGCCGCAGGTCGTGGATCAGATCGAACAGCTTGCGCGACTCCGCCGCCGTCAGCACAGCCGTCGGCTCGTCCATGATCAGCACACGCGCGTTCTGTGACAGCGCCTTGGCGATCTCGACCATCTGCTGCTGCGCGATCGACAGCGAGCCGGTGCGCACCTTCGGGTCGATGTCGCACCCGAAGCTCGCCAGCACCTGCCGCGCGGCCTCCATCGTCGTGCGTCGGTCGACAAACCCCAAGCGGGTCTTCTCGCGGCCGAGGAAGATGTTGTCAGCCACGCTGAGCTCGTCCACCAGATTGAGCTCCTGGTGAATCATGGCGATGCCGCGGGCCATCGCATCGGCTGGGCCGCGGATCACCGCCGGCTGGCCGCCGATCAGCAGTTGACCGGAGGTCGGCGTCTGCAGGCCCGAGAGGATGCGCATCAGCGTGCTCTTGCCGGCGCCGTTCTCGCCGACCAGGCCATGCACCTCGCCGGCGCGCAGCGTCAGCGACACGCGATGCAGCGCCCGCACAGCCGGGAACTGCATCGTGATCTGCCGCGCCTCGACGATGGGCGTCGTAACGTCCTGTGTCATCCGAGACTACAAGATATGCGAGCCGGGGCCGACATTGTAGGGGCCGAAGCGTGCGGGCCTGGCGAACCGGCGCGGGGTCCTGCCGGCGCACCCCGTCTATGCACCCTCCAGGCGTTACAGCTTGCCCCCTTTTCCGCCTCCAGAAGCTGGGATTCGTGGGATCGAAGACGAAGCGAGGCTGCGCCGCACCGCAGACGTCCGATAATGCCCTCGTCCGATAAGATCAGCCGTCCCGCATGTTCTGGCGATGGCGCGATAGTTTTGCCATTCTCAACCGCAGCACGGGCTGGTTAGAAATGGTGGCTACGTCCGATGAGCAGGGCAGATTTCACTGCAAGTCCCGTAATGAGGCCCGCCATGACGACGACATCGCATCCCCACGACTCCTCCCACGCCGCTCGCATCAGCCTGCTGGCCGGCGGGTGGCGGCAGTTGTCGGAGAAAGTCAACCGCGCGATGTGCGCCCTGCGCGCGATCAACGGCCTGCGGCATCAGGTCGCGCTGGTCTTCCCCGGACACTTCTCCCAGGGCAAGAGCCGCGCCTGGCTGGATGCGCCCAGCGGGACTCAGGTTGTCCGCCTGCCCGTGCAGGCCAAGCCCGGGGACACCACCCAGGCGCACTTCATGGTCATGCTCATGGGCCCTGCGCTGCGGGCGGACGGCACGCCGCATCCCCAGCCGCGCGAGTGCCCCACGGCCCTGCTGTTCTACTCCGCTGAGATGAATCTCGCCGCCGTCGCGCCGCAGGTCGAGCGGCTGCGTCGGCTGGGCATGAACGTCGCCTGCCCCGAATACCTGGGCTATGGCATGAGCAGCGGCGAGCCGTCGGAGAAGGCGTTTTACGCCACAGCCGACACGGCCCTCCGCTACGTGCTCGAACAGCCGCAAACGGATCCCCAGCGGGTTCTGCTGGTCGGCTGCGGCGTAGGCGGCGCCGTTGCGACGGAACTGGCGGCGCGTCACGACGTCGCCGGCCTGGTGCTGCTGAGCACGATGACCAGCATGTGCGACCTGCTTCAGCATCGCCTGCCGGATCGGACGGTACAGATGCTCGTGCGGCATCGCTTTGACACCGCCCAGCGGCTGAAGGATGTGAAATGCCCCATCCTCATCGCCCATGGCAGCGACGATCAGCACGTTCCAGCCGATATGCTCGAGCCGCTGGCGCTGTCCGCCCGGTCGGTGGTTCGGCGCGTGCTGCTGGAGGGATGTGCCCTGCATGGGGCTCAACTGCTGGAAGAACAGCGGGTGTGCGAGGCGATCGTGAAGTTCACGCAGGACCTGCGGCCCCGGCAGGTGGTGGCGCCGATGCAGGAGCAGCCGATGGCGATGCTTCGACCAGTTCCCATGCGATTGGCTGATCGCTCCACAGGTGGCCCACGTATTCCCGCAGCTTACTCACCGGAACATGCGTCGGAACCGTCAGGAGCATTTCCAGCTCGAATTCCCCTGCCGCAGTTTCCCCGCCCGGCGTCACGCGCGAGTTGACCCCCTCGATATTGACCGCCAGGGATCGAAGCAGGTGCGAAACCTGATGCAGCGCGCCGGCACGGTCCTTTCCGCGTGAGATCAGCTTCCAATTGCCGCGGGTCGCTGCATCCGCCAGAACCGGAAGGATCCGGCAGGCCAGTTGGGCCCCGTCAGCGAAGGCGGGCAGGTGCCGCTCGATGGCTGCGATGGCGTCGTCGGACCCGCCGACGATCACCATCATGGCGAAGTGACCACCGAGATTGAGCATCCGGCTGGTCTCGATATTCCCGCCGTGCTCGAAGATGAACCGCGACAGGTCCTCCACCCGCCCCGGCCGATCCGGCCCAATTGCGGTCAGCACCGCCTGTGTCATAGGCATCAGACTACTGTGTGGGGGGCGATTCGGAAAGTTTGCGGTGGAGAGTCAAAGAGACCGGGAGACGAACAGATGAAGTCGGGCTGAATGTAAGTGGTTTGGGGTGAAACGGTTACTTCGCGCCGACGAAGCTCCAGGTTCCAACCACCAAGTTCCAAAGAAGTTCCAAGTTTCAAGAGCCGTCGCGCCTCCCCCCCACGCCCTTGCGTCCCGAAACACGCAGGACGCCACTTCGTCTCTTCGTCTC
>CALEKX010000025.1 GCA_937904525.1 uncultured Phycisphaerales bacterium
CCGCTTGTGTGAGCCCCCGTCAATTCCTTTGAGTTTTAGCCTTGCGACCGTACTTCCCAGGCGGTCCACTTAACACTTTTGCTTCGACCGTGACACCGTCAGAGGCGCCACGATCTAGTGGACATCGTTTAGGGCCAGGACTACCGGGGTATCTAATCCCGTTCGCTCCCCTGGCTTTCGTGTCTCAGCGTCAGCACACTCCCAGCAGCCTGTCTTCACCATCGGCGTTCCAGATGATATCTACGCATTTCACCGCTCCACCATCTGTTCCGGCTGCCCCTAAGTGGCTCAAGACAAGCAGTATACCAAGCAGTTCTGCGGTTAAGCCGCAGGATTTCACAAGGTACTTACCTGTCCGCCTACACACGCTTTAAGCCCAGTGATTCCGCCTAACGCTCGGCACCTCTGTCTTACCGCGGCTGCTGGCACAGAGTTAGCCGTGCCTTCCTCTGGGGTTGATCAGAACTTTCTAACCCCTGACAGTGGTTTACATCCCGAAGGACTTCATCCCACACGCGGCGTCGCTCCGTCACACTTTCGTGCATTGCGGAAGATTCGTTACTGCAGCCCCCCGTAGGAGTCCGGGCAGTGTCTCAGTCCCGATGTGGCCGGCCAACCTCTCAGTCCGGCTACGCGTCGTCGCCTTGGTGAGCCATTACCTCACCAACTAGCTGATACGAAATCGCCCGATCCCGAGCCGCCGGAGCTTTGAGCACAATATCATGCGATATCGTGGTCTCATCTGGTATTACCCAGCCTTTCGGCTGGCTATCCCAGAGCTCGGGGTACGTTAGCGATTCATTACTCACCCGTTCGCCACTGACGTATTGCTACGCCCGTGCGACTTGCATGTCTTAGCCACGCCGCCAGCGTTCAGGCTGAGCCAGGATCAAACTCTTCAATTGAAATTTCTCGGCACGAACCGTTCCTCCAACCTGGCGTTACACCAGGACTTACGGTTTCACGGCCCGTGTTTATCCTCGAAACGAGTTTGTCCAACCCTTATAGCAGGCAAGACAACCTGCCAAAGGGGGTTTTACTGCCCACCCGACCGGCTAAGATCGGTAGGGCAGTCACGTCCGAACTGCGCCACAAGTGACACAGCCAAACGTGATGCAAGGCTCAAACATCTTCTTACTGGCGTCCATCGTCGCGAAACGATGGAACACTTTCTTGAATTGATCAAGGAAGATCACTTTGGTGCAAGAGCAAGCTCTCACACCTGCGTGCGCCACGAAGATGCTGAGTCAACCGACTCCGGCCGAAGCCGGAATCGGAGGATCATTTAGCGTCCGGACCACGCTGTACACAACGCGTCCGAACTCACACCCTCGCGGCTATCCGACTATTCACTTGTCAAAGAGCAGGGTTGTTATCGATGCCCCGACTTCGCGGGAAGTTCGTGGCTGATAACTTTTTGTAAACCCCGGTGGCAACTTTCGTTACCGCCGTTGTCACCCTCTCGGTCGGGCGTCATCCCCGACTCGGGAGCGGCGAATCTTATCGTCGGTTTTCTTCCTGTCAACGCCTCGAACGAAAAATCTTTTTCGTCTCGGTCGTGACCACCTCCGGCGGCAGTTTCCTCACCGCCCCTGCTGAATCGTCAGCCGGGCCGGCAAAACTTGAATGGGCTGAATCAGCCGCATCCAGTCTTACGACTCTCCCATCCGGGGAGTTCGCCGGAAACCGATTATGCCAAAGGTTGCAAATCGCAACAGGCGGCTCGGCCTCATCAAGCGCCGCGGTTCAGGCACCGCAGCCAGAGGCAAGCCGGTGGAAGGAACCGACGCGAGGGATTATGCATTACCCCTCCCCGCATGTCAAGCCCATCATGCAATGGCACACGAAGATGTGAAGGGGCATAATGCTCCACGATGCCCAGCCCGCAGCCATCGCGACGCCAAATTCTCGCATTTGCAGCCGCTGCCGCAGCGGGGTGGACGTTGTCCCGGCTGGGCGCGTTTGCGCCTGCACAGGTGGTTCCGTCGCAGCCTGCCGGCCAGACCGCGCTGTGGGAATCGCGCATGCTTCCAATCGTCGAACCGGCTGGATGGCAGGACGATCAGTTCTACTGCTGGGGCGGCGACGCCCTGATCGGCCCGGGGGAAGAGGGTCCCGAAACGGTCCATTTCTACGGGACGCGCTGGCCGAAGTAGTCAGGGTTCCTCGGATGGCTTTGGCGGGCTGAGATCTGCCGAGCCACCAGTACCTCCGTCACCGGGCCATTCGTCACCCGCGAGGTCATCCTCGACGACCGCACCGAGATGCACCCCAACGGCGGCTACTTCTGGGACCACCACTCGGTGTTCAACCCAACCGTCCTGGAGCACGACGGACGGATTTATCTCTACTACACCGGAACCCAGCATGACCCAGCCGCTCAGTACGGCCCCGATGCCGTGCCCCAACTGCAACTGAAGATGACGCAGATCCGCGACGGCCACGAGCGCATGCGGCAGCGCATCGGCGTTTTGATCGGCGAGAGTCCAACCGGCCCCTGGCGACGCCTACCCCAGCCGCTGCTCGATCCCACCGACACCTTCCACAGCAATCCGTCAGCCGTCATTGCACCCGACGGACGCTGCTACCTCTATTACAAAACGATTCATCCCGAGCATGGAAGCCTGGTGTTCTCGCTGGCCACTGCGCCAACACCCGAAGGCCCGTTTACACCGCATCCGCACAACCCAATCCTCTCGCCCGGCCGCGGGGTCAACATCGAGGACATGTGCGTGTGGATTCAGGACGGCCGGTTCTTCATGCTCTTCAAAGACATGAGCGGTCGGCTCTGCGGGGTACCCAATGGCATCGCCATCATCGACAGTGACGACGGCATCGCATGGGATCCCAGCCGGGCAAGACTGGCCTTCGTTCCGGGTTGGCCGACCGCCCAAGGGCTTCAGCGCGTCCATCGCCTGGAGCGTCCCAACCTGCTGATGCGCGATGGTCGACCCGTTGCACTCTACTGCGCAGCACTGAATGGCGATGAGCGCCTCGATCCGACCCATCCCTTCCACCGTCGCCTGGACGCGCAGACGATCGCGTCGTCGCCGTCCCTCGCGTCCCGCAACATCGCGATCGCTCTGAAGCCGGAATGACTATTGCGCTTGCGACGCGAGCCGATCCGCCGCCCACTGATACAACTTCAGATCGTCCTTCAACCAATGACGGATCATCGCGCCAGTGGGATGGTCCGGCGAAAGCCAGTGCAGATCATCCCGCTTGTGGCGCGTCACGTTCACTTCGGGCAATGGATCCGGTCGCAGCTCGATGCCTTCCTGCTGCAACCGCTGTCGCAGGAGTTGCAGCGACTGCGGCATCTGCTCGACAACCCCCACGAAGAAAAACCGCGACAATGTCCGCTGCGCCATGTGCAGCCCCATCGCGTCAAACAACCTCGCGGGCTCACCGTTCAATGGCGCATCGATCGGTGGCAGGTCCATCAGGCCCGACAGCGCGTGTCGAAATGCACTCTCAGCCAGGTAGCGGATGAATGTGCAATACACCGTCGGCTGGGTTGTGAATCGCTGCACCATCGCAGCCGCCAAGTCCGCAAGCGGCATGGACGCAGCATCTGGCGGAAACGTCGCCACATGCTCCGGCGTCAGTTCGTGAAGGTGCGTCTGTGCGTAGGTGAGATACGAAACGAACCAGTCGATCGGCTCGCGGAGAAAGCAGACGTACAGCGGTCGCCGATTCCCGATCCACTGTGGGTAGATCCGGATCGAGTGGGATGCGATCGAGCGGACCGTCGGCCAGCGGCGGACCAGGTTGTCCAGCTCCGCCGGCTGATAGCTGGGAAAGGGGTTGGCGATGTAAGCGTCGAGGTGGTACGGCGCAAAGCTTCTTCGTACGAGTTCGTTGAACGCGGTTCCGGCGCACTTGTGGATATGGACGTGGACAAACAGCGGTTGTGATGCGTCGTGGCTCATGGAACTCAGGCAGTGTGTGCCGCGCGTTCGCGATTTCGCAGCTCACGTTCGGCTTGCATCGAGAAGACAGTTCCGCCGATCTCGATCGAGGCGCCGCAATCCGTATATCCCTGGACCCGATAGTCGTTCCAGACGACCTTCAAACGCAGCAACTCCTCCCAGATACCCAGCAGCGTGGGTTCGTCGCCGGAGGTGTCCGCGATGATCAGTTCCAGCCGGTAGCTTCCCGGTTGGACAAATGTTGGCATGCGATAGCGGAATGCGAACTCGCCCGGCTGCACCGGATCCAGTGGCTTGTGGCTGCCGGCTGTCGAGAAACCGGTGATCCGGTTGCCGTAGCCGCTCGTCAGGATAACGCCGATCGCCGGTGTTGGGATCTCTTGGGCCGTGTGCAAGCGAACATCCACGACCAAGTCCCGGCCCTGGGCGATCGTCCACAAACCGCCTGGCCCCTGATCGGCGCCGTGCACCTCCGTCGAGACCACCCGAACTTCGCCCCGCCCCCAGGTTTGAGCACCTGCGACTTCTTCGCGCCGAGGCGCCTCGGCTCGGTCGCGCGAACGCTCGTTGAAATAGCGGAGCTGGTACTCCCGCAGAACCATCGACACGTCTCCGCTGGCCGTCAATCGCCCCTGCTCCAGCAACAGTGCCCGGGTACACAGCTCCCGCACGGAAGACAGGTTGTGCGACACAAAAAACAGCGTCCGTCCCTTGTCCAGGAACTCGCGCATTTTTTTCTGGCACTTGAACACGAACCGCGCGTCGCCGACGGACAGGGCTTCGTCCACAATCAGAATGTCCGGCTCGACGGCGTGGGCGATCGAGAAGTTCAGCCGCATCGCCATGCCGCTGGAATAGGTCTGCACCGGCTTGTCGATCGCGTCGCCCAGCTCGCTGAACTCGATGATCTCCCGCTCCAGCTCCTCCCATCGCTCCGGCTCGACGCCGCGGGTGATCAGGCCATCGCGGATGTTCTGCCGGCCGGTCTGCTGGGGGATCATCCCCACCCCCAACCCCAGGATCGCGCTGACACGCCCCCAGACCTCGATGGTGCCGGTCGTCGGCGCCACCGTGCCGGTCAACAGCGCCAGCAGCGTCGTCTTCCCGGCGCCGTTGTGCCCGACGACGCCCACGCACTCCCCGTGCCGCACGTCGAACGACACGTCCTGCAGCGCATGCACCACCGCATGGCACCGCCGGCGCAGGATCATCTCCTTCAGCCGGTCAAACGGCCGGGCATACACGCGATACGCCTTCGACAGATTGCGCACGCGTATGGCGAGATTGGACGAGTCGTCAGTCGACATTTCTAACCGCAGATAAACGCGGATGAACGCAGATCGCGCGCTTCACAACACATCCGCAAACCCGCGCTTCGTTTTCATGAAAAAGGCATAGCCGATCTGGCAAACCACAACCGCCAGCAGCGTCACCGTCGCCAGGGCTGGCCAGTCCGGCATCTGCTGGCGCAGCGTCACATCCCGCACGGATTCAACCACCACCGTCAGCGGGTTCAGATGCACCACCCATCGATACTTTTCCGGGAAAGCCGCCAGCGGCCAGATGATCGGCGTCAGGAAAAACCCAACCTGCGTCACCACGCTCACAATCTTGCGGACGTCCGGAATATACACCCCCAACGACGCCACCAGCCACGCCATCCCCAGCGCCATCAGCACCACCGGCACCAGCACCACCGGCAAAAACACCGCCACCCAGCTCAGCCCCTGACCAAAGATGGCTGTCGCAATGAGCAGCAACACCATCCCGATGCTCGTGCCGATCAGCACACCACCCACCGTTGCAGCCGGCAGAATCTCCACCGGAAACACCAACTGCTTCACAAACGACCGCGCAGCCGTCACCGTCGCCGTCGCCTGATTGGCGGACGAAGCAAACACCTGATAAGCCAGCATGCCGCCATACAGCGACAACACGAACCCAGCCGGCCCATGCGTCAGCACGCCCGGCCGCTGGTAGAAGATCATCCCGAAGACAAACCCGTAAACAGCCAGCAGGATCAGCGGATCCAGCACGACCCAGGTTCGCCCCAGCAGGTGCCCGCGCGTCCCGGCTGAGACGTTATTGCGTGCCAGTTGCCGCAACAGCACGCGATGGCGCCAAAGCGTCGCAACCAGCGCCACTGGCGAGAGATACCGCCAGAGCGGCGCCGGCTCGGCGTCCAGTCGAAGCGTCGGCTGACGCGCAGGCGGATGGGGGGGAGCAACTGTCATATCGCTCGAACCCTGCCAGTTTAGATATGCAATAGGCGACTGCAAGGATGGCAGGGAGGGGGAGGGGGATTCGATTTTGGATTGCGGATTTGAGGATTGATAACTGGATCGCTTCACTGCGGACTGCAGACTGCTGACCGCCGACTACGTTACTACCCCGCCTCATCGAGGTCGTACATCGCCTGGAAATATGCGCAGTCGGGGTCGAACGTCGTCAGCGGCTGGGGGTTGTCGACCCGGCCGATGGGGCGGCGATTGGCGCCTTCGGCCCCGGTCGCGGCGTCGCCGAGGTCCTCGCGGCACTGGTCCAGCCGCTTCATCAGCTCGCGCACGACGTCCGGATGCTTCTTCGCGACGTTCGTCGTCTCGCCAATGTCGTTCTGCAGGTCGTACAGCTCGCACAAGCCGTCTTCGCCCTTGCCCCAGCGGTGCCGGCCGACGATCAACTTCCAGCGACCATCGCGCACCGCATCGAGATGGCTGCCGCCGTAGTAGAAGAACGTCTCGCGCGGCGACGGCTGATCGGGATCTGCCAGTAGCCGGCTGACGTCGACCCCGTCGATGATCCGATCCTCCGGCGCCGCCGATCCCGCCAGAGCCGCAAACGTCGGCAACAGATCCATCCCCGCAATCAGCGCATCGCTGACGCGTCCAGCCGGCACGCGCCCGGGCCACCATGCGATCAGCGGCAAGCGAATGCCCCCTTCGTCGATCGTTCCCTTGGTCCCGCGCAGCGGGCCGTTGCTCGGGCCGTAGTCGCAGCGCGACCCGTTGTCGCTGGTGAACAGCACCAGCGTGTTCCGCTCGATGCCCAGGCGACGCAGCTCGTCGATGATCTGCCCGGTCGAGCGGTCGATCGCCGCGACGGCTGCACCATATCGCCCGTTGGGCGAGGTCGGCACGAGCTCGGGATCGACGTACAGCGGCAGGTGCACGTGCATGTGTGCCAGGTACAGCAGGAACGGCTCGGACCGGTGCGCGCGGATGAACTGGATGCACTCATCGGTGTAGCGGGCGGTCAGGCGTGTCTGATCCGGCTGGGCCTCGACGACCTGATCATCGCGCAGCAGCGGCAGGGGCGGGTACTTGTCACGGCCGCCCTGGCGGCCCATGTCGTTGCTGTACGGCAGGCCGAAGTAGTGCTCGAACCCGTGCCGCGTCGGCAGAAACGCCGGCTGATCCCCGCAATGCCACTTGCCTACCAGCTTCGTCGCATAGCCGCGATCGCGCAGCAGCGTCGCGAAGGTCCGTTCCGACGGATCCAGCCCCACCCCCTGCGCGGGAAACAGCACATATCGCCCTTCGAAGCAGTCGAACCCGATCCGCCGTGGATAGCAGCCGGTCAGCATCGCCCCGCGCGATGGGCTGCAAAGCGGCGATCCCTGGTAGAACGAAGTGAAGCGCGTCCCCTCGGCTGCGAGCTGGTCCAGCCGCGGCGTGCGATGCAGGGGATGCCCATAACAACTGAGGTCTCCCCAGCCGAGGTCGTCACAATTGATCAGAATGATATTTGGTCGATCGCCCGGGTCGCGCATGCGGCTATCTTACCCCATCGCCGGCGCCGGTTCGGCATCGGAATCGCCGTCCGTCGACTCGCCGGAGGCGGTGATCGCCGCATATCGCTCCATCAGCAGCAGATCCCACGCAGCCCAGAGCATGATCGTCACCGCGACCATCTCCCCCAGCTCTTCGAAGAAGGTCTCAGCCTTTTCGGCGATGCTGTCCGCCGGCACCGCGCTCATGATCAGCTCGCCCCCAACCGCCGACACGAACAGCAGGGCGAACCCGACCGCGAACTTCCTGGCGACGGGCCGGTAGCTGTGCCAGATCGGCTTGGTCAGACGCGCCAGCAGCCACAGCCCGATGAGGAACAGCGGCCCGCAGATCAGCGTCCATGTGCCGACGCGCATGCCGGTCCCCGTGTTCATGCTCGCCAGCAGCGTCTCCAGGCCCTCGCCCATCCGCTCATGCAGCGAAGCGGTCTCATCCAAAGACAGCAGCAGGAGAAACATCGGCGGCAGCGCCAACCGCCAGTCAAACCACCCCATCCGCTGGCTTCGCCGATGCGCAAAGAGCATCAGCGCCAGTCCCACGACCAGCAGTTGGCTGGAGGAATACCAGGTTGGAATGTTGTTTTCCTGCCCCAGACGGAACAGGTCGATCTTGTCGAACTTCAGCAGCACGCTGACGGCATGCGCCGCGACGGCCATCAGTGCGACGGTGACGTCAGCCACGAAAAGCCACTTGATCGCGGTCGGCGGATTGCGCCAGCCGGTCGCGCGCACGAGCAGATCCTTGTCCTCGCCGGCAAGCGGCGGATTCATCGCTGTAGTCATCATCAGTTTCGCGTTTGCCCCACCCGCGACCACGCCCTCGCCCGGCCGCATCTCTTGTCCAAGAACGTCCAATAAACCCCTCGGGAACTATATCGGACGTTACCGGCCCGGAACACCACCTGTTCCGCCATTTCTGGCCGAAATTTGCGGTTTTTCGCGCAGATTGGCTTGCCTATGCCGGTTCTGCGGGCGCCGGCAGCTTTTCAACGAGCTGATCCGTAACAGCGATCAGCCGGCTGAACTCCGTCCCATCGAACGGCCGCGTCGAGAACTCCAGGATCATCCAGTTGCCCACCAGCACCAGCCCCACATCCGCCGGCAGCAGCGCCCGCAGTGGCGACGCCACGACAGCAGCCGCTGCGCGCCGATCGACGCCATGCACGAGAAACCGCTCCGGCGACAGCAGCCCCGGGATCGCCGGCAGGGCGTACAGGTCGATCAGGCTCTGCGGGCTGAGCGCCGGCCGAAGCGCCGTCGTCGGCCAGCGGCTGGGCAGCTTGCGCAGCAGCACGTTCCACCGCTGAGCCTGCAATTGCGCGTGCGACGGCATCGTGCGCACCTGCGCGATGATCAGCCCTTCGCGTCCCAGCGCCAGCAGCGGTGTGGGACACTCCGCAAGCTGTGTGAGCGCTTCAGGCAGCTCGACGCTGCCGTCGCGCACGAGGCGCATGCCGTTGGCGCGCGCCCATTCGTACAGCGCACCCATGCGCCGCCCGCGCACCCATCGTCGCGTCAGCATCCAGAACACGCCGCTGGCGGCTGCGATCAGCAGCACCATCGTCGCGAGAATCGCCAGCGACGGTCCGGGCATCTCGGTTGGTTCGATCGCGCCCAGCATCAGCGAAGCATGATACCCGACTTGTACGACGGCGCGCGATCTGTAGAGTTTTCGGGTGGTGGCTCCATACGATGCGATCATTGACGAGATGAAGCAGCGGTACGCGGTGCGCGTCCGCCGATGGCGGCGCGCCATGAGCGGCTGCGCGTGGCGCGTCCAGATGGCCGACGGCCGCGTGATCAACTGGATCGAAGCGCCGTATCCCAAGACGCCGATCAGCCTGGCGATCTTCCTGCACGAGATCGGCCACCACGCCATCGGCTTCAACGTCTACAAGCATCGCTGCGAAGAGGAGTATCACGTCTGGCAGTGGGCGATCCAGCAGATGCGCCGCTATGGCGTGCCGATCGACCACCGCGTCCAAAGGCGCTTTGAGATGTCCATGCGCTACGCCGTAAGCAAAGCCATGCGCCGCGGCATCAAACACCTGCCCGAAGTCCTGCACCGCTTCGCCCCGCAGGCGGCATAGGGGATTGCTCACCGCAGAGACGCAGAGCTACGTCGATTTTGGATTTTTGATTGCGGATTTTGGATTGGTGTTTTGTGCTTGGTTCTTTTGTGTTTGGTGCTTCCCTGGAGCTTGGTGGTTGGACCTTGGAACTTCCCTGCCCACTGCCCACTCATCAACCTGGTTAGGCCATCTCGTGTCTAAAGCAAAAGGCCGCAGGGAAGCATGAATGCTTGCCTGCGGCCTCTGCGACATCCTCCGCGTTCTCCGCGTTGGATGTTGATCAATCATCCGCCTTGCGCGGCGTCGATCGGAGGACACCATCCTCAAGGACCTGCCGGATCTTGGCCAGGGCCTTGTTCTGGATCTGGCGGACACGCTCCTTGGTCACGCCGATGATCTTGCCGACCTCTTCGAGCGTCAGCGGAGCATCATCCTCCTGCTCCCAGTTGAAACGGCGCTTGATCACCGTCTCTTCGACGCTGGACAGGTCCGCAAGGTTCCGCTCGACGATCGCCTTCAGCTCATCGACGCAGTCTTCCTCGACCATGTCGCGCTTGCGGTCAGCCCAGTCGCTCTTCTCGAGATCCGGCTCGAACTCAACCGGGAACCGCGAGCGATAGCGCGAGGCCTTCTGCGCCGTGCGGCTGAATGCCTTCAGGATCGCGCGGCAGGCGTAGGTGCTGAACTTGAAGCCGCGTTCGACGTTGAACTTCTCGACTGATCGCAGCAGGGCCATGTTGCCCTCGGAGACGATCTCGGCGAAGTCGACGTCGCCCAGGCGCGTCCGCTTGGCCATCGCCAGCACCAGCGCCAGGTTCGTGCGAACCAGGTATTCGCGCAGGTGCTCGTAGCGGCGATGCCACTTCAGGAACTCCTCAGCCGCGGCCTTGGTCAGGCCCTCGCGGCGGATGCGCTTCTGCAGCTTGTGCAGGCGCGACTTGGCGTAGTTGTAGCGGAGGAACATGATGCGTTCCTCCTCCGGGCTCATCAGTTGCGGCGTGCCGCCGACCTCCGCTGCGTCGATGTCGTCGCGCGTCGGCTGATACCAGCCGATCATCGGCAGCGCGGGGGCCTGATCGCCCTCAGCGAACAGCTCGTTTTCAATGCCCTTGCGGGCGAACAGCGGGCTGTCCATGTAGGTGTAGTCTTCATCCAGCAACGGCTCAACGCGCTGGCGCAGAGCGCGCGGCACCGGTGCCCGGCGAGAAGCCTGTGTGGGCTTGTTCTTTTGCAGCGTTGCGGTGGCCACGTGACACTCCATTCCTTAGCAATCAGTGGGTCCGATGGTCTTAACCCGGATCGGGGCCAAAATATTCTTCGCATGCGATTTTCTTGCGTCGCCTGCGAACCACCGTCGCACCCAACAGATGCGTTGACGTAACGATTTAATACGTATGATCTTAGGCTGTGTTTCAGCCGCGGTGGCGATCGCCGCGATCGCGACTGGACACCTGATCGTACGCCCCCGGTCAGCCCGAGGGCGTTTGAGTCAGGCCTGCAACGGCAATACCATCCCAACGGGAGTTATCCACATTTAGTCCCCATCTGATCCCCTCGATAGACCCCCATGGCGACCCTCTGGTTTGGCGGCAGCTTCAACCCGATCCACAACGCCCACCTGATCTGCGCCCGCGCGGTCGCTGAAAGGGGGGGGTTCGACAGGATCATCCTCGTCCCCAGCGCCCAGCCGCCGCACAAACCCGGCTCGACCGACCTGGCAGCGCCCGAGCACCGCTTAGCCATGTGCCGCCTGGCGACTGCCGGCGATCCGCTGTTCGATGTGGATGATCTGGAGCTTCGCCGAAGCGGGCCCAGCTATACGATCGATACGGTCCTGGAGCTGAAGCGCCGTGGCGAGAAGCAGGTGAACTGGCTGATCGGCGCCGACATGCTGGCCATCCTGCCGCAGTGGCACCGGCCGGAGGACCTGATCCGCGAAGCCAACCTGATCCTCATGGCCCGCCCCGGCTGGCGGTTTGATTTCGCGTCCCTCCCGCCGGCGTTCCGCCACCTGGAGAAGAACATCATCGAAGCCCCCCTGATCGACATCAGCGCCACAGAGATCCGCCGGCGGATACGGGAGGGCAGATCCATTCGCTATCTGGTCCCCGAAGCGGTGGAACGGTACATCCGGGAGCGCGATCTGTACCGTTGACTATGGCCACCGATGGGGCACCGATGAACACCGATCTCATTTTGGATTTTGGATTGCGGATTTTGGATTGGGGAAGGGGGACGATTGTGGATTGAGAGGGCGCGTTAATGCCCCGCGCTTCGTTCAGCGGCTCAGCTTGCAGAGGATTTCACAAATTGCAGGGAGATGGTTATGGCACCTTCTCTGGGGCGGATTCGGGTGGATCGCAAGTGCGGTACTGAACGCTTTCACGTTATCGGCAGACCGGTGGGATTCGATGTGCTGTCCTTCTGGCGATGGGCGATGTCGGATCTGCTGAGCAACACCACGCGCGGCGTACTGGCTGAGTATCTGGTGGCGCAAGCGCTGGGCAGTGCCGAGGATGTCCGGCAACCGTGGAACCCGTTTGATGTGAAGACGAGGAACGATGTACGGGTTGAGGTGAAGTCCGCGGCATATCTTCAGAGCTGGCACCAGAAAGCGCTTTCGCGCATCGTGTTCAGCACACAGCCGACGCGCGCATGGGACGCAGACACGAACGACCTGGCAACCGAACGAACGCGTCAGGCCGACGTTTATGTCTTCTGCCTGCTCGATCACATGGATAAGGCGACCGTCGATCCGCTGAACGTCGCCCAATGGCGGTTCTTCGTCATCACGACGCAGCGGCTCAACGCCGCCATCGGCCATCAGAAGTGCATCTCGCTTGAGCGCCTTTTGGAGATTGGTGCAGAAGAAACACCATACGACCGTCTTTGCGAGACGGTCGATCGTGTGTCAGCAATGCACTGACGAAACCGCGGCATCCCTTCGCATACACACGGAACAGATCGTTCGCCCATGCGCCCAGCCGCAGGGCGCTCCGCAAGCGGACTAACCGGTGGGCAGCAATACGGACCCAAAGCATCTGCGTTTATCCGCGTTCATCTGCGGTTCTTAATCCGCATTCCGAAATCCGCAATTGGAAGTCCCAATCGCCCCCCAAATCCAAAATCCGCACTCCCAAATCCAAAATCAGTCCACCGTCGTCCCCACCGGCTGATTGGGTTTGTTGATCGGGTTGCCCGTGCCTTTGATGGCGAGCATGCGCTCCAGGGCGACCATGGCCCACCTGCGGGTGTGGGGGTCCACCTTGATCTGGTTGACCACCTTGCCCTGCACGAGGTTTTCCAAGGCCCAGCACAGGTGCGGCAGGTCGATGCGGTACATCGTGGTGCACAGGCACTGGCAGTCGGACAGGACGACGATGTGCTTGTCCGGGTGCTGCTGGCGCAGGCGGTTGACCAGGTGCACCTCCGTGCCGATGGCCCAGCTCGAGCCGGGCGGGGCGGCTTCGATTGTCTTGACGATATAGGCGGTGCTGCCAGCCAGGTCGGCCTTGTTGACGACCTCCCAGCGGCACTCGGGGTGGACGATCACCTTGATCCCCGGATGGCGCTGCCGCACCTGATCGACATGCTCAGGCCGGAAGAGCATGTGGACCGAACAGTGGCCCTTCCACAGGACGAAGTCGGCTTCGCGAACGGCTTGCTCGCTGTTGCCGCCCAGGTCCCTGGTCGGATCCCAGACGATCATGTTCTCCAGCGGATAGCCCATCGCGTAGGCTGTGTTGCGGCCCAGGTGCTGGTCGGGGAAGAAGAGGATCTTGGCCTTGGGAGACGAAGAGACGGAGAGACGGAGAGACGAAGTATCGGCCGCTGCGCGCACTTCGTCTCTTTGTCTCTTAGTCTCTTCGTCTCTTCCTAGAGCCCATTCCAGCACATTGCGGCAATTGCTGCTCGTGCAGACAGCCCCGCCATGTTCGCCGACGAAGGCTTTGATGGCGGCCGAGCTGTTCATGTAGGTGATGGGGACGATCCGCTGATCGGGGCAGACCTCGGTGAGCTGTTCCCAGCACTCGATCGTCTGGTCGAGGCTGGCCATGTCAGCCATGGAGCAGCCGGCGCCCAGGTCCGGCAGGATGACCTTCACATGCTCATCCGTCAGGATGTCGGCTGATTCAGCCATGAAGTGTACGCCGCAGAAGATGACGAACTCGGCGTTTTTCTGCTCAGCCGCCTTGCGCGACAGTTCGAAGCTGTCGCCGGTGAAGTCGGCGAACTCGATCACGTCATCCTGCTGGTAGTGGTGTCCAAGGATGACCAGCCGATCTCCCAGCGCCTCGCGCGCGTCGGCGATCCGCAGCTTGAGCTCCGGATCGGTCAGCTCGGTGTAGATCTTCGGCAGGGGCTGTTGCCACACTAACGCCATCAGCGGCACTCCTTCATATTCTGAACCACGACATCCATTGTACGGCTGGATGGCGCGAAGGGCTCACATGGTAGCCAAAAAAGCCGCCAAGGCCGAACCCCCCGGGAGCACCGCGTATCCGCAAAATTCCGTGATTATGCCTGGCGCGACGTGCTGCCCAATGGATGGGCTTGGCGAGCCGGGCCGGCCTGATGCCGTCTGTCTGCACGGTTCAGGATCAACCGCGGACCGGCTGTGTCCGTCCACGATGGCCCAGCCGCTGTGACGCACCAATCCCCACGCAACGCCTGCGGCGAGCAAGCAGCTCAGCCGAGGATGCTCTGCCTGATCTGCTCGACCGTCCGTACCTCGTTGGCTTCCAGCGTCAGCAGCCGCTGGAACTGCATGCCCACGCCCCACAGGCCATCGCCCAGCCGCCGGCAGTGCGTTACCGCCGACAGCACAAAAAGCGGCGGCCGCTCCAGCCGCGGCAGACGCACAACCACCTGCTCGCCCACCTCCATCGCCACCGACTGCAGCAAGCCAATTCCGCCAATCGAAATGTCTCGTGTCAGAACGTTGATCTCCTCCGTGCAGATCCCATCGCGATAGCGCGCGATCTGCAGGCTCGTCTGCACTTCCAGCCGCGTCACCTGCCGCCGCTCGTGGCCACACCCGGCACGCTCATGGCGCAGAGCCTCCACCACCTCCGCCAGGTGCTGAGCCGACAGGTGCATCCCGCCGGTTGCACCCTCAATCCCACTTTTCACATCGGACCCCTTTCACGACGCCAATACCTTGTCGCTTAACCCCACTATCGGCAAAGCGTTGCGTTTCGATCTAGTGGTGGTGAGGCACAGCCGGGGTGCTGAAGCGAACCCTGCGAAGCCAGTGGGTTGGTTGGCAGCGAAGCAAAGTTCCAAGCTCCAACCACCAAGCTCCAAAAACAAGAGAACCAAACACAAAACACCGAGACACCAATGCGCGTCTCTGCGGTGAGACTGCCGCCTGATGCAACTTACTTGCATGTCGGTTATCATGTTCCCCTTCGCATGACGCCCCTCGTCGACATCCAGGACGTGGATTTCGCCTATCGTGAGCAGCCGGTGCTGCGCGGGATTCGGCTGCAGGTCCCGGAGCAGACGACGCTGGGCATCATCGGCCCGAATGGCGGCGGCAAGACGACGCTGGTGCGGCTGCTGCTGGGGCTGCTCAAGCCGACGCGCGGGCGGATCCTGATCGACGGGATGCCGCCGGAAAAGGCCGTCGCCAGGGGCAACATCGTCGGCTACCTGCCGCAAAACTCGCCTGTGGTCGAGAAGTTTCCGCTGACGGTTCGCCAGGTGATCCGCCTGGGGCTGGTGGGCAAGACGGGCGTTTTCCGCAGCCATTCGCGGGAGGATCTGGCCTTTGTTGACGGGCTCATCGAGCGGCTGGGCCTGGCGGAGATGGCCAGCAAGCCGGTCGGGGCGCTGTCGGGCGGGCAGTTGCAGCGCGTCTTCATCGCCAAGGCGCTGGCTCCCAGGCCGAAGCTGCTGATCCTCGACGAGCCGACCACCGCCATCGACCGCAGCGCCCAGCAGCGCGTCATCGAGATGATCCAGCAGCTCAAAGCCGAGCTGTCGCTGACGATCATCCTCGTCAGCCACGATCTGCGGGCTGTGACAGCCATCGCCGACCGCATCGCCTGCCTCAACGTCACGCTGCACTACCACGATATCCCCGAGCACATGCCGGCGGATCTGGCCTATCAGATGTTCGCCTGCGACCTGGAGGCGATGGGGTTGGGAATGGCTCGGCATCAGCAGGCAGCAGGCAGCGGGCAGCAGGCAGCAGGGGGCCGTGGGTAACAGGCAGGGGACAGCCCAGGGAGATCAATCTTCATATGCTCGGGTTTGTGACATCCTCGATGGGTGCGGCGATGCTGACGGCTGTGGCGCTGGGGGTGACGTGCGCCATCCTGAGCGTGTTCGTCGTCCTGCGGCGATGGGCGTTCATCGGAGAAGGGATTTCGCACAGCGGATTCGGCGGCGCCGGCGTGGCGTGGATGCTCGCGGTGCTGGCGCCGGGCATCTTCGGCGCTGAGCAGACGCCGTGGATGGTGAGCACGTGTGTTGTGCTGTTCTGCCTGGGGACGGCTGCGCTGATCGGCTACTTCTCACTCCACGGCGAGATGAACTTCGACGCGGTGGTGGGGATTTTCCTTGTGGCGTCGCTGGCGTTCGGATTCACCGCCCAGCATGTGTACATGCACATGGAGGGCCGCCAGCCGTGGGGGTTTGACAGCGTCTTCCTCGGCGACCTGCTGCGCATCACGCCGGCGTACAGTCTGGCGGCGCTGGGGATCTGCGCAGCCGTCGTACTGACGGTGGTGGCGCTGTGGAAGGAGATCGTCAACTACTGTTTTGATCCGCTGGGCGCGCACGTCGGCGGCATGCGCGCGGGGGTGGTGCACTTCGTGCTGATGCTGCTGGTGGCGGTGACGATCATCATCGGGATGTATGTTGCCGGAGCGCTGCTGGTGACGGCGCTGATCGTGCTGCCTGGAGCGACGGCACTACTGTTGGGCCGGCAGATGCGCGGCGTCATGACGCTGGCGATCATCACGGGACTGATCGGGACGGTGGGGGGCACGCTGATCCACGAATGGCTGCGGTTCATCCCGGCTGGGCCGGCGATCGCGCTGGTGCTGTTCGTGGAGTTTGTGGTGGCGTATGTCGCCGCGCGCGTTCTTCGCCTGACAGCTTGATCCTTGAGACAACCGCAACTGTAGGGGCCGCCTTGGCGGACCATGGATGCTGGTAGCCCATGCCAGATGCCGCGCTTGGGTCCCACGCCGGACGTAGGGCAGGCTATTGCCTGCCGGCAAGTAGTGCGCGGGCGCGTCCAACATTATGCATGATCGGCGCAAGTCCTTTCGCGAAGGTCATCCTGAGCGAA
>CALEKX010000026.1 GCA_937904525.1 uncultured Phycisphaerales bacterium
GCCACCAACATCGCGCCGCCAACGCTCGTAGGGCAGGCTATTGCCTGCCGAAACGGATCGCGCAACCGCCTTAGCCATCACGCAAACCGCGGCACGCAATAGCGTGCCCTACCAGTGGCATGGGCGTCTCGCCCATACACACAACAACAGATAGCCGCACGGGCGAGGGCCCCCGTGCCACCAACATCGCGCCGCCAACGCTCGTAGGGCAGGCTATTGCCTGCCGAAACGAATCGCGCAACCGCCTTAACCATCGCGCAAACCGCGGCACGCAATAGCGTGCCCGACCAGTAGCGCCCCCAATGCTCGTAGGGCAGGCTATTGCCTGCCGAAACGGATCGCGCAGCCGCCTTAGCCATCGCGCAAACCGCGGCACGCAATAGCGTGCCCTACCTGTGGCGCCCCCCAATGCTCGTAGAGCAGGCTATTGCCTGCCGAAACGAATCGCGCAACCGGCTTGGCCATCGCGCAAAACGCGGCACGCAATAGCGTGCCCTACCAGTAGCGCCCCCAATGCTCGTAGGGCAGGCTATTGCCTGCCGAAACGGATCGCGCAACCGCCTTAACCATCGCGCAAACCACGGCACGCAATAGCGTGCCCTACCAGTAGCGCCCCCCCAATGCTCGTAGGGCAGGCTATTGCCTGCCGAAACGAATCGCGCAACCGGCTTAGCCATCGCGCAAACCGCGGCACGCAATAGCGTGCCCTACCAGTAGCGCCCCCAATGCTCGTAGGGCAGGCTATTGCCTGCCGAAACGGATCGCGCAGCCGCCTTAGCCATCGCGCAAGCCGCGGCACGCAATAGCGTGCCCTACCAGTGGCGCGGGCGTCTCGCCCGCGGTTTCTCCACAAATCAGCAAGACATGGGCTGGAACCCATGTCACGCCAAAGCTCATCCCCCTCGCCGCAGCAGCCGCTCCACAGCCGCGCGATCCGGCAGCGACGGCTGCGCGCCAAACGTCGTACACGCCAGCGCCCCAGCCGCATTCGCAAACCGCAGCGCCTCGACCCCGCGCAACCCCTCTACATGCGCCACAGCCAGCGCCGCCGTAAATGCGTCCCCGGCCGCCGTTGTATCCACGACCTTCACCTTAAACCCTGCAACATGTTCGATCTGCTCCGCCACCAGCATCGAACCCTTCGCCCCGAGCTTCAGCACAGCCGATCGCGCCCCGCGGCGCACCAGCTCCCCGCCGATCGTCTTGGCATCCGTCCGGCGTGTCCGCTTCATCCGCCCCATGCGCGAACCGCCCAAAATCGCCTCGGCTTCGCTCTGGTTGGGCGTCAACACATCCACCTTGAAAAGCCGATCCGGCAAGCCGTCCGGCGGCGCAGGCGCCGGATCGAGAATCGTGAACACCCCATGCCGCCGACAGATCGTCAGCGCATGCGCCACCGTCTTCAGCGGAATCTCGAGCTGCAGCACAACGCACCCCGCCCGCGCGATCAACCGCTCCGCCGCGTCCAGATCCGCTGGCGTGACCTGCGCATTGGCGCCGGGGGCGACGACGATCGAGTTCTCCCCCACCGCATCCACCAGGATGATCGCGCATCCGCTGGACACGCCCTCGCTGACAATCACGCGGTTGGTCCGCACGCCATGCTGCTTGAGGCCATTGAGCAGCCGCTGGCCGAAGTCATCGTCGCCCACGCGCCCGATCATGTGCACCTCAGCGCCCAACTTCGCCGCGGCAACGGCCTGATTGGCCCCCTTGCCGCCGGGCACGGTGACCAGATCGCTGCCCAGGATCGTCTGCCCGGGCTGGGGCATCGCCGCGACGCGGCAGACCAGATCCATGTTGATCGAACCGATGACGACAATCGGCTTGCGGGTTGTGCGAGCCATACAGCTTCTCCTTCACGCAACAGGCACGTCGCTGCTCAGCCGAAGCTGATGCTGTGCCATCCGCCAATACAGCCCGCCGGCAGCCATCAGCTCGCTGTGCGTGCCGCTTTCGACGATGCGTCCGTCGTCCATGACAAAGATCTGGTCACACGCCGCCACCGTGCTGATGCGATGGCTGACCAGGATGATCGTGCGCTGCCCCTTCAGGCTGGCGAGCGTCTGCATGACCAGCTGCTCGTGATGCGAGTCCAGCGCGCTGGTCGGTTCGTCCAGCACCAGGATCGGCGCGCCGCTGAGCAGCGCCCGCGCGATGGCGATGCGCTGCCGCTGGCCGCCTGACAGGTCGGCTCCGCCCTCGCTGATGACGGTGTTGAACCCCTCCGGCAGCTTTTCGATGAAGGGCAAGGCGCCAGCCATCTCGGCTGCCCGGCGCAGCTCGGCATCGGAGGCATCCGGCCGGCCATAGGCGATGTTCTCCGCAATCGTCGTCGGCAGGACCACCGCCTCCTGCAACACCAGCGCCACATGCCGCCGCAGGTCCTGGATCTTCACGCGGCGGATGTCGATCTCATCCAGCCGCAGCACGCCCGAGGTCGGATCGTAGAATCGCGGCAGCAGGTTCAGCAGCGTCGTCTTCCCCACGCCGCTGCTGCCGACGAACGCCACCATCTGCCCCGGCGGAATCTCCGCCGTGATGTCGCGCAACACCGGCTCGCCCGGGCGATAGGCGAAACTGACGCGATCGAAACGCACCGTCCTCGGCTGAACCGTCAGCCGCATGGCATCGGGCGCATCGCGGATCACCGGATCGCGATCCAGCACCTCAAACACCCGCTGCACCCCCGCCATCGCCGCCTGCAAGCCGGCATTCGATCCCGACAGCTTGTTCAGCGGATCGTACAACTGCCCCAGATACCCCAAGAAGATGAGCAGCACGCCGATGTCCATCTCGCCGCGCACCACCTGATACCCGCCATAGCCGAAAAGCGCCACCGTCCCCAGCGACAGGATCATCCCCAGCACCAGCCAGTACAGCACCTCCTGCCAGTGCAACCGCAGCGACGCCCCCACATACCGCCGCACGCCCGCCAGAAAGCGCGCGGCTTCATCCTGTTCGCGGTTGAACGCCTGCACCAGTTCGACCGTCGAAATACTCCGCTGGATCTGCGTTGTCAGCGCGCTGTCGGCTTGCTTCTGCTCAAGGTTGTGCTTCTTGAGGATGCGCCCGTAGCCGCGGATCGTCAGGATCAGCAGCGGCACGACGACCAGCGCGATCAGCGTCAGCCGCCAGTTCAGCACCAGCATGATCGCCAGCATCACCACCAGCGTCGCGCCATGCACGATCGCGCCGATCACGACATTCAGCACCCCCTGGAAGCCGTGCGTGTCGTAGCTGAGGCGGTAGATCGCATCCCCCTGCGGCTGGGATTTGTGATACGTCAGGCTTAGCGCCTGCAGCTTCTGAAACAGCTCCGCCTGCACGCGTGCCCGGCCGTGATAGCCGATGGCAATGTTGAGCTGCGTCTGGAACGTCCGCAGCAGCTCCGCGCCGATCTTGATCCCCGCTGTCAGCAGCGTCAGCACGATCACCTGCCTGACGCCCGGCGTCTCCGGCACGAATGCGAACAGCCGATAGATGAAGTTCCCCTCGAGATCTCCCCCCGACACGCTCGACACCAGCATCGCCAGCGGCACGGGCGCCAGAAGCCCCAGCACCACCATCGCGCCGATCATCAGCAGCGACGCGACGATCTTGCCCAGATCGTCCCGGAAATAGCTGATGGCACGCAGGCAGGTGTTCATGGGTCCTCAGATAGCAGTCGGCGCATCCGCCACACGATCGGCTGACACTTGCGGCTCGCCGGCCGGTGCGGCATCGGCCGGCTTGGCGTCCGCCGGCGCAACAGCCCCGGCGTAGACGGGCGTGAAGCCCGCCTTGATCGCGGCTTCATGGATCAGCCCCAGCACGGGCGCCGTCACCTTCCACCGATCCACCAGGTACATCGTCCATCCCACCAGCGGCAGCAGCACCGCCGGCCGCGAGAACGGCCACAGGTGCAGCAGCAGCAACCCCGCGAGGATCAGCCCCGCGACGTTCAGCACGACCGCGAAACGGCTCATCGACGGCTCGACGCGCACGCGCGTCAGCCGCCCGCGGCCGTCGTGATTTTCGCTGGCGGTCACGATCCGCACCTTCGTATACCGGCTGGCGTAGATCTCGACGTCCCACCGGCTCCAGCCGCTGTCAACGCGCATCCGCCACTCCGCCGCCCGCGCATCGGCGAGAATCTGCCGCAGCAGCACCAGCCGATCCTGCACATCGTGCCAGTAGCACAGCTCGCGCCGCCGGCGCGGATCTACCGGCAGCTCCGCCGGCCGCTGGTAGCCCGATGCCCCCTTGAGGATGCGCGTCTTCAGCCGAACGCTGTGCCGCGCCCAGCCCCGCACGATCGGCTGGCGAAAATGCAGATACGCCACCAGCGGACGCGTCAGCCAGTGCCGATGCCGCGGCGGCGGCGCCTGCAGCGCCGCGATCACCGCCAGCACCGCCGGCGTCGCAAACATGCACAGCGCCACCCACACCAGCGGCCAGAACGCCAACCCCAGCACAGCCACAAACCCCGCCAGCAGATGCCACTCGATGCTCATCAGCATCGCCGCCACCAGCGACGCCGGCCGGCGGTAGATCGTCTGGAACAATCCCGTCCCGAATGTGCCGTGGTAGATCACATCCTGCCCCACGCGCACGCCCCCCTGTTCGGGCCCGTAGATCCGCCCGCGCCAGTGGCTGCCGCCCAGCGCGTTGAACCGATCCGGATGCTTGAACTTCAGCAGCGCCTCGGCTTCGCCATAGCCGCGCTGCTGCGACAGATACGCCCGCACCGTGTTCCGCCGGTAATGCCACACCTGCGCCGCCGGCGCAAAGCCGATGGTGTATCCCCGCTGCTGCAACCGCCAGATGAAGTCCACATCGTCCCCCGCCTTGCGGAACTGCGGATCAAATCCGTTGATCTCCTGCGCCGCCCACTTGTACACCGCCAGATTGCAGCCGGGGACATGCTCGGCTTCGCGATCGTTGATCATCACATGCGCCGGCCCGCCGGGACTCATGCCGACGCATTCCGCCACCCACGAACCTTCATCGGGAATCAGGTTCGGCCCACCCATGCCCACATGGCTGCTGCGCTTCATCGCCAGCGCGATGTAGTACAGCCAGTCCTCATCCACCTCGCAGTCGCTGTCAGTGTAGACGAGGATCTCGCCCATCGCCGCCTCCATTCCGACATTGCGCGCATACGCCAGCCCGCGATTCGGCTGGCGGATGTTCCGCACCTCAGGAAATCGCTGCAGGATCTGCTGGGTTGCGTCGGTGCTGCCGTCGTCGACGACGATCACCTCATACCCCCATCGATAGTCCAGCCGCCGCATCGACCGCAGGCAGCTCTCAAGCGTGCCGGCGCCGTTGTACGAGCAGATGATCACGCTGCATTTGGGCAGCGGCTCATCGATCAACTGCGGCACGCGCGCAAAGACCGGCTGAAGCGCCGCAAACGCCGGCTTGGGCCGGCGATAACCGCGCTCGTCCGTCTCTCGCCGCACGAGGCCGAACCGCCAGTCTTCGATGCGATAACCGTTGACGACCCAGTCGTCCGTATAGCTGAAGACGAACATGCCGCAGCAGCCTTCATCGAAGGCGGTGCGCACATGCTCCGCCAGCATCGTTGCCTGCGTCTGTTCGTCATGCTCCTGGGCTGTGTCGACGCCGTACTCGCCCAGCAGCAGCGGCTTGTCGCCGGCGATCCCCTGCAGGCGCGCCAGGTAGTTGCCGAAGACCTGCGCGTCGTGCAGGTAGACATTGAAGCAGGCGAAATCGATCAGCCGCGGCTGGAGGTACTCGGTTGTCGGAAAGCTCGCGAACGTGACGAGGCACTGCGGCGCCTCCGCCTTGGCGGTACGGACCAGCGCATCGATGAACCGCTCGATGGCGCGCGGGCCGTGATAGCGCACCAGATCCGGCGGGATCTCGTTGGCGACGCTGATGGCGAATGTGGCGGGATGGTTGCCGCAGCGGGCGGCGGCCTCGCGGACGGCGTCGTGGGCCATCTGCGTGAGCTCGCTGTCGCCGATGAAGCTGAGGTTCTTCGGCCAGGCGACATCCAGAAAGATCCACAGCCCCATCTCCTGTGCCAGATCGAGGAACCAGTCCGGCGGCAGGTGGTAGATGCGGATGCAGTTGGCGCCCAGCTCGCGGATCTGCTGGAAATCCCGCCGCACCTGGTCGCGCTCGGGCAGCGGGACGTTCTCGCTGGAGAGCGCAAACGGCCCGTACGTCACGCCGCGCACGTAGAACTTGCGATCGCCCAGGCGGAAGAACTTGCCGTCGCGGCGGATGCGGTTGGATACACCGGCTGGGCGTCGCTGCCGGCCGGCGGGCGCTCGGGGCGCGTCGGCGCGCGGCGCCAGGGGCGGCGCTTCGGGCGGCGAAATCGTGTGTGAGGTCGTCTCCACGAGCGGTCCATCAAGCGATCGCATCCGGCAGGCTGGCCGTCCTGAGCCGGGAATGGCTACAGTCCTGCCATTGTAGCATCCATGATTGGGGCGAAATACCACACCCCCAAATCGCGCGCCGCCGCGGATCGATCACCGTCAGTATGCGATGATCTTACGGAGCAGGCGGTCGTCGATCGTCAGATCCGCCAGGTGCTCGGCGATGATCTTCCCCGCGCCCCCACCGCCGTAGACGTTGTGCCCCCGCCAGCGGAGCGGGCGACCGCCCCGCCACACAGCCGCGACGGCGTCGCGGACCTGCGACACGTCCTCCACGTGACGCACATTGCCGCTGCGCTGCCGGCCGAGCTGACGCGGGCCGATGTCGATCACCGGCGTGCCGAAACTCGCGGCTTCGATGATGCCGCTGGAGCTGTTGCCCACCATCACCGCCGCCTCGCGCATCAGGCCCAGAAACAGCTCGCGCGGCACGGTCTTGCGGATGATGACGCGCTCGTCACGCACCGCCTCCCACGCCTCAATGATGCCCCGGCTGCCCGGGTCGTTGTTGGGATAGACGATGCAGACGCGCTCGACGCCCGCCTGCTGGACGGCACGGAGCGTCTGCTGGGCTCGCTGCCGCTCGGCGGCGTCGTCCGCCTCCGTCGGATGCAGCACCAGCAGCGCAAAGGCCCGCTGCCGAAGATCGGGAAAATGCAGCAGCAACTGCTCGTAGCTGGCAGCCGCCTCGACAATGCCGTCAATCCCCGGCGAACCGCTGACCACGATCCGCCAGGCGTCCTCGCCGAGCTTGCGGATGCGAGCGGCGCTTTGCCGCGTCGCGGCGAAGTGCACGTGCGCGAGCTTGGTGATGGCATGCCGCAGGCTGTCGTCAATCTGGCCCAATGCCCGGTCGCCGCCGTGCACATGCGCGACCACGCGCCCGCAGATATGCGCAGTCGACGCCGCTGCAAAGGCCTCTACCCGGTCGCCCACGACCATCACAACATCGCTGCCGAGACGATCGATCGCCTGAGAGATGCCCGTGATCGCGACACCGGTCGATTTGGCGACGCCCACCGGCTTGCCGCGCGGCGCCGGCGGCCAGTCGACCGTTGCGTCGACCTTCCAGCCGTCGCGGCGGATCAGGTCTATGCTGCGGCCATGCCGGCGGTCCAGGTGCATGCCGGTCGCCACGATCTGCAACTGCAGGCGCGGATGGGCCCGCACGGCTTCCAGCACCGTCTGCATCAATCCGAACTCGGCACGCGTGCCGGTGACGAAGCAGATCTTGCGAGGATGTGCGGGCATGGGGATGGTGTCGGATGTTTCGGGGGCTAGGCGGCTTCGAGGATATCCCAGCGGAGCGGCGAGCCGCGGCGCGCGGGCTGTTTGACGCGCCGGCCGATGGCCAGCGGCATCGCGGCTGCGGGAATGCCGATGCCCGGCCGCTGGACCAGCAGCGATTGCTCATCGAGCACATCGCCCGGCGCGACATCGCGCGCCAGGAAGAGGCTCTGTCGGCTGACACGGCGGACGTCCTGCTCGATGTCGAGCACGCGCTTGGGGCCGCTGCCGCGCATGCGCTCCGCCTGACGGATGAGGCGCACGTATTGGGCGAACTCGTCCGGATCGGAGCTGGCGGCGTGATCCGGGCCGTCAGCCGACTTGTCGTAAGTCAGATGGCGTTCGATGACGCACGCCCCGGCTGCAACTGCCAGCGCGCCGCTGAGTGTCTCGGTCGAGTGATCGGAGTACCCCACGGGCACGGCAAAGGCCTCTGCCAGTTCGCCGATCCACGACAGATGAAGCCGATCGGGCGGCGTCGGGTAGCTGCTGACGCAGTGCAGCAAGGCGAACGGCACGCGCATATCGAACAGCCAGCCGGCGGCCATGGCGACCTCGTCCATCGTCGCAGCGCCGGTGGAGACGAGCATCGGCCGATTGAGCTGCGCAGCGGCCTCCAGGAGCGGGCGGTTGACCAGATCGGGCGAGGCGATTTTGATCGCCGGCAGTGACAGATGGCGGATCGTCCGTACGTCTTCGATGGAGAAAGGCGTCGCCAGCGGGACCATCCCCTTGGCGACGATGGCTGAGACGACCTGCGCCACCTCCAGCGGCGGCAGCTCGTAGCGGCGGAGCATCTCCGCCGGCGTGGCCGCATCGCAGCGATCCTGCTGGTATGCGGCGAAGGCAGACTGTGCGCTCATCAGCCGATCGGCTGAGAAAAGCTGCAGCTTCACCGCATCCGCCCCGCAGGCGGCGGCGATGTCGACAAGCTCCAACGCCCTGGCCAGCGAGCCGTCATGGTTCACGCCGATCTCGGCAATGACCAGCACCGGCTGCCCCGGTGCAACCCGGCGATCCTGAATCTTCAGCTCCGCGATCATGCCGCCCTCGCTGATGCCTGGCGGTCCTGCAGAACCGCCTGTGCCCAGTAAAGATCGCGTCGATGGTCGATCTCGACCGTCTCCCCCATCTCCGTCAGAATGCCGCGCCGATCAACGCCGAAGAACGCATGCGGATCGTCCGGATGCTCCAGCCCCCGCAGCATCGACGCCCGCGAGACTGCGACAACCGCCCCATCGTGCAGGTACAGGGGCGTCAGGTCCTGGCGGCGATGGATGCTCCCCGGCTGGCAGGCGATGACACGATCCCCCTCCAGGCGCGACATCCAGGCTGGATGCCACTTGCCCACCGGGCACAACGACCGCACCGAGTCGCAGCCGGTCTGGCGCAGCAGTTCGATAGCGCGATCGATCACCCCATCGCCCCGCAGCGGGACATTGCCATACAGCACGACCAGCGCATCGGCATGGAAGGACCCATCGTTCTCCACCTCGCGCAGCGCGTGCAGCATCGCGTCCTGTACGGACGCGTCCGACGTCGCCAGCTCGGCTGGCCGTTCGATGGTTTGGAATCCCTCAGCCTGCGCCAATGCGCGAATCCGCGGGCAGTCGGTCGAAACGACCGTGCGCGTGATCAGGCGCGCGGCGCGGGCATGTTGGAAGGTGTACCAGATGACAGGCCGGCCGAGCAGGTCGAGCAGGTGCTTATTGGCCAGCCCCTGGCTGCCGGCGCGGGCGAGGATGACGGCGAGCGTGTTCATACCTATGCAGCGCGATGCAGCGCCTCAGCCGGCTGCTGAGCGGGCATCTCATGCACACCGGTGACGTGGCGCTGCCAAACATCAATGATCGAATCGGTCGCGATATTGCCCAGCGGGCGACGGCCCAGCACGTCCTCGTCGCTGGCGACGATCGCGCCATTGCTCAGCACCATGAGCCGCTGCGGCAGGCGGCGGGATGAGCGGGCATACGGCGTCATGTCGACGACGGCTGTGTCGGGGATCAGCCCGCCAAACGTGCTCGGCCCCTGGATGACGGCACTGCCCAGCACGCGCAGCCAGTGGTCGTACCAGGCTTCCATCTCCGCGAAGTTCTGGCGGCACTTGGGGAAGACCGGCACGACCAGCGGCACGCCGGCATGGTTCTGCTGGCGCGTTGCCAGCAGGTTCGACAGCGCCGTCACCGCATCGACAAAGCGATCGGCGCCCATCATCACGCTGTAGGTCGGACGCGTCAGGCCCGGTATGTGAACGGACAGGATGTCGATCCCGGCATTGGCCAGGTCCGTCACGCGCGACGGCGCCAGATCGAGCAGATCGGTCTCGACATGGATCGCGTTGATCCCCCGCTGGCGGGCATAGGCAATCAGCTCAAGGCAGGCCTCGCTGTGCAGTGGATCGCCGACGCCGCCGAAGGTCAGGCGCATGTCGTCGAACGCGGCGAGTTCGTCGATCAGTTGTCTGGCCAGGTCCATCGACAGGTCCGGTCGATTGATCGGCCCTGCGGCCAGCGGCGAGTAGATCGGCTGGGTCGCGCGGCGCGTGTTGAGCTCGATGACAACCTCGCGCGGAGCGGGGTCGATCGTGGCATCGGCTTCGACGCGCTCGACCAGCGCCTGAGCGGAAATGTCCATCGTCCGGGCGCCCAGATCCTCTGTGAGGCGCGACAGGCGACTGATCTGGCGGTCGGCGTTGAACAGGAAATTGGCCGTGGTGCGCGCGACGCGTACAGGGACATGCACGCAGCCGGGGCCGCCGATCGGGTCGGGCATCGGCTGATCCGGCATGTAGTGCAGCAGGCGGCCGACATGCAGGTTGATCCGCGCCAGGCGTTCAACCAGCGCCTGGCTGAGCACCACACCCGCGAGTCCCGGTGCGGCCTGCGAAAAGGCGATCTCGACGTCGCGGCTTTGCTGTGCATGCTCGACGATCGCGTCGATTAGCTGCGGATCGACCAGGGCCGATGCCGGATCGACCACCAGTGCCTGGGCGGCAGCCCAGTCGTGCACGATTTCGGCCATCCAGCCGGCGTGGAAGCCGGCATCGAAGGCGCACGTGCCGTACGGCCCGCCGCGCCAGCCGTCGGCCCAGCGGCGCGACGCGGTCACCGCGTCCAGGCAGGCCACCGGATGCCGCGCGCCGCGGCTGACGATCTCCACATCGCTTTCGACGAGCGCTTCGCCGATGGCTTGCTCCTGGTCGTCCCAGCAGAGGAGGACGATCTCGCCGACGCTTTGGGCTTCGCGCAGGCGCGCGATGGTCCATGCCAGCACCGGCTGGCCGTGGAACTGGCGCGTGGCGCTGTTGCGATCGGCCGGTTCGTGAAGCATGGAGAGGATCGTAGTCATGCGCGTCATGCAGCCTCCTTCGACTGGTAGACAAGGCGCTGGTTCTGGAGGCGCTCGATGACATTCGCCATGAGCTGCTGGAAATCGGCGGCGGCTGAGACGACGCCGCTGACGTTGTCGATGTCGCGTTCGACCTGCCGGCGCTGCCGCTCGAGGGGATCGAGATCGGCGGCCGCGATGGCGCGGTCGCGCTTGAAGCGTTCCAGTTCGGTCTTCTGCGCGAGTTGCATGACCAGGTCGTAGCACGGACCCAGCTCGTTCATGCGGGCACGCAGCGCGTCGATGCGGGCGATGGCGCGGTTGACGCGGCGCTGGTCCTGCAGGTGATCCCGCACCTCGCGGAGCAGCGGCAGCGTTTCGGAGGCGATCTGCTCGATCTGGCGGGCTTCGCGCAGGCGGTTGTCGAGGCTGGCGATGCCGGCATCCAGGCGATCCCACCGCAGCGGCTGGGGATCCGCCTGCGGCGGCCGCACGGGCTGGGTGCAGTGACGGGCGATGGCCTCCGCCAGCGTCATGTTGATCGCGCCCCGCTTGAGGGCTCCGCCCTCGGTGGCGTCGATGACGGTTCGATCGGTTCGGGCAAAGTCCCGCTCAAACTGCTGAAGGTACGTGAACAGCCGCTGCTCGGTGTACATCGGATTGCCGTGGCAATCCGGGATGCGGCGGAGGATCTGGCGGTCGCGGACGATCTGCTCCCACTGCTTCATCTCCAGCGTACAGAAGCGCGACAGCTCCGGCTGCCAGACGTCTTCGTAGCTGGTGCCGGGCGTGTAGCACAGGCCGTCGCTGAAGCCGAGGTCCTGGCCGATGAAGATGATCGGGTTGCAGCCGAGATACTCAGCCAGATAGAAGGCCAGGTGCGCCACCGTCGCCCCCGCCGTCAGCCGCTCCTTGTTGGGCGGATTCTCGCGAAGCAGCGATTCGGCAAAGTCATTGCCCAGCACCGACACCGATCCGGGATACATCGAGAAGATCCGGTCGCTGGCCTTGGGCTCAGCCACCAGATGCGTGCGGAGCGTCGGCGGCAGCTTCTCGTAGAAGCGGGTGCAGATATCGTGGTAGTCCAGCGACGTGACGTAATGCGGCTCAATGCCCATGTCCAGCAGCGGCTGGAGGGTCGTCTGCACGGCGATGATGACGGCCTTGCCGCAGGCGTCGGCCAGCAGGTGCTTGTTCTTGCGCAGGGACGGTCCGGCTGAGACGATGATCGCCGGCTGGCCGCGATGGCGGTCCTTGAGGCGGGCGATCGACGGCGTGGCCAGATACCAGCCGAGGTTGCGGGCGATGTTCTCGCAGGTGCGCCGGCCGTTGGTCAGCAGCGTGCTGAGGTTTGTGGCGCTGTAGCTGTTGAACTGCTCAACCCATTCGCGCATCTGCTGATGGAACGCCGGCTGAAGCTGCATGCTGGGGGCATGGACGAGCGTGGTGCAGCCGGCGGCGAGCAACGCGATGCAGGGCGCCAGCCGCGTGAACAGATCCGCCTTGTTCAGATCGCAGAAGAACATCAGCCGGCGGCTGGCGATCATGGCGGACAGATCGCGGGCGAAGAAGGCCGTCTTTAGAACAGCCAGGTCCGGCTCGTGGATGCACAGCAGCGCGTCCTCGCTGGCGCGGTCGAAGACCTGCTGCGGCAGATACCCCAAGCCAAAGCCATGGATGTGGAAGACGAAGTTGCTCTGGAAGTCGATGTTTTCGACGAGCTTGGCGGCTTCGTCGAGGGGCCGGTATCGGCTGTGCAGATAGACCCGCCGGCCATCGGCGGTGGTGACAGCCGCCGTCGGTTCGCCGTTGCGGGACGGTTCGATCGGGTAGCATGCGGCGTCATCGACGGCTTCGATGCGCGCCGCCAGGGCCGGATCGACAGCCCAGAGGGCCGCGAGATTGGCCAGGTACGGCGCGTCCTCGGGGAGGACATATCGGTTTGTGGGCGATAGGCTTGCGGTCATCGTATGGCGCCAGTAGCGTCTGGTGAGGATCGGCGGCACGCGGCGTGCGCCGAGGGTCCTGTTACTTGGGTTATCGGACCCACCCGTCCGGAAAGTTGAGCGAAGATGAACTGGGATCTGCTTTTCGACGTGCCGTGGTGGCTGCCGGCGGCACTGGCGGTGGTCGGCGCGGTGATCTGGATGTCGGGCAATCGCCGCCGTGACACGGCATTGATGCGGATTGGCGGCGTGGCGCTGGTCGCCGCTGCCGCGTGGGCGGCGCTGAGCATTTTTGTGCAAACCGACAAGGAGCGGGCTGAAGCCGACACCCGTGCCCTGGTGAAGGCGGTGGTCGAGGGCGACAGCCAGACGCTTGAGCGGATCCTCGATCCGCGGGCGCGGCTGACCGTCTTCGGAGCCGAAACCCCCTACCACAACCGCCAGCAGATCATCCAGGCAGCCAGGGACGCCCGCGAGCGGTTCGGCCTGTCCGCCGCGCAGATCACCTCCATGCATTCCGAGCAGACCGGGCCGGTCGTGACGGTGGAGATGACCGTCATGACGACCCAGGAAGCCACCCTCGCCCGGCCGGTTCCCAGCACCTGGCAGTTGCAGTTCCAGGAGACGTCGGAGGGCTGGTCGTTGTGGACCGTCGCGCTGGTGGAGGTGCGCGGGGTGGGGACAAATCGGGTCCAGCGTGAGCTGCCGCGCATCGAACGGGAGTGAACCATGAACCAGGAGCCCCTGGCGATCTATCGTGAGCGGTTGCTGCAGGTGCGGCGGGTGCTGGCGCTGTATCCCGACCGTATTGAGGTGCAAGCCAAATGGCTGGGCGGCGGGCGGTTCTCGTACACAGTCCGGCTGTCGGATCTGCGCGCCAAGCCGACCGAGGCGCGCATCCGCCAGCGGATCTGGCGCAAGGGGCTGATCGTGGCGATGCTCGCGGCGGCGGCGGCCGTCGTGGTGCAGCGCTATGCACACTGGGGGCAGACGGCGATGTACATCCTGTGGGCCATCGCCGTGGCGGCGGGCATCTTCACGCTGATCGCCTGGAAGAAGGTGCAGTTCATGCGATTCACACAGCACGACGGCAAGCCGGGCCTGGACATCGCCCGCTCCGGGCCGGACGCGGATCGGTTCGATCAGTTCATCGAGCAGGTGCGGCAGCAGATTCGTCGGGCATCGCGATGAAGGGAAAAGCGTCGCAGGGGCCACATTGGCGGACCATGAGGGCGCGTCTAGCCAAGGTAGGGCAGGCTATTGCCTGCCGAAACGATCGCGCAACCGGCTTGGCCATCGCGCAAAACGCGGCACGCAACAGCGTGCCCTACGTCGAGGTGGATGCAGCCAACGTAGGGCAGGCTATTGCCTGCCGAAACGGATCGCGCAGCGGCAACGGTGATCGAACCACCAGGCGGTACGCAATGGCGTGCCCTGCGTCTACGGGGACGAGGCTGAAGCCCGATCCGCCCTACTCCAGGTAGGTGTACCCTTCCAGGCCGCTCTCGTAGAACTTCAGCAGCACGCGGCTCTCGTCGATGCTGATCTTCTGATCGCGCACCGCCCGCTCGACGGTCTTGCGCATCGTGCGGAGCAGCTCATCCGCCTGGAACTGCACGTATTGCAGCACCTCGCGAACCGTGTCGCCTTCGATCACCTCATCGATCGACACATGCCCTGTCTCATCGACCGTGACGTGCACCGCGTTGGTATCGCCCAGCAGGTTGTGCAGGTCGCCGAGAATCTCCTGATACGCCCCGACCAGGAATGCCGCCAGGTAGTACGGCTGATTTTCGAACGGATGCAGTTCCAGCACAGTCTTGACGTCGCGGCGGCCGATGAAGCGATCGACCTTGCCGTCGGAGTCGCAGGTGATGTCCGCCAGCACGCCGCGGCAGCTCGGCTCTTCCTTCAGCCGGTGCACCGGCATGATCGGGAAGAGTTGATCGATCGCCCATGAGTCGGGGATCGACTGGAAGATCGACAAGTTGCAGAAATACGTATCCGAGAGCGTCTGCTCGAGCGTCTCGAACTCTTCGGGCACGTACTCGAGCTTGCGGACGATCGTCAGGATCTTCGAGCAGATGCCGAAGTACAGCCGCTCGGCCAGCGAGCGATGCTCCAACGAGCAGTAGCCGAGATTGAACAGGTTGAGCACAGCTTCGCGGGCGAGCTGCGCGTCATGGTAGTACTCGGTGCAGTTCTGCTCGTTGACGCCGACGTAGGTGTCGAACAGGTTGACGACCGGCGCGGGCATCTCCTCCCGCTGCTCGGGCGTCAGCTCCTGCGGCAGGTCGAACCGTTTGAAGCCCGACCAGCCGATGACGTTAAACACCAGCACGGCGTGATACGCCACCATCGCCCGGCCCGACTCGCTGATGATCGTCGGATGCTCCACGCCGGCTTCGTCGCAGATTTCCTTGATGTGGAAGACCACGTCGTTGGCGTATTCCTGCAGGCCGTAGTTGATCGACGAGTGGAAGTTGGTCTTGGAGCCGTCGTAGTCGACACCCAAGCCGCCGCCGACGTCGATGTATTTCAGCCCGGCGCCCAGGCGCTGCATCTCCGTATAGACGCGCGTCAACTCGACGACCGCATTCTTGACGTTGCGGATGTGGTTGATCTGGCTGCCCAGATGGAAGTGCAGCAGGTTGAGGCAATCGCCCATGCCGTGGGCGCGGAGGTACTCGAGCGCGTCGATGACCTCATGCACGAACAGGCCGAACTTGCTGCGCACGCCGCCGGACTGCTCCCACCGCCCCGCCCCGCGGGCTGACAGCTTCACGCGCACGCCGATGTTCGGCTTGACGTTGTGCAGCTTGGCGTATTTGACGATCAGCTCCAGCTCCGTGAACTTCTCGACCACGGGGATGATCGTCCGGCCGATCTTGGTGGCCAGGATCACGGCTTCGATGAACTCGTCATCCTTGAAGCCGTTGCAGATGATCGGCGTGCTGTCGTCATCGACGACAGCCATCACCGCCAGCAGCTCGGGCTTGCTGCCGGCTTCCAGGCCGAAGCCGTACTTCTTGCCGAAGTAGTGGATTTCCTCCACCACGTGCCGCTGCTGGTTGACCTTGATCGGGTAGACGCAGCGGTACTGGCCCTTGTAGTCCTGCTCCTCGATCGCCTTGGCGAAGGCGTCATGCAGCAGGCCCATGCGGTGCTCGAGGATATCCGTGAAGCGGATCAGCACCGGAAGCTGGATGTCGCGCTCGATCAGCTCATCGACCAGTTTCTTCAGGTCGATCCTCTGGGAGTTGTCGGCTTTGGGGTAAACGACGACATTGCCATCGTCGCTGATGTCAAAATACCCCTGCCCCCAGCTTCGCACGCCGTACAACTGGCGCGACTGCTCGACCGACCACTGGCCGCTGGTCTGGGGCTCGATGCCGTTGGACGCAAAACCGCTGGGCTTGGACGCGCTGCCGCCGTTGGCGGGCCGCAGAGAACGGAGCCAATCGTAGTCGCGTGCAGCCTCTGTCTTTACTTCCATCTACGCTGATCCTCAAAAAGGCCCGGTGGAATCACCGATCAACCCGATCAATCGTATCGTAATCTGTAGAAAGTCAAACGGCGTACGTCAGTTTTCTTCCGCACGGGCCGGGAGCGGCGCGCTTTCACCGCCGGCTGCCGGCTGCCGGCTGCTGCTGGGTGAGGCAGTGGATGGCGCCCAAGCCCCAGATCAGCTCGACGCAGTCGATGCCGATGACCTGGTGTTTGGGCAGGTGTTGCCGCAGGATCCGCAGCGCCGCCCGGTCGTTGACCGGGTCGCGGTACGTCGGCACGAGCACGGCTCCGTTGATGAACAGGAAGTTGATGTACGTCGCCGGCAGCCGCTGGCCGTCATGCACCACCGGCGCCGGCATGGGGATTTCGACGATCTCGAACGGCCTGCCGTCCTGGTCGCGCAGGCTGTCGAGCTGTTTGCGGACATCCTGCAGAACGCGGTAGTTCCTGTCCCGCCGGTTCTGCTCGATGCCCACGACGATCTTGGTCGGTGAGATAAACCGGGCCAGGTCGTCGACATGCCCGTCGGTGTCGTCGCCCTCGATCCCACCGGTCAGCCAGCAGACATGCGACTGGCCGTAGTAATCTTTCAGATACTGCTCAATCTGGGCTTTCGACAATTTGGGGTTGCGGTTGGGGTTGAGCAGGCAGTCGGTGGTGGTCAACACCGTGCCCCGGCCGTTGAAGTCGACGGCTCCACCCTCCATGACGATGCCCGGATACCAGACCGGCATCCCCAGTTCCTCAGCCACGCGCGTCGGCACGGCATCATCCGCATCGTATGGCGGATACTTGCCCCCCCAGGCATTGAAGCCCCAGTCCACGATGCCGATTTCGGATTGCGGATTGCGGATTGCGGATTTCCGCTGCCTGCTGCCGGCTGCCTGCCGCCTGCGGACCACAAACGCGGGCCCGTGGTCCCGGCACCAGCTCTCATTGGTGGGGATGTGGTGAAAGACCACATTCTCTATCTTAACGCGATGCCGCGTCAGGAGCTGGCGGACAATGTACTCCCAGTTGCCGTTGGGCACGTTGATGTGCACCTTCTGTCGCGGGGCGATGTGTCGGATGATCTTCGCGATGTTGTCGGGGACGGTGTGGTACTTGTCGGGAAACGAGATCCCCTCCGGCCGGGGCCAGGAGAACCACGTGCCGGTCTGCCGCTCCCACTCGGCTGGAAACGTATACCCCAGCTCGCGGGGGGTCTTGGTCATTACCTTGAGCTTCGTCTTGGATGGCATGGTTGATGGCGCCGTGCGCTTGGTGTTACAGAGGCGGCTGTTCTACACAATTCCGGCAAAATGGCCATGGCGCGCCCCACCACCGGCCATGCCCCAAAGAAAAAACACAGCGCGTGCGTCCCGCACGCGCTATACCTCTTTGTCGCCCCCGCTTCGTCTCTTCGTCTCTCAGTCTCTCCCCTATCGCTTCGTCGCTTCTAATCGATCCTACTCCTCCTCAACAACAGCGCATTCCCAATCACCGTCACATCGCTGAGCGCCATCGCCCCAGCCGCGATCAGCGGATTGAGCAGGCCAAACGCCGCCAGCGGGATGGCCAGCACATTGTAGATGAACGCGAAGAACAGGTTCTGCCGGATCTTGCGCATCGTCGCCCGCGACAGGCGGATGGCGGTCGCGATCCCCTTCAGCGATCCGGAGACCAGCACGATATCGCCCGTCTCCTTGGCAATGTCCGACCCCGAGCCGATGGCGATGCCCAGGTCGGCGGTCGCCAGCGCCGGGGCATCGTTGATCCCGTCGCCGACCATGGCGACATGGTTGCGGCGGCGGGAGGACTTGCCCTCATCGCCGGCATCCGCGATGCCCTGCAGGTCCTGGATCGCCTTCGCCTTCTGGCTGGGCTTGACCTCAGCCCGGACATCGTCGATGCCGACGGCCTTGGCGACAGCAGCCGCGGTGGCCCGGTTGTCGCCGGTGAGCAGCACCGTCTCCAGGCCCATCTGCTTGAGCATGGCAATCGCATCGGCGCTGTCCGCCTTGATCTCATCGGCCAGCACGATCAGCCCCAGGCGATCGACCTCGGCGCCGGGATTGCGGCGGGCGACATGCACCAGCGTCCGCGCCCCGGCTCCCTGCGGGGGATAACCGCTGGTCACGCGGCCGTTGGCATGCAGCAATGCCTCGCCGCCGACCAGGATCGTCTGCCCCTCCAGATCCGTGATGACGCCCAGCCCCGGCTCATTGTTGAAATGATCCGGCTCGGTCAACTTCAGCCCCTTCTTGCGGGCGAAATTAACGATCGCCCGCGCCAGCGGATGCTCGCTGAACTGCTCAGCCGACGCCGCCAGGCGAAGCACCTCATCCTCCGTCATCTCGCCGATCGGCACGACCTTCACCACCGCCGGCCGGCCTTCGGTGATCGTGCCGGTCTTGTCCAGCACGATCGTGTCCAGTCGCTCGGCATGCTGCAGCGCGTCGATGTCGCGAATCAGGATGCCGCGCTTGGCCCCCCGGCCGATCCCAACCATCAGCGCCGCCGGCACCGCCAGCCCCAGCGCGCACGGGCAGGCAATGATCAGCACGCTGCAGACCGCATTGGCGATCTTGCCCCAGATCCGCGCATCCTCCCATCCGGCTGACACGCCATACGCATACCACCCCAGCCCCGTCACCAACGCAATCAGCAGCACGGCTGGCACGAAGATGGCCGAGATCCGATCCGCCAGCTTCTGCACGGGCGGCTTGCTCCCCTGGGCCTTCTCCACCAGCTTGACGATCTGCGCCAGCGCCGTCTCCGAACCGGTCTTCTGCACGCGCACGACCAGCCGTCCATCGCTGTTGATCGTGCCGCCGATGACCGTATCCCCCACCTTCCGCAGCACCGGCAGCGGCTCGCCCGACAGCATCGATTCATCCACCGTCGATCGCCCCGCGATTACCTCGCCGTCGATCGGAATGCGATCGCCCGGCCGAACCAGCACGCGATCCCCGACAGCCACCTGCGCCACAGGCACCTGATGGGCCTGGTCCTTCTCATCCAACCGCAGCGCCGTCGACGGCGCAAGTTGCAGCAGCTCGCGAATGGCGGACCCCGCCTTCGTCCGCGCCCGCGCCTCCAGCCAGTGCCCCAGGCTGATCAAGCCCAGCAAACCGACCGACTCCGTAAAATACAGATGAATCTGCCGATCCCCCGTCTCCGGATGGAACATCCGCCACCAGCCGAGCACATACTCCGACCCCACCAGCGCCACCAGGCTGTACACATACGCCACGGACGCGCCCATCGAAATGAGCGTGTCCATGTTGCTCGTCCCACGCCGCAGGGCGCTCCATGCGCCGCGATAAAACCCCCAGCCGATGAACACAATCGCCACCGTCGCGCCGGCTGCCATCACCCATGGCATCCAGTGCGCGTGCGGCAGCGTCCAGTGCATCACTTCCAGCGGCAGCCACAGGATCACGCCCAGGATCGCGCGGACTTTCCACGCCTTCGCATGTTCGATCTGCTGCTGAAGACGCTGCTCTTCGACATTGCCGGCTGCGACCGACGGGCTTTCCGGCACGGCCCGGTAGCCGCTGGCGGTGATCGCATCGGCGATCTGCTCGGGCGTGGTCATCCCCTCGGCATAGCGCACGACGGCGCGGCCGCGCGCCAGGCTGACATCGCATCCCTGCACCCCCGGCACGCGGCCCGCGGCCTTTTCCACGTGCGCTACGCAACTGGCGCAGTCCATCCCTGAGACCGAAATCGCCGTCTCGCGAATTGTCCCCGCAGCCGGTGTTGCAGTCGTCATACTGCTCGATTCTAGGCTTACCCGCCGCTCGCCCGCAATTGACACCCTCCTCCGCCCCTCCGGCGCAGATCCGCCATGATTCCCCAGCCGGTTTTGGCTACCATGACAGGCCGATGAAGGCCACCAGTCCGCCGCCGCTGCCGCGCGACAAGCAGTTTCCCTGCGTCAACTGCGGGGCGCATCTGCAGTTCGTCCCCGGCACCAACAGCCTGGTTTGCCCCTACTGCGGCACAAACAATCCCATCCCAGCCAAGTTCGAGGTGATCGAGGAGCTCGACTTCCGCGAACACCTGGCTCGGCTGGAGCGCGGTGACGCCCTCATCGAAACGCTCACCGTCACCTGCGACGCCTGCGGCGCGCAGACGACGCTCGATCCCAACGTCACTGCCGGGCGGTGCCCCTTCTGCGCATCCCCGATCGTCACCAGTGCAGCCCATTCGCAGCGGCAGATCCGCCCGCGTTCGCTGCTGCCGTTCCACATCAGCCACAAGCAGGCGATGGACAGCTTCCGCCGCTGGCTGGAAGGTCTGTGGTTCGCCCCCAGCGACCTGCGGCGCCGCTACGAGGACAGCGGTATCAACGGCATCTACCTGCCAGCCTGGACGTACGACGCCGACACCGAGTCGGACTACACCGGCCAGCGAGGCGAGGACTACTGGACGACCGAAAGCTACTGGACCACCGAGAACGGCCGCCGGGTGATGCGCACGCGACAGGTGAAGAAAACCCGCTGGTACTACGTCTCCGGCCGTGTGCGAAATGTCTTCGATGATGTGCTGGTCATGGCGACCACCTCCCTGCCGCGCCATCTGCTCGACAAACTCGAGCCGTGGGACCTGTCAAACCTCGTGCCGTACCAGGAGCACTACCTGGCCGGCTTCGTCGCTCAGAGTTACCAGGTCGATCTGCAGCAGGGCTTCGCCGTTGCTGCGCAGATTATGGACGGCTACATCCGCCAGAGCATCCGTCGCGACATCGGCGGCGACCACCAGCGCATCCACAGCGTCAACACGCACTACTACGCCATCACCTTCAAGCACATCCTCCTGCCGGTCTGGCTGAGCGCGTACCGCTACCGCGGAAAAAGCTTCCACTTCGTTGTCAACGCCCGCACAGGCGAAGTCCAGGGCGAACGGCCCTACAGTTGGCTCAAGATCACGCTGTTTGTCGCGCTGATCGCGGCGGCTGTGATGATGATCGTGCTGTTCCTGTTCAACGGCGGCATAGATATGTGACCCCAACCCGTGGCACGGCCACCAGCCGTAGGGGCGGATGGCAATCCGCCCTGGCGAAGCGCGGATCATCCATCGTGAGCCACTCGGCCCGCAGGGGGCACATTGCCATGTCCCCCTACAAGCGTACGGCACGCTATTGCGTGCCAGGACCCCGCAATCAGTCCCGGCCGGCAATAGCCTGCCCTACATCAGCTGTAAAGTCATCCTGAGCGAAGCGAAGGATCTCTGCGTCAGAAACCGTTGAGATCCTTCGCTGCGCTCAGGATGACCATTTCGGGCGATTGTTGGATGGGTTGATGCATAGTGTTGGAGACGCCCGTGCCACTGTGCGGTCATGCCTCTCTGAGGTGATAGCTCTTGATCATCGTCTGCTGGAAGTCGGGATAGGCATTGACGTCATGCTCCGCGAGGTCCAGCCCGTCGTACTCGTCGGCTTCGCGGACGCGCAGGCGGCCGATCGCGCGCAAAATGCCAAAGCCGATCAGGCCGATCCCCCCAGCCAGCGCGATCACAGCCACCGCTCCCAGCGCCTGCACACCCAGGCTCGCCAGCCAGCCGCGGCTGGGGTCCGCCAGCATCACACCGGCTGCCAGCACGCCCAGCAAGCCGCCGATCCCATGGATCGCCACGATCGACCCCGGATCGTCAAGCCGATGCCGCGTCTCCAACCGCACAGCCAGCGGCGGCAGCAGCAGCCCCGCAACCGCTCCCAACACCACCGCGCCAAGCGTCCCGATCGCCGGCGCCACCGCTGTCACCGACACCAGCCCCCCCAGCACGCCCACGCAGGCCGCCGTCGGATCGATCCTGCCGATGCGGATCTGCCCATACACGCTCGCGGCTGTCCCACCCGCCGCCGCAGCCAGCAGCACATTCACCGGAATGACCATCGACGCCCCACCCTGCAGTGCCGCCACCGCCAGCACATACAGCGGCCAGGACACCACCGTCAGCCCAACCCCCGCCAGCGCCATCGGCACGGAGTGGCCAAGGATCACATTGCTCGAACCATCGCGATTGAACTTCCCCTGTCGCGGGCCGACCATCCACGCCCCCACAGCCGCCATCACGCCGGCAGCCAGATGGATCACCGCCGCCCCGCCGAAGTCGACCATCCCCATCCGCGCCAGCCAGCCCTTCCACACCCAATGCGCAGCCACCGGCACGACCAGGGCCCCCATCATCACGGCTGACACCACCACCGCCCCCAGCCGCGACCGTTCGCTGATCGCCAGCACCACCGGCCCGCTGGCCAGCAGCACCACCAGCAGCGACTCCATCGCCACCGGCGCCTCGGGCGCGTCCCATCCGATCAGCCGACGCACATCCAGGCCGATTACCGGGTTCCCCGTGTACGACCAGATCGCCCAGCCAACCGCCCACAGCGCCAGCACCGCAACACACAGATCGACCAACTGCCGGATCAGCGCCGACGATGCCATCTTCGCCCGCGCGCCGCCGGCTGAATACAGCATCAAACCGACGCGCACCAGCAACCCCGCTGTCGCGAGGATCACGATCAGCCATTGTTCCATCCCAAGCTCCACGTTGGCGTTGGAGAGAAGTTGTACCGTCCGGCCCTGCCGTCGCCAATTCGGGGCGATGCAGGTGTCGCCCTCACAGCTCGACCGGCCGGCCGATGCGCTCCGATTCGAACGCGGCGTCGATCACCGCGATCACCTGCCGCATCTGCTCGAGCGTCACCGCCGGCTGGGCCTTGCCGTTCAAGGCGTCCACGACGTTCTCATAGAAGCTCAGCCACCGGCCGGTTTCGGTGGGGATGATCTCTTCCCCGTCGGCTGTGATCAGCCGGCCGTACTCCGCCTCCGGCTCGCGGGCGGAATCCAGATCCCCCGCCTTCAGCGCCGCCTCCTGCGGATCGATGCCGAACTTCACAAACGTCCCGTTCGGTCCCACGACATGAAACCGCGGCTTGGCGTAGCGTGTCAGGCAGCCGACATCGATCACCGCCCGCGCGCCGCCTTCAAAGACGATTGTGATCATCGCCTGCGACTCCACGTCCGCATCCAGCCATTCCCGCTGGATTTCCGCATGCACGCGGACAGCCGGCTTGCCCACCAGCAGCAGCGCCTGGTCGATCAGATGCGCACCAAGGTCATACACCCGCCCCCCGCCGCGCGCCCGCGACCCACGCCACGACCGCCACAGGCCGAACTTGCTCCAGCTCAGCTCCAGCCAGCGGACTTCACCGATCCGCCCCTCCGCCAGCAGCTTGCGGACGGTGAAGAAATCCCCATCCCACCGGCGGTTGTGATAGACCGTCAGCAGCCGGCCGCTGCGCTGGGCAGCTTGGCGCATCTGCTCATACTCGCCCAGGTTCAGGCACATCACCTTGTCGGTCACGACATGCTTGCCGGCATCGAGCGCCGCGACTGCCATCGGCGCATGCGTGTCATGTGGCGTCGCAAGGATCACCAGCTCCACCTGCGGATCGGCCAGGGCTCCTTCCAGCCCGTCATACGCCCGCAACTGCTGCTCCTGCTCGATACGCCCCCGCGTCTGCGGATCGCGCGAGGCGAACCCCACCAGCTCCAGCCCGGCTACGCGTTGGATCAACGGCGCATGGAAAACTCGCGCCGAAGCGCCATACCCGATGATGGCTGTCTTCCAGCGTTTCATCTCGGCTTTCCCCGAAAAGCGCCCTTGCGATGCGGCGGGCGTCGATCCTCCGCCTTCCGCGGCGGCTTTGACACCGCTGTCGTGGGCGACGCCGCGACGGGCGCGTCCTTGCGCATGATGAACAGGTAGTTGAACCCGCGCAGGAAGAAGTTGCCCTCCTCCGCCGCCCGGCGGTAGTTGCCCATCTGCAGCGTCTTGTTGTGGCGCACGACGCTGATGATGTCCACAGGCGTCAGCCGCTGGCGCAGACGCGCAAACAGCTCAAATCCGATCGGATGAAACCGCCCCGGGTTGCCGTGGACATACGAGTCGCTGACATACAGGCCCATGTGCCCGCCGACTTTCAGGATGCGAGCCGTCTCATCGAAGACCTGCTCCATCGCGTCGTAATACGCGCCCCCGGCTGCGTCGAGCTTGCCGATGTCGCGCGGATCGTCGCCGTAGTCGAGGTGGGTCGAATACGGCGGATCCATGAAGACGAAATCCACCTTGCCGGTGAGTTCCGACGGCAGCTTGCGGGCATCGACGCGAAAGATGTCCTTGCGCGTCGGATGCACGTCATACCCCAGCGCCCGCCGATTGAGGTCGCGCGCGACGTCCAGCGTTGTGCCCGATCCGGCAAACGGATCGACCACCAGGTCGCGCTCCTTCGTGTAGCGCATCAGCAGGTTCCAGATGATGTAGGACGGGGTAGCGCCCTTATAGCCGGGGATGCCCTGCTGGCCCTCGCCGTAGTCCTGCGAGGGATAGTCCCACAGCGTCGTCGGCTGAATGCGCAGCGGCGGACGTTTGAACTTCATAGGTGTGCATGATGCAGGATGGATGAGGCGGGGGCAAATGGTGTGCGTTGCATGGTACATGATGCATGGTGCATGACGGGAGGAATGACGAATGACGAATGATGCATGAAGCGCGGGGCCCTTGTTTCATGCGTCATTCGTCATTCATCATTCATCACGCATCATGCACCATGCACCATCCAGTACATCACACATTGAACAGGAAGTGCGCAATATCCCCATCCTTCATGACATACGCCTTGCCTTCAGCCCGCATCTTGCCGGCGGCCTTGATGGCGGCTTCGGACTTGTACTGCTGGAGGTCTTCCAGCGTGTAGATCTCCGCCCGGATGAAGCCGCGCTCAAAGTCGGTGTGGATGACACCAGCCGCCTGCGGCGCAGTGGCGCCGATGGGGATGGTCCAGGCGCGGATTTCCTTCGGGCCGGCGGTGAAGTAGCTCTGCAGCTCCAGCAGGCGATAGGCTTCGCGCGCCAGCGTCGCCAGAGCCGGTTCTGAGAGACCGACGGCTTCGAGCATCTCCTGCCGGTCGGCTTCTTCCAGCTCAGCCAGTTCGCTTTCGATCTTGGCGCACACGGGCACAACAGCGCCGCCCTCGGCGGCTGCGCGCTGGCGGACCGCCTGCACCAGCGGCCCTTCGCCGTGAATGTCGTTCTCGTCGACGTTGGCGACGTAAAGGACGCGCTTGGCTGTGATCAGCCCCAGGCCCCGAACGATCTTGCGTTCCTCGGGCGTGAACTCGATCGACCGGACCGGCCGGCCTTCGTTGAGCACCGGCTGGATACGCTGCAGCAGCTCGACGCGGGCAATGGCTTCCTTGTCGCCGGATCGCGCCTGCCGCTGGGCGCGGTCGAGCGAGCCGGTGACCGTCTCCAGGTCCGCCAGCGCCAGCTCGGTGTCGATCGTCTCGATGTCGCGGATCGGATCGACCTTGCCTTCGACATGGATGATGTCGGCGTTCTCGAAGCAGCGCACGATGTGCAGGATCGCGTCCACCTCGCGGATGTGCGAGAGGAACTTGTTGCCCAGCCCCTCGCCGGTGCTGGCGCCGCGGACGATGCCCGCGATGTCGACCACACGCAGCGTGGCGGGGACGATCTTCTCGGTCTTGATGAACTCGTTGATCGCCTTCAGCCGCGGGTCGGGGACGGGCACGACACCGACATTGGGCTCGATGGTGGCAAACGGATAGTTGGCTGCCAGCGCACCTGCAGCGGTCAGGGCGTTGAACAGCGTACTCTTGCCCACGTTGGGCAAACCGACAATACCGACTTCAAGGGCCATAGGGGCAGGGAGTATAGCCGCATCAGCCTATGGCTGCGACTGCGCCTGCTTCGCCTTTTCGGCAGCCCAGGCTTCGGCAAGGTTGAGGAACTCCATCATGTGCTGGTCGTAGATCCGCTGAGCCTGCGGATCCGCCAGCGGCAGCCGCAGCTCATTGATGACCTTCGTGCCCATGTGGATCCACTCTTTCCAGCACGGCGAGCAGATGCGCTCGTAGATGAAGCGGCCCTGCGGATGGGAGAACGGCGGGCCGGGCAGTTTCGGATTGATCCGGCCGCAGCGGGCACACAGGACCTCGTCGGCGCCAATCTCGGTAGTCTTGGCAGAGCTGGCAAGCTCGGGAATCTCGCCGCCAAGCTCCTTGAGCTTGTCGATCATGGCGTTCTTGACCATCAGGTCGCCGCGCTGATCGGCGATCTTCACGCCCTGCTGAAGGCGTTCGATGGCTTGATCGCGCTGGCCCAGGCGCAGCAGGGCCTCAGCCATGAGCTGGTAGACCTTCGAGAGGTTGGGGTTGATGGACAGCGACCGCTCGAAGCTCTTGACGGCGTCGGCGTCCTGGCCGGCGTCGAGGTAGGCGCGGCCGAGGGAGAAATGACCCAGCTCGTTTTCCGGGTCGGCTTCGGCCATCTTGCGGAACTGTTCAATTCTTTGCTGTACGTCAGCCATGGTGGTCGGGCTCCTGTGATGCATCCGCCCCGCCGCGTCAGCGGAGCGCGAAAGTGCATTATAGGCAAGCCGGGCCGATTGCCAGTATGGCGCGTGGCAGGATGCGTAGGGACGGCCGCGCTCCGGTCCGCGGGAGGCCGGCTGAGCGGGCGAGAGGCGTTCGTTGTGGCGGCTGTCAGTGCTTGATGAAGAAGTTCTGGAACTCGCCGGTGGGCGGCTGGATGTCCTGATCCACGTGCCGGATGAAGCCTTCGAGGCGGTGATTCAGTTCGCTGACGACTTCCTCGATCTCCCGGGAGGGGCCTTCCATGATCATCTCGACGCGGCCGTCGGGCAGGTTGCGGACAAATCCAGTGACGTTGTGCTGGATCGCGATGTTGTGCGCCGTACAGCGGAATCCGACGCCCTGCACGCGACCGCTGAAGTAACAGGCTCTACGCTGGATCGGCTGCTCGATTGCACGTGTCATACACGTATTTTTAGCAGCTTGTCACCAAACGACAAAGATGTAATCCACAAAAGTGACGCGCCGAAGTGGTGTTATTGCCACTGTCGGCGGTAGCCGTCGGTAGCGATGAAGTGTACGTAGGCCTGAAAACGGCGGTCAATCTCAGCCATGGGGAGCTGCAGGTAGTGCTCCAGCAACGGCTTGACGGCCGACGGGCGCCAGGTGGCGCCTCCGCCGCCGACGATCAGGTGCTCGGGCAGGCGGCCGGCGGCGGCGTCCTGCAGCATCCGCTGAAATGCCGGGCGGAAATGGCCCTGCTCGCCCTCCCACAGGAAGCGGGCGAATGCCCAGTTCTGGGCGTAGAAGGCCTCAATCCGCTCGGTCGGCAGGGAGATGACCTGCCCGGCATGCATGGAGATCAGTTCTTCCAGCGGCCAAAGGTCGTTGGCAGCCACAGCGGCTCGGAGCTTGTCGATCCGGTTGTAGTTGACCGACAGGTTCCACCGCGGCAGGCCGTTTTCGAAGTTGATCGACTCGAACAGGCAGGCGACCCCCTCCTCCAGGAACGGCGGCAACCGTGTTCGGAAATGGCGAGCGACGAACTGATGCCACCCCTCGTGGGCGGTCACCGAGTAGGTTGATAGATCCCCGAGAAAATAGGTAACCGCGCGATCGCCCAGACAATACCCGCCCCGCTGGACCTGCAGATAGATCTCCGCGTCCTCACCGGCGTTGACGATCGTAAACGCCGCCCACTGTGTGCGGTTGGCGAACAGATAGCAGTCCATCCGCCGGCTGGTCAGTGTCACCTCGGGCGCGAGCATACGGTACTGCTGCAGCGCGCCCTCGAGCACCTGCGGCACCCGCTCGAGCAGGTCCTCATCCTCGACCGTGGTGTAAAGGTTGTAGTGCGCCGTGCGGATGACCCGGCCGGGCGTTTCGCCGAAGTTCCAGCCTTCGGTCACGAGCATGGCGGGCGCGTTCGGGCCCTGCCAGACATGCGGGCTGGGCGCGCAGCCGGCGATGAACAGGGCCATCGCCGCCCCCCACCGCGACAGCCCACCGATTCGCTCGGGATTGGACAGACTAACGCGCATCGTTACGCTTCTGGCCGATGAACCAGGTGCGACTCGACATCATCAGTATCGGGACTCTCAGCCGCAACCTCCTGTGGCAGGAAAACACCGCCGTCCGCTCGGCCCATGCGACGACCAGCCTGATCCGCAGCGGCAAGGACGTCATCCTCGTCGATCCCGGCCTGCCGCCGCCGGCGCTGGTCGCCCGCCTGAACGAGCGCACGGGCCTGAAGCCGGAGCAGGTGACCGCCATCTTCCTGACCAACTTCCGCCCGTCGCACCGGGCTGGCCTGCCGGCCTTCCCAAAGGTGAAGGTCTACATCCACGAACCCGAGCAACAGTCAGTGCATCAGCACCTGTCGCGCCTGATCGACCAGGCCCCCGAGCAGGACATCGACCGCAAGATGTTGGAAGACGAGCTGAAGCTCCTGGAATCCTTCAAGCCGGCGCCGGACAAGCTGGCCCGGCAGGTGGATCTGTTCCCCCTTCCCGGGTTTACACCGGGCACATGCGGCCTGCTGGTCGCCGAACCGACGATGACCACCCTGATCGCCGGCGATGCCGTCGCCACGCGCGATCATTTCCTCGCCGGCCAGGTTCTGCCCGGTTCGTACGACGTCAAGCAGGCCCAGTCGTCGCTGGCCGAGGTGTATGAGATCGCCGATATCATCGTGCCGGGGCATGACAATCTCTTTGTAAATCCGCGCACGCACGGGATCTGACGCCGGCAGGGGCAGTCCCGGGCGCACCGCGCCGGCCCAGCCGTCGTATGACTGCTTGCCCGGTCCTTTTGTGCTTGACCGCAGCGGCGGCTAAGATGGCCGATCTTCCACGGTTGTGGCACCCACAGTAGACAACGCATGCAGATTCGGAATTTCTCGATTGTTGCCCATATTGATCACGGAAAGAGCACCCTTTCCGACCGGCTGCTCATGCGCGCAGGCGCCATCACCGAGCGCGAGTTCAAGGCCCAGATCCTCGATGACATGGATCTGGAACGCGAACGCGGCATCACGATCAAGGCGTCAGCCGTCACGGTGAAGTACGAGCACAAAGGCGAGCAGTACATGCTCAACTTCATCGATACGCCCGGCCACGTCGACTTCCACTACGAGGTGCAGAAGGCCCTGCAGGCCTGCGAAGGCGCGATCCTCGTGGTCGACGCGACCCAGGGCGTACAGGCGCAGACGGTCGCCAATGCCTACGCCGCCGTCGAAGCCGGCCTGGAGATCATCCCGGTCATCAACAAGATCGATCTGCCCGGCGCACGCCCGGATGACGTGGCGGAGGAACTGGAGCAGGTGCTCGGCTTCCCGGCTGAGGACTGCCTGCACGTCTCAGCCAAGAGCGGCCAGGGCATCGATGAACTGCTGGCTGCGTTGTGCGAGAAGCTGCCTCCGCCGTCGGGCAAGCCCGATGCCCCCACGCGTGCGCTGATTTTCGACAGCATCTACGACGACTACCGCGGCGTGATCGTGTATGTCCGCGTGGTTGATGGCGCACTGGTCAAGGGACAGAAGATTCGGCTGATGGGCACCGGCCGGGAGTACCAGGTGACCGACCTGGGCAAGCTCACGCCCCGCCCCACGCGCGTGGACTCGATCGGAACGGGCGAGGTGGGTTACATCGTGGCCGCCATCAAGGATCTGCACGATGTGCGCGTCGGCGACACCGTCACCGATGCCCTCAAACCGGCAGCAGAACCTCTGCCCGGCTATAAGCCGATCCAGCAGATGGTCTTCTGCGACTTCTACCCCGCCGGCAAGACGCAGTACGAAGAGCTGCGCGATGCGATGGATCGCCTGCAGCTCAATGACTCATCGTTCACGTTCGCTCCGGAGAACAGCGATGCGCTGGGCTTCGGCTTCCGCTGCGGTTTCCTGGGTCTGCTGCACATGGAGATCATCCAGGAGCGGCTGGAGCGCGAGTTCCAGATCGACATCGTGCAGACGGCGCCGACGGTAACGTATGAGGTCGCGCTGACGGACGGCTCGACCATCCGGATCGATTCGCCCAGTGAACTGCCGAATCCCACGCACATCGCGGAAGTGCGCGAGCCGTACATCCTGATGAACCTGATTCTTCCAGCCGACAGCGTCGGGGCGCTGATGAAGCTGTGCGAGGATCGCCGCGGAATCTACAAGAAGACCGAGTACATCGGCCCGACGCGCGTCATCCTGCAATATGAGATGCCGCTCGCGGAGGTGATCTACGACTTCTACGACAAGCTGAAGAGCGCCACCAAGGGCTACGGCACGATGGACTACGAGTTCATCGGCTTCCGCTCGGGCAACCTGGTGAAGATGGACATCCTGGTCAACGGCGATCGCGTCGATGCGCTCAGCGTCATCGTCCATCGCGACAAAGCCGAAGCCCGCGGGCGCAAGCTGCTGCTGCGGCTGAAGGAGGAGATCGACCGTCACCTGTTCGAAATCCCCCTGCAAGCCGCCATCGGCGGGAAGATCATCGCCCGCGAGACGATCAAATCCGTCGGCAAGAACGTCACAGCCAAGTGCTACGGCGGCGACGTGACGCGCAAGCGCAAGCTGCTGGAAAAGCAGAAAGAAGGCAAGAAGCGCATGAAGCGCATCGGCTCGGTCGATATCCCACAGGAAGCGTTCATGGCGATCCTGGAGAGCGAGGAATAGCCCTCTGCCACCGCTCACTCCGGGCCGTCTCGCATTGGCCGCCGCAGCAAACGCCTGCTAAAATACGCAGTGCCATCGGATCGACACGGAGCCGGATCATGAGCCGTCGCGATGAGATCAATCAGGTGCTGAAGCAGGTGGCAGACTGGCCGCCTGAGGATCGCCGTGCGCTGGCGACGGAGTTGCTCCAATCAGCGGACCGGGAGCGACGCCGCGCACAACCGCGAAACACGCTTGAACAGGCGATTGGCATCCTTCGCACCGATGGCCCGCCACCCACGGATGAGCAAGTTCGCCAGTGGATCGAAGAAGAACGGCTCCGCAAGTACGGCGCATGAGAATCCTGCTCGATACGAACATCGTTCTCGATGTGCTGCTCCAGCGTCAGCCGTGGTTCGATGAGGCCGCATCAGTTTGGCAGAGTTGCGACGCGGGTCGAAACGTCGGCTTCGTCTCTGTCGTGACCGTCACGAACGTCTACTACTTCGGCAGAAAGGTACTTGGTTCGCGGGCTGCACTTCAGGCGGTGCGTGCAGTGCTGGCCGCCTTTGAGATAGTTCCTGCGGACCGACTCGTTCTGGAGAAGGCGACGAAGTATCCCGGCTCGGATTACGAGGACAATGTGCAGATCGCCGGGGCTATCGCGGCATCCCTGGATGCGATCGTCACCCGTGATCGGACAGGGTTCAGCCACTGTCCCATCCCCGTCCTTTCGCCGGCGGAGCTGCTGGCTCGCCTGAACGCACCCTGACGCCCCGCCGCTCGGATAGCCCCAGACCATGCCAGACCAGACGAACCCCAGCAATCTCACCCCTCAGCCGCGGCAAGACACCCACTCGACGGACGCGCCGGCCCAGCCCTGCCCGAAATCCCCCGCCTGCGGGGAGGCTGAACGTCACCCGCAGGCCAACCGCCCTACCGATGCCCAGGTCGATCAGTGGATCGCCGAGGTCCACAAGCGCGGCTGCTGATGGCCCCCCGATCCCGCTGCCGGCTGCGACCCCCTTTTCCAGCCGCTTTCCAACTGTCACATCCGCTGCATCCGCAGAGGGTTCCGCGGCAATAGAAAACCCCGTCCGATGCCGTTAGGATGCTGATTCCTGTGTTGTATGCAGGCAAGCACTAACATGGCAGCAAATAACAGCAGCTCATCATCGGATCATGGCAAGTTACGTTTTGGCATCGTCGGCTGCGGCGCAATCGGGCCGACCCACGCGGGGGCAATCGCCCAGATCGGCGATGCCGAGCTGATCGCCGTCGCGGACGTCCTCCCCGAGCGGGCCCAGGCGATGGCCAAGAAATTCGGCGTCAGCCGCGTCTACAAGTCCGACGATGACCTGCTGGCCGACCCCGACATCGACGTCGTCTGCCTCTGCACCCCCTCCGGCATGCATGCCGATGGCGCCGTCAAGGCTCTGCACGCCGGCAAGCACGTCATCGTCGAAAAGCCGATGGACGTCTCCCGCGAAGCCGCCGATCGCATGATCCAGGCTGAACGCGACACCGGCCGCATCCTGTCCGTCATCAGCCAGCACCGCTTCGACCTGGCCTCCCGCATCGTCAAGGAAGCCATCGACACCGGCAAGCTGGGCAAGATCATCCTGGCTGAGGGCACCGTTAAGTGGTGGCGCACGCAGCAGTACTATGATTCGGGCGACTGGCGCGGCACCTGGCGGTGGGATGGCGGCGGCGCCCTGATGAACCAGGGCGTGCACACGCTGGACGTCCTGCAATGGCTGGCCGGCGACATCAAGCGGGTCTACGCCCAAACCCGCACCTCCGCCCACAAGCGAATCGAGGTCGAAGACATCGCCGTCGCGGTCCTCGAGTTCGCCAACGGCGCCGTCGGTACCTTCATCGCCACGACAGCCGCCTACGACGGCCAGGCGGCCCGCATCGACCTGTTCGGCACCGAGGGCAGCGCCGTCATCGATGGCGATCGCCTCAAGCAGATGATCCTCAAGAATGGCGAGACCTACGTCTCGGAACATGCAGCCGCCCATGCGATCAGCGTCGCCAAGGGCGGCACGGCTTCGGTCAAGGATGAAGCCGCCCACCGCTCGGAAAATGCCGAGGTCGGCGCCGTCTGGGGCGATGCCCACCGCGCTCAGATCGAGGACGTCATCACCGCGATCCGCCAGGGCCGCAAGCCGCTGATCGACGGCCAGCAGGGCCGCAAGCCGCTGAACGTCATCCTCGCCATCTACGAATCGGCACGATCCGGCAAGCCGGTGGATGTGGTCTGAGCTCCTTCGAGCGCCCCTCGCGTCACCCGATGCACCAGCGCGCCTGGGGGCACATGGCCCTGTGCCCCTACCAAGGCGACCCCGCGCGCCGCCTCTCCGTCTCTCCGTCTCTCCGTCTCTTCGTCCCTTCGTCCCTGACCCCTTCTGTTGCGCCCCCAACACATGCCCCCTTCCCCTGATCGATCCACAATCGCCCAACCTTCACGCACTCTTTGGCCATGCCCGCACGGCTGCACATCAAATAGGCACGTCGCTGACGCCTCCCGGCGAACGTCCAGATTCGTTGTTGCTATATCCCCTTGGATTTTCGGGACTTATGCGAGCCCCAGCGTGCCCTGCCTCGCGTGTGGCATCGCCTTTGTTTAAGGGGCTGAGCAGTAGAGGGTGATTGCAGGATGTGCGTTGTGGCTGCCTGCGAGCACCATCTGCCGGCCCGCTGCCGCCACGGGGGCGGCACGGCGCCGGGCTGTGACACGTGTCCGATCCACAACCTGTGCCTCGACCGGTGCGGCATGGCTGCACCACAAAGGAGAACTGCGCCCCTGGGCGCTCAACTGGAACCGAAAGCTTATGCGCTACTTCAGGTATTTGTGTTCACCCACGAGTCTGTTGTGCCTGCTGATGGCAGGCGCCATCCTCACGCCGACGGTGGCGCTTGGGCAGGATGCAGCCCCGCCCGTATTGCAGATCCCAGCCGGGGAAGAAGAAGGGGTCGTCCAGTACGTGACGCCTGACAGCTTTACCGTCAACAACCTGTGGATCCTGATCGCTGCCGGGCTGGTGTGCATCATGCACCTGGGCTTCGCAACGCTCGAATCGGGCCTGTGCCGATCGAAGAACACGGTCAACATCCTGACCAAGAACGTCGCGATCCTGTGCATCGGTCTGCTGACCTACTGGTTCATGGGGTTCAACTTCATGTACCCGGGCGAGTGGGCCATCGAAGGTGTGCTGCCGAAGGTGAGCTTCCTGCTGGATCCCGGTGCGGAGGGCCAGACCGCAGCCTATGCCGGTGGTGCCTACACCTACTACACCGACTTCATCTTCCAGGCGATGTTCGCCGCAACGGCTGCCACGATCGTCTCGGGTGCCGTGGCTGAACGCGTGAAGCTGGCTCCGTTCCTGATCTTCTCGACGCTGTTCGTGATGATCGGCTACACGCTGACGGGTAGCTGGAAGTGGGGTGGCGGCTGGCTGGCTGAGATGGGCTTCCACGACTTCGCCGGTTCGACGGTTGTGCATGCGGTCGGTGGTTTCGGCGCCTTGGCTGGTGTGATCCTGCTGGGCCCGCGCCTCGGCAAGTATGGTGCGGATGGTTCGGTCCGCCCGATCCCCGGCCACAGCATGCCGCTGGCCACGATTGGCGTCCTCCTGCTGCTGCTCGGCTGGTTCGGCTTCAATGGCGGTTCGGTGCTGAGCGCCGATCCGGATGGCGTCAGCTACGTATTCGTGACGACGGCCATGGCTGCCGCCGCTGGCGGGATGGCTGCCATGTTCACGAGCTGGCTTGTCAACGGTTCGCCTGATCTGTCGATGGCCCTGAACGGCATCCTCGCCGGTCTGGTGGGCATCACGGCTGGTGCCGACGTGGTGAGCGTCAACGCCTCTGTGCTGATCGGTCTGATCGCCGGTGTGATCGTGGTGTTCAGCGTGCTGGGCCTGGATCGCATGCGGCTGGACGACCCGGTCGGCGCCATCAGCGTACACGGCGTGTGCGGTATCTGGGGCACGCTGGCGGTCGGCATCTTCGGGATCCCCGAGCGCCTCGAAGCCGCCGGCACGGTCGGCACCTTCGGTGTGCAGCTCGTGGGCATCGCCGCGATCGGTGCCACGGCCTTCGTCATCGCCCTGGTCCTCTTCCTCGCTCTCAAGGTGACGATGGGCATCCGCGTCTCCGCCGAAGAGGAGATGGAAGGCCTGGACATCGGCGAACACGGGATGGAAGCCTACCCCGAGTTCACCAGCGGGTCGGTGCTGAGCTCGGCCACCCCCGAATCGTCGGCCTCTCCGGCTCTGCGGCCGCAGACGGTCTGATCTGGAGCAACGTCATACCTTCTTACGGTGCGGGTCGCGCTCCCAAAGGGCGCGACCCGTGCTTTGATGTTTGAACCCGATCGTCCATGCGGTATCATGCCGTTTGGGTGATGGGGCCCGGCTCGGAGAGCCGCGGATTTGGCCAAGGATGGTGCTATGCGTTCACGTCACAAGATGCTGGCGGGGATGACTGCCGTTTGGATGGCAGTCGGATGCCAATCGCCTTCGACCTCAAAGCAATCGCAGGATCCGCAAACCTCGTCTGACGCGCTGCTCGCGCAGCAGAATCCCCAGTTGCCTAAAAGCGCGGCAGGCGACGCCGCCGATACGACGGACGTCCCCGATGAGCTGGCCCTTCTGATCCGCAAGACAGAAGCCCACGCCAAGCGCATTGCCCAGGAGATGGAGAACCGCCCCGCCGCTGCCCAGCAGCCTCAGCCGCAGCAGCAGGCCCAGCCGCAACCGCAACAGCCGCCACAGCGCACGGCCGCCGCCGAGCCGTCGGTCGTCGAGTGGCTCGACCCGCAGTTGCTCCGCCTCGGCCCCGCCTTCGACGTCGGCGCCCGGCGCGACGCAGCCTCCCCTTCGGCACAAACCGAGCGCACCGTTCGCGGCACAGCCAACCAGGCGATCGCCATCTCCGACGAGCAGCCGATCCCCAACGCGCCGGTGCTCGCATCCAACACAGCGCCCCAATTGCTGCCCAATCAGGCAGCCGTCGCCGCGCGCCCCGCGGCGGCTACCCCATCCGCCAGCCAGGACCTCCAGCGCCTGCTGGCCACCCGCATCGAGGAAGATCCCCGCGACAGCGTCGCGCACCTCGAGTACCAGTTGCTCCGCTACATCGAAGGCAAGCAGGTGCCCGAGCTCGGCACGCTGGCGTCGCTGACGAAGGAAGATCAGGAGATCGTCACCGCCGTCATCGATGCGCTCAGCAACTACCGCAGCAATCTCCGCGCGGACAGCAACCTGCTGCTCAGCCGCAAGATCAAGCCCCTCATGGATCTGAGCGATCGGCTGCGGGCACAAGCCGACCTGGAGATTCCCACCGTCCAGCTCTGCCGGCGCGTCGATGGCTTCGGCGTCTATGAGCCGCTGGAAGCGCGCTTCGTCGCCGGCCGCGACCGCGAGGTCATCGTCTACTGCGAAGTCGCCAACTTCATGTCACAGATGACCGAGCAGAACCAGTGGGAAACGCGCCTGACGGAAGAAGTCGTCCTCTACACCGATGCCGACGGCTTGCCGATCCTGCGCGAAAAGCCGGTCGTCGTGCCTGACCTGTGCCGCAATCGCCGGCACGACTTCTTCATCGTCCGCAAGCTGCGTCTGCCCGGCAACATCCCCGTCGGCCGCTACTGGCTGAAGGTCACGATCGTCGACCAGCTCGCCAGCCGCGTCGCCGAAGCCTCCATCCCCATCACCTTCGTGGCGAACTGAGCGGGAGCAGAGCGACGAGGGGAAGAGAACACTGTAGGGTCCGCTTCAGCGAACCGGCTATGGGTGCGGAGACGAAGCGACGGAGCGACGAAGGGTGTCGTGTCTGAGGCAAACCGGGCCCCTGCCTAAAATCTCCGCATCTGCGGTTCCCCCCTGCCGCCCTCACTCATCCGACTTCTTATGCGCAGGCCGCGCGACGGGATAGAACTCGCCCACGTATTCCTTCTCCTCCTCCGGCGGCTTGAGGATCGGCGGCGCTTCTTCCAGCGGCGTGATGGTAAGTTTGCGAATTTCCGGCGGAGAACCGGCTGTCTCCGCATCGGCCTCAGCCGGCATGGCTTCGCCTTCGCCCTCGCCGGCAAGACCGGCTTCGTACGCACGCGTGACGGCTTCGAGCTCTTCGGCATCGACCGCCGGGGCAGCCGGCTGGGCTGACGCTTCAGACTTGCCCTTACCGAAGCGCGACAGGTCGTACTCCTCCTTCTCGCGCGGCGGCCGGCCAAAACCAGCCCCAACAAGCACGCTCAGCACCGTCGGCCACACCCCACCGACCAGCAGCACCGCCCCGCCCGTCCAGAACGTGTAGATCCATGGCCGCTCGCGCCACCACAGATACGTGTAGGAGAATCCGTCGTTGGCAGCGGCGACGGCATCGAGATAGACGCGGACGTTCTCCACCTCCTGATTGCGGGCAAACTCGGTGTTGTTCGGCCGCTCAACCTTGAAGGGCGTGGGGATCGACTTGACCTCGTACCGCACGTACGCCCGCTGCACCGGGTCGATCATCTCGAGCTGCATGTACCATCGCTCGACGCCATTCTCGACCACCGGCGGAAACAGGCGGATGTTGCGGATCAGCGGCAGGTCGCGATCAGCCCCCCGCGCCACGCGCAGCAGATCCCGCTGCACCGTGCCGATCCCGACGCTGGGCACCTGCCCGCTCGGGTCCCATCCGTCATACATGTAAGACAGCGCCAGCCCGATCACCAGGCCAGCCACCGCCCAATGCCAACGTTTCAGGTCCTGCAGATCCATCTCTTTCCCCTGCTAACGCGCCGACATGCCGGCTTGCGGCAGGCGCTGCCTGCGACAGCCCCTCCATCCAATCGGGGGCTCACGCATTACTACGCGCCAGCCCCGGCGTTGTTATCGCCCCAGGACAAAATGCCCCCCTAAAGATCCTAACGCCGCAGCGACAGCAAAGTTTCATCAATTCCTGCCCATTCCCCCCTCAGCCCCCAGATCCGGCGGCGTCATCTGCTCATGGTCATTGGCGTAAAGGAGGATCGCCACGTGCAGAAGACATCCCGCCATCGCCACCAACGAGAAAAGCGAAGGATCCCACCGCTCGTTGGCGGCAGGATCCCTCGCTTGTCCTGAGGCAGGGTGTTGGCCTGTTGCCCGAAGCTACGCAACCTTGCGGAACAGCGGAGCTTCGGGGACGTTTTCAAGCTTGATCGTACGATGCTCGACCTTGCGATAGCCGAGCTGGTTGATGACCTCGAGCACCTCCGTCCATGTCGGGAACAACTTCTTGTTCACCTTCTTGTAGGTCTCGATGGCCATGATGAACTCAAACTGCTCAGCCGTCATCTCGCCTTCCTCCGCGAGCTTGCGCTGCTCGTCGCGACGGATGCCCGGCCCGCGGCGACGCTCCAGACCGGTGCGACGTTCCGCCACAGCCTTGCGGCGCTCCGGGCCCCTATAGCCGGACTGTTCGGCCGTCTTGCGCCGGCGATCCAGGCCCGACCGCCGATCGACCACGCTGCGAACCACGCAGTCGCCCTCATCCCGGCAATCGCCGTCAGCGCAGTCGCCTTTGGTCTTGCAGTCACCTCCGATAACACAATCACCCGGGACCTTGCAGTCGCCGGGTGTAGCACAGTCGCCGTCAGTTACACAGTCGCCAGGTACTTTACAGTCCCCCGCGACTACACAGTCTCCAGGTACTTTGCAGTCCCCCACTGTGACGCAGTCGCCTGTCGTCACACAATCGCCAGGCACCTTGCAGTCTCCGGCGATCACACAATCGCCGGGCACCTCGCAATCCCCAGCCGTTACACAGTCGCCCTCGGTGACACAATCGCCGACCTTGCAGTCGCCCGCGATCACGCAATCACCAGGAACCTTGCAATCACCGCTGGTGACGCAGTCGCCGGCTGTGATGCAATCGCCAGGCAGCTTGCAGTCGCCGCCGACGACACAGTCGCCCGCCGTCGTGCAGTCACCCGGGACCTTGCAGTCACCGGTCGTAACGCAGTCCCCAGGTACCTTACAATCACCGATGGTAGTGCAGTCGCCCATGTTGTAGTCCCCACGATAGTTCTTTGTTGCTTTTGGCATAGTATGCCTCCGATATTCCACCATCAGCATCGGTTCGCCAAGTAAGAACCTGAAGATTCCGGGGATAGCAGGCCACCTTTGATCGCAATTTGCACAAGATGAAACGAGCGAGCCGTCTATCGCGATCGTGCGGAGTCCGATAACCGCCGGAGAACGCTGCTGGCAGCCTTGTGAAGAGCGTTTCAGACGAGTGGCGAGGGCGCGGCGGCGTCCCACTCATTCACGTCGTTGCCTGTTCATGCGTCAAGCAGATGTGTGTCGCCTGGGGGATCAGCGGGAACCAGCCTCAAAGCAGATCACTTCACGACGCAGCAAATCCGATACAAGCCGTACATTCCGAACGGACACGTCGTACACCGCGATCGCCTCGGCTGCCGGCGAGGTCTCCTCCTCCAGCGCCGCCGCATCCCGCGGTACGTCGGCCAGCCAGTCCGGATTCCACCGCCCCATGTGGCGGTCGGGCGCGATGGCGATGTAGAAGATCCCCGTCTCCACAAGGTCATGGAAAAAGTGCGTGCCGAAGCTCAGGTCGGGGTTCATCCCGCTGCCTGTGCCGGATACCTCCACCAACACCGACATGCGGTTGAGCTCGCTGAAGCGCAGCGGAACGCCCAGCGACGGCGTGCTCGTCCCCCATCGCCCCGGGCCGATGAGCATGGTGTGCCCGCCCTGCCGGTCGCTGATCTTCCGGTTGATCCTGCCGATCAGCCGGGCGACCTCGTGCTTCTGCCGAAGCGTCAGTGCAGCGTACCGGGCTGGATCGACCAGGATGATTCGATCGATCGACAGGTCGACATTTCCCCCCATGAACCCGCTGCTGCGCAGCAGCTCGCGGTCGGAGTCGACCGATTCGGGCCATTGGACATGCTGGGCGCGCCCCGCCACGCCGAGGGGGCGGCACTGCACGAGGTTGAGCAGCGGCGGCTGATCGCCGCGGAAGCTCAAGGTGAACTCGACATCGACCGGATGCTCATAGACGCGCTCCAGCGTCTGCAGCAGCCGCTGCATGCGGCTGGCAAACTCCGTCCGGCTGAGCAACGGCCGGAAGGTGATCGTCGGATCCTGCGAGGATTCGGCGCACCACGCCATCGGCAGCTCGATCCCCTCTTCGAGCAGTTGCTCAACGGGGATCGACGTCAATTGGCCAGCCGAGATGTCGAGCACGTCGACCTCGTGCTGGGCGAAGCGGCGGATGTCGTCGCCGCCATGATGCGGCTGGCGCGTCGGCTGATCGAGGGCGACCAGCAGCGCGTAGTCAGCTTCGAGGCGATCGACCGCGCGCGTGCCCAGCCCGAGCACCATGCGCAACATGCCGGCACGCTGATCCATGTCGGCGTGCCAGACATACAGGTTGTGCGACACGCCCACGCCGCCGGCATCGGGGAAGAAATACCGCCCGCGGAATCGCCCGCTGACGCGCTGCACGAGCACAGCCATCGGCTCTTCGCGTTCGTGCAGGCCGCGCTGCGCGCGATAGGCCAGGGCATCCGGACTCATCGCACTGGCGAAGACCTGCCGCACGGCATCCATCAGCCGCGCCAGACGCGTTTCGGGCGACCCCTGGTTGACGAGGAAGACGCTGTCGTACTTGCCGGCGAACGCCCCGCCAAAGCTGTCCTCCAGCAGGCTGCTGGATCGGACCAGGATCGGATACTGGCCGAAATATTCGAGCATCCGCTGGAATTCGCGCTGCACCGGCTCGGGGAACTCGCCGTCGAGAATGCGCTGGCGCAGCTCCTCGGCTGCGGCATAGTAGCCTTCGGGCGACTTCTGCCGCATGAGCAGTTCCCAGCAGCCGTTGTGGACGAGGAACCAGTAGAAGACGTCCGACCCGATGTACATCGAGTCGTGCGGTTCGAGCTGCTGTTCCCAATCGGCTTCAGGATCGGACAGGAGAACATTTCGCGCCAGGAGCATGCCGACGGCTTTGCCGCCGATGTACCCGGTGCCGATCATGCGCGACTGGATGTCCAGCAGATCGGCAAGGGTGAAGTATTTGCGCGCCAGCGCCAGCATCCGCTCATCGCGGCTGATCATCACGCGGCAGATCTGATCAATCATCTGCCGCTGGATTTCCGGCGCGGCGTCCTGGGCCGACTCGGCCTGCAGGAACAGGCGATGCCAGTAGTCGATCCGCCCATGCGGGCCGAGCATGTCGAGGCGACGCAAATCGGTGCGGAGGCGCGTCGCCGCGGCGCTGTCGGCGATCGGCTCAAGATCACCATCCGCCATCACATGCGGCAGAAACATCGTCGGCGACGACCGCTGATCGACCTTCAGCGGATGCACATGCAGATGGCCGTGCGCGTTGTACAGCGACAGCAGCACCTGCGTCGTCTGACGGATCTGGTTGATCGTGTCGTGCGAGTGATGCCCGTGCAGCAGGCCGAAGTACGCGACCGTGTCCAGCCGGTACAGGTATGGGCAGGTCACGCAGAAGAAGTTGCCGATCATCCGGTCGGTCGCCCAGGCGGACAGCAGATCCGACAGGCAGTCGAAGACGTAGAACGCCCCCGCCCCTTCGCGCGTGATGATGCGATGGATGGCGGTGGTGAAGGTCTCGAATCCCAGGCGGGCATCGAGATGCTCGACGATGACATCTTCCTGCGGCTCGATCAGGGGCGGATGCTCGGCAAATCGCAAGTAATGGACCTTACGGCCGTTGCGCAGGGCCGCCTGCACGAACGGCTGGATGAAGCGCGCGTAGTCGTCAACGGACTCGACCGTCCAGACGACGTTGTCGCCGATGCGCAACTTGTCGATGGCCTGATCGAGGCTGGGCCATCCGGTAGTGACTGGCTCGGAACTCACATCAGGGATTGTATGCCCGCACGCCGGGGCTACCACACCCGCGCGGGCGGCAGCAGACGATGCGTCTGCGGAGAGCAAGGAATCGCTTTGCCGGGCATGGCGGCAACGCCGGCTGGGCGATCGGATCGGTTGGCGAATGCCGGGCGGCGGGTATCCTATGATCCGGTATGTTTGAGGAACCGGAAAATACCCCGCCCGAGGATTCGATCGACCCAGCCGTTCGCGCCGCGGAAAAGGCGGATGAGATCCGCATGCACGCGCAACTGGCAGCCGTTTACGAAGGCTGCCGCAAGTTCGACGCCAGCGTCGATCCGTCGATCAACCCCGATCTGGCCCGAAGCATCCAACAGAAGATCGGGCGGATGGAGAAGAACAAGATCACCCCCGAGCTGCCGGTGCTGGCGGAACCCGTCCGCGCTGACGCAGCCGAGGTGCTGGGCATGCCGAAATCCGCCGGCATCTCGACCAACGACTACCACGTCTACCGCCGCCCCGGCGAGACGATGATCATCCGCTGGCTGGCCGGCGATGAGGTCGACACCTTCTATCAGCGGATGCAGGCCCACTTCGACGCCGCCTTCGGCCAATACCGTAACGAAGAGCGGCAGGCCAACGAGTGGAAGCAGGATCCCAAGACACTCGCCTACCTCGACGCGCTCGACAAGATCAAAATGAACCTGGCGGAGCGGTATCTCCGCGAGCAGATCCGCCAGCATCGGCTGTTCGTCCTGTCGACGCAGACGGTGGACGAGATGGATATCCTGCACCTGACCGAGTTCCTGATGGGCGTTTCGCCGGCCGACGTCGTGGGGGAAGCCTCAGCGCCGCCGGAAGACCCCACCGAACAGGACCGCGCCTGGTTCTTCAAACTCTTCGCCCTTCGCGGCATTGTCGAGGACGAGGAGCGGATGTGCTTCTTCACCTACCTGCAGAAGGTGGATGAGTCGTTGGATTGGTGATGGGGAGAGACGAAGTGAGAAAGCGACGAAGCGACGGAGAGAGACAGAGAATCCTAGGATCTGCTTCCGCGGACCGGTTATGCCATCCGCCAACTGGCAACTGGCAACTCGCAACTCGCAACTCGCCACTGGCAACTCGCAACTGACCACTAACCATCACCCCCCCGCGATCGCCCCGACGATATAAAACGGCTCTTCGCCCGTAGCGATCCGTTCCGGCAGCGGCGCGTCGGGCGGGTCGTGCGAAACGTCTTCCTCACACGCAAAGAAACGCACGAGCGGGCGCCGCTTCTTCTTCTGATGATCGCGCACGGCGCCGCACAAAGCCGGGTACTCGGCTTCCAGGGCGTCGAGAATCGACGCCTGCGTCACCGGCGGCTGAACATTCAGCCTCACCTCGCGCGGCGCATGGGCCAGCACCTGCAGATGTTGTGGCAGCATCACACGGACCATGGGACGACTCCTCGGGGCGTCATGACGGACGGATGATGGGGGGATTCGGTGCATGATGCATGGTGCATGAAGCAGGGCGCATCCGCCCTCCCACAATGTTTCATGCATCATTCATCATTCATCATTCATCAT
>CALEKX010000027.1 GCA_937904525.1 uncultured Phycisphaerales bacterium
GATGTTGCCGCCGCGGCCATCGCCTCGCGTCTGAGCCGCGATGGAGGAGACGCGATCGACCGTCAGTGACACGGGCGCATTGATCATGATCGTGCCGCCGTCGCCGGCTCCAACGGAATCGGCGCTCAGCACCGCCAGCCGATCCAGCTCGACGCGCTGTGCGGACAGCTCGATGTTGCCGGCATTGCCGTAGCCCACCGTGAGCACCAGGATCGCGCTGCCGATGTTCTGTTCGATCGCGGCGGTGGCGCCATCGAAGACGATTGATTCTGTCGCGATCAGGCGCACATTGCCGCCATTGGCTACTGCCGTAGTTGCGGCGCTGATCAGGGACTGATCCAGCACCTGGATGGTGTTGGCATGGATCTCGATGCTGCCGCCGACGGCGCCGGGGCCGCTGATGCCGAAGATGTTGGCGGAAATCTGCCCGCGGTCGCGGAGGATGACCTCGCCGGCGTCGATGATGATGTCGCCGCTGCTGCCGGAATCGAGGCTGCTGACGCTGATGCCGCCATGGTCGATCAGCAGCTTGGCAGTGGTGATCTCGATGTCGCCGCCCCGGCCCACGCCGAGCGTATCCAGCGAGCCGGTCTGGCCGTTGATGAACCCGTCGCCGGTGATGTGGACGATCCGGGAGGCGTTGATGCGGATCGGCTTGGAGTCGCCGGCGGCGATGCTGCTGGCGCTGATCTGGCCGCCGTTCAGCAGCAGTGCCCCGGTTTCGATGTCGATCCGGCCGCCCTGCCCGCTGGCGGCGCCGTTGGACGGCAGGACCGACCCGATCGCGGCTACGGGCTCAGCCAGGGCATCGCGTCCGCGCGAATCGAGGATGATCGAGCCAGCGCGGATGAGCACGTCGCCGCTGTCGCCGCCGAGGACCGCACTGGTGTAAATCTGCCCGCCGCGGAGGATCACGACCGCGCCGTCGCCGACATCGACGGTCAGGTTGCCGGCTTTGCCGCCGGGCATGGTCGTGCTGGTCAAGCCGACGTTGCGATCGGCATTGATCGTCAACGACCGGCCGGTGACAAGCATCGCCTGGCCCTCGGCGGAGGCTGTGAGCGTGCCGATGTTGGACTCCGCCAGCGTGATATCGCCGGTGGCATCGACGAGCGTCGGCGCGTAAGGGCCGGGATCGACGCCACCGGTCAGCATGTCCGTTGAACCGAGGCGGATGTTGTCCCCGACGATCGCGGCTTCGCGGCTGATGATCAGCGAATCGCGGATCTGGATATCAGCCCGCGCGGCTGCGTCGACCGTCGGGCTGGCAGAGGTCACGGCGTTGGCGGTCCCGTCACCGCCGACACCGACGAGGTTGATCCGCTGATCCGCGGAGAGCACCGAGGAGATGATCCGCACGTCGCCGCCGACCAGCGCGAGACTCTGGCCGGGTGCGCTCTGCAGACGCGAGCCGATCGTCGCAACGACGCCGGTGGACGTGCCGAGAAATCCGAATGCCTCCGGGGGCGCGCTGGTCAGCACAGCCGCCGGGGTCTGCATGCCGAAACGCACGCCATCTTCGAGCTGCACGAAATCCGCCGTCGTCGCGACGAACGATCCCGGCACATCGAGGGCGGCATTGAGGCCGAAGATCACGCCGGCTGGGTTGATGAAATAGAGGTTGGCGCCATTGATGGTGCTCTGGATCGTGCCATCGATGATCGAAGCACTGCCGCCCGTGACGCGCGCCAGCACGTTGTTGACACCGACACCGCTGAAACGCGCTGTCTCGCCGGCTTGCAGGTTGAACGTGCTGAAGCTGTGAAACAGGTTGCCGCCGCGCGAGGTGCCGAGCGCCTGCGTGATGTCGTAGGTCGGCCCGACGAGGGCCTGCTGTGGGCCGAGCGTGCCGTCGGTGACGACCTGCGCGGCGGCTGTGGAGATCGCAACCGCCACCGGCGCGGCGGCAAGGATAATCGCTGCTTTCATGTCCCTTCCCGGTTATTGTCCGTTGGCTGCGTCGGTGGCGGCGCTGTCGCGGCACAGTTGCAGGTATCGCAGCTGATCGTCGCTGGCGCCTGCGATCGCACGATCGAATGCTTCCACTGCCTTTGCTGCGTCGCCGGCTTGCCAGCACAGCCGTGCCAGTTCCAAGTCCGTCACATCCGCACCTCTGGCCTGTGCCGCCTGGAAGGCCTGGATCGCCCACGCCCAGTGGCCGCGCAGGGCGTACCACTGGCCCAGCTCCCGCAGCGATGCGGCGTTGCGCTGTGCGGTCGGATGGTCGCCAATGCTACGCAGCGACGGCTGAACCGCCAGTTGGCGGGCAGCCAAAGTGAAATCCCAATGCCGCACCGCCCCGCCATCGTCGGCTGACACCATCCGCCAGCCGTCGCGGTCGATGATCACGCAGCCGACGGCTGACGCATGGCCGCCGATCGTGCGAATCGCCCGATCCCCCAGCGATCCGGGCGAGGCATCCCACAGGCGGATCGTGCCGTCGTCGCCGCTGGAGATCAGCCACTTCAGCGGCTCGATGAAGGCGAGGCTACGCACGCGCAGGTCGTGCCGTCCGACGATCACGGACGTGGCTGTCCCGTCCGTCGGCCACAGGCGGATCGAGTAGTCCTGGCTGCTGCCGCGTGAGGGAAGGTTGCCGCTGCCCGAGGCCAGCCATGTGCCGTCCTCGGTCATGGCGATGGTGTTGATCGCCTGGCTGTGAGCCGCGAATTGCGCGATCAGCTCGCCGGTGACCAGGTCCCACACACGCACCGTGCGATCGACGCCGCCAGCCGCGAGACGACGGCTGTCGGCTGTGAAGGCGAGCGTGCGGACCATGTGCCGCGTGTCAGCCGAGAGCAGCTCGACACGCTGGCTGGTCAGCACGTCGTGCGTGATGACCCGCCCGTCGGCCAGCGCCGCGGCGATGACCTGGCCGTTGGGCGAGAGCGCCATGAGGCTGACGTCGGCTGGCAGTTCGCTGCCGGCGTTTCGCCACTGGCTGCGGCGCAGGTCATAGACAGCCATCTGCCTGCCGTCGGCGATGGTCAGCACGCGGCCGTTGGGTGAGAGCGCAAAGGCGGTTGCCCGGCGGTCGAGGTCGGGAATGGCCAGCCGCCGACCCGTCGGCACGTCCCAGGCGATCACGCGCTCGCCGGCATGGCCGAGCAGCACGGGCATGTCCGCCAGAAAGGCGATCGATCGCACGGGTTCTCCCGCCGGCGCGAGCGGCGCACCTTCGGGAATGCTGTGCAGGTCCCAGACCGTCAGCTCGTCTTCCAGCGACAGCGCGACCAGCAGCGAACCATCGGCTGACAGGCCGGCCGTGTTGACCGCCCCCGCAACCGTAGCCGCCTGACGGCGAAGGATCGCGCCGGTCTCGGCGTCGAGGCGGTAAGCGACGTGATCATCCGTGACCGCCACGATCGCCCGCCCATCGGGCGCAAACATGGCTGACGTGATCGCACGCGGCAGTTGGGCGAGCACTGCCCCATCGTCGGGCGATTCGCCATTCCACAGGCGGATCGTTCGATCCGTGCCGGCTGTGAGGATGCGCTTGCCGTCGGGGGCGAACTGGGCAGATGTGATCGATCCGGTGTGGCCGGCGAAGGTGGCGAGGATGCGGCCGTCACTAGAGGATCGCAGCGTCACCTTCGTGCCGGCTGCGAGGACCCGCGTCTGGTCCGGCGAGATCGCGACATGGGAGACCATGTCATCGGCTGGCACGGAGAAGATCTGTCGGCCGTCGCGCAGGTCGATCAGCACGAGCGAATCCGACGCCCCGCCCAGCATCACAGCCGGCGCGCCGACGGAGGCAATCGCCAGCGTGCCATCGACGGAGATCGCGACCTGCCTGACCCAGCCGTCGCCGGCTGTGAACGAGGCGACCTTTTCGCCGTCAGGCGACCACAAAGCGAGCTTGCCGTTGGTGCCGCCGGTAAGCAGATGCCGGCCGTCGGCCGAGACAGCGATGGTCGTCGTCATCTCGCTGCCCGTCGGCACGCGGCGCGTGAGTGTTCCGGTGATCAGATCCCAGAAGCGGACGCTGCCATCGCTGCAGGCAAGAACGGCTGTTCGGCCGTCGGCCAGCAGCGTCAGGTCCATCGCGCCACCGGCGGCGGTCTTCCATGTGATCAGCGGCGGCGGCGACTGCCGCAGCATCTCGAAGATGCCGATCTCCGCATGCCGCGAAGCGCCCAGCGGCTGAAGGACGCGATACGCGCCCTGGTACTGCTCGAGCGCCTCGAGGGTCTCGCCGCGCGCTGCGTGCATGTCGCCCAGGCGAATGAGGCTCTGGCCGCGGGCGAGTTCAGCCGCGCGGGCTTCGGCCTCGGCCCGCTGACGCTGGGCTTCAGCTGCCTTCTCCGCGGCGATCGCGGCGTTGCGCTCCTCTGCGATCCGCACATACGCCACGACGGCGACCGCCAGCAACGCCAGCAGCACGCCGGCTGCGATCGTTAGCGGCAGACGATAGCGGCGCAGGCGTTTGCGCAGGAAATAGGCCGTCGTCGGCACGCGCGCCATCAGCGGCTCGCCGTGAAGGTAGTTGTCGATGTCAGCCGCCAGGGCGCCGGCGGTCGCATATCGTTGCTCGCGATCGCGCGCCAGGGCCTTGAGCAGCAGCGCTTCGAGCTCGCGATCCAGCTCCGGGCAGGCCTGCCGTGGGCGGATCGGATCCTGCTCGACGATGCGCCGCATGAGGTCCTGGTACGAGCCGGACAGGTCGTGCGGCGGCTGGCCGCACAGCAGGCGGTAAAGGATCACGCCCAGGCTGAAGACGTCGGTGCGTGTGTCGAGCGTCTGCGTCAGCCCGGCGGCCTGCTCGGGCGACATGAACGCGGGCGTGCCGGCGATGTCGCCTTCGAGGCTGACGTCGTGAACGCGCGTCTCCTCGAGCATCGCCTTGGCCAGGCCGAAGTCGAGCACATGCGGGCGGCCGTCTTTGTCCACCAGGATGTTGGATGGCTTGAGGTCGCGATGGATGACGCCTCGCAGATGCGCATGTTCGAGCGCTTCGCAGACGGTCTGGAACAGTTCGAGGATCTGCCGATGAGTCAGGTCCTTGTGCTGGACGTAGACATCCAGCGGCTGGCCTTCGATCAGCTCCATGGCGTAGAAGAAGACGCCCTCATGCACGCCGCTGTCGTAGATGCGCGCGATGTTCGGGTGATCGAGGCGTGCGGTCAGCTCGACTTCGCGGTCGAAGCGCAGGCGCGCCTTTTCCGACGCGAAGACGTGCGATCGCATCAACTTGAGCGCGACCGGTCGGCGCGTGCCGAGCTGGATCGCGCGCCAGACCGTCCCCATCGCCCCCTCGCCGCAGATTTCCATGACCTCATAGCCGCTGATGCGCGGCTTGGTGGTCTCAGCCCAGTCGGCTTGGCGCATGGGGATGGCCGTGCCGACGCTCATCGTCGGCAGCGGCTGATCCTGCGACTGTGGAAGCTGCGTGGGATCGTTTGACATAGACGCGCGGCTGACGATCCTAACCCAAAGGCACCCGGAATGTGCAATTTTCTGTTGCGGCCGGTGGACCGCGGCATAGATTTGTCTGGGGAAGGAAGCCTCCGATGCGGGAATCGATCTCCCATCAGCCGATGCCGACGACGCACTGGTCGCTGGTCGCCCGAGCGGGCCACGACGACGCCGACGTCAAACGGCGTGCCCTTGTCCAACTGATCGAGCGCTACCTCCCAGCCATCCGCTCGTACCTGGTCCACCGCAAACGGCTGAGAGTCGAAGATGCGGATGATCTTCTCCAGGGATTTCTGATGAGCAAGGTCCTCGAACAGGACCTGCTGCCCCGGGCGGAGCAGGACAAGGGTCGATTCCGCACCTTCCTGCTCACCAGCCTCGATCGCTACATCATCAGCGAGCATCGCCGCCAGACGGCGCAGAAGCGATCCGCCGGCCATGCCGTGCCGGTCGATGAGGGGATCGACGCAGCTGCCGACGAAGCCGGGCCGGATGGGGCATTGGATGTCCCCTGGGCGAGGCAAATCCTCCACCGGGCGATCGAGCAGATGCAGGGCGAGTGCCGCGCCTCGGGCCGTGGGGATGTGTGGGGCGTGTTCGAGGCCCGCATCCTCTGCCCTACGCTTGGCACCGGCGAGCCGGTGGAGTACGAGGCACTTGTGGCGCGATATGGCTTCAAGTCGCCAGCCCAGGCTTCAAACGTCCTCATCACCGGCAAGCGGATGTTCGTCCGCATTCTCCGCTGCATCGTCGGCGAGTACTGCGGAGGGGAGGAGGAGATCGACCGCGAGATCACCTCACTTCAGGAAATCCTTGCCGGAGCCGCCTCATGACACGCCCTGACGCCCCCGACACATCTCGACGGCCTCGCTCGGCCGACCCCGATGCCTCACTCGACCATGCCGAGCCGACGATCCTGGCGCGCATGCTCAGCCTGGATGCGGCGACGCCGCTGTGGACGGCCAATGAGCTGGCCGCCATGTGGCTGCACCAGCTCGATGCGCCGGTGACGGTCGACTTGATCGATCACGACCCGATGAACGATCAGACCGTGCGGACGCTGAGCACGCGCGTCGACGGCAGCGAGGTCACGTTCCGGCAGTTGCTGAACGATCCCGCTCCGTCGCCGCAGCTTCTCGAGCTGGCCAAGGATTTCGCCAAAGCCAACCGCGCCGCCGGCGACGGCCTGCCGGCTGAGATCGCGACGATGCTCTACTACGCCTTGATCGCCGCGGGCCTGGTCCATGCCGGCCAGCGGCTGACCGATCTGCCCGACGCATCGCTGCGCAAGGGCCTGAACTGGGCGATCAGCCAGGGCTGGGTCGACAACCAGACACGCACCCTGCTGCGGGAGGCCTTGGAGGGGATGGGTCAGTAGCTTGCGCTCCAGGGGGACGGCGACCGCGAAGGCGCGAATAGCTGGTTGAAGCGCAAAGATCCCAGAGATCTCAAAGATCGCAAAGAGTGTGCGTTGTACTGCTGTGGCACGGGCATCCCGCACGTGCCATTTCTGAAATCGAATTGCATGGGCGAAGCGCCCATGCCACAACGGAGCGGCGGTCCGCCAGGGCGGACCCTGCAAATCCATTGCTTTGTGGTCTTTGAGATCTTTGCAATCTTTGCGCCATGCCCCCCTTCGCGAAACCTTCGCGTCCTCGCGATCGCCTTCTGATCACAGTACCTCTGTCGCGCGGGGGTAGCTGCCGAGGACTGTGAGCTGCAGGCAATGCTGGCGGGCTTCTTCGATGGCCTGGCGCATGGGTTCGTCGTCCTGGTGGCCGACGGCGTCGATGAAGAAGCAGTATTCCCAGCTCACCTTTCGGCTGGGGCGCTTTTCGATGTCGGTGAGGTTGATCCCGCGATCGCGGAAGACGTCGAGCACCTCTGCCAGCGCCCCGGGCTTGTGAGCCGTGGTGAACATGATGGCGGTTTTGTCATCACCGCTGCGCTTGGCGCTTTCGCGGGAGATGACGAAGAAGCGCGTGATGTTGTCGGGGTTGTCCTCGATGTTCTCGAAGAGGACGGGCAGATTGTACAGCTCGCTGGCGATGACTGAGCCGATGGCGGCTGCGCCGGGTTCGCGAGCGGCGATTTCGGCGGCCTTGGAGGTGCTGGCCGCCGGCTGGATGTTGCGGTCGCGTGCGGTCGACGCCAGCCACTTGCGGCACTGGCTGAAGACTTCCGGCTTGGAGTAGATCGTGTGAACCTTCTCCCACGGCTCTTTGGACAGCAGATTGTGATGGATCGTGATCAGCACCTCGGCGCAGATGCGTGCGCTGGAGGAGAGAAACGCGTCGAGCGTGTCGACGATCCCCCCGCCGATGGAGTTTTCCACGGGCACCAGGCCGTAGTCGATATGCCCGCGGACGACCTCCTCGAAGACAGACGGGATATCCGCCAGCGGCACGTAATCGACGCTGCTGCCGAACTTTCGGACCGCTGCCGCGTGGCTGAACGTGCCCTCCGGGCCGAGGAAGCCGATCTTCAGCGGCTTTTCCAGGGCGAACGAGCCGCTCATCAGCTCGCGCCAAACCGCCTCGAGGCAGCGATCCGGCAGCGGGCCGGTGTTAAGCCGGCGAACCTTCTCCAGGACGGCTTTTTCGCGCTCGGGCGCGTAGATGGGTGAGTTGGTCTGCTGCTTGAGCCGGCCGATCTCGACCACGATCCGGGCCCGCTCGTTGAGCAGTTGGACCAGACGCTCATCGCAGGCGTCGATCTTTCGGCGCAGGGCGTCGAGTGCGTTCTCGTTCGGCTGGGACGGATCGGAATCGGCCATGCGAGTGGTTGTAGCGATACCCGCCGGGAGCGTCAATCGAGGCGGCCTGCGCGGCCTGTGCTGGAAGCGCAAAGATCCCAAAGATCCCAGGGAACGCAAAGAGATCAAAGAAGTGTGTAGGAAGTGTGGTTGGTTTGTGCCACGGGCGTCCCACCTCGCATGCCCGAGATCAGGGACGCACGTGCCACTGAGTTCGGCTACGCCCTCTGCTTTGTGATCTTTGCGATCTTTGCGGTCTTGGCGCTTCCCGCCTGCCGATACTCAATCCATGTCCACCTGCGTGATCTGCGTGCGCGGCTGGAGGTGGAGGATGCCCCAGGTGTTGGGACGGAGCTGTGTGAGGACTTCCTTGGGAGCCGACCAGAAGTAGCTGGTGGCGTGCTGGAAGTTGCGAGCCGTGAAGTTGAAGGCCAATTGGGGCTGGGCGATCGGGTCGAACTCGTGCAGGGCATCCGCCGGGATGAACACCTCGACGACGTACCGATCATGCAGAATCCGCACCCCCCGCTCGATCTTGGGATGCGGCACGAGGTGATCGGCGATCGCATCGCCGTTGCGATGCCACTGACCGATGATGCCGGCGACACCGTCCGACTGGGGGAACTCCCGCGGCAAGAAGAAGAACTGGTGCGAATGCGGATCGTACGACGCCTGCGACGGCGGGACCGGACGGGTGTTGATCCAGAACTCCACGTTGTCGCGCGTCCACCACCACTGCTGATCGGGCGAACCCTGGATGTCGTGATCGAACACCTCGAAGCCGACGTAGATGCCCTTCTCGGTCCAGCCAAGGTAGACATTTGGCACCGGCAGGAGCGATCGCTCCATGCCGACCGTCTCGGCAAGGCGTAGATACGGGATGCGCGCCTCAGCCGGCCAGTCGCTCAACTCGCCATTGAGCGCAACCGGCTGATGCAGGTACGGCACATGCATCACCGGCTTGTCGGCGAAGCTCTCCCGCCAGACGTATAGCTGCGGATCGGCATGCGAGGCGGCATGGATGGGGTTGAGGCGCGGCGCCGTCTCCTGGATCGCGGCGACAAGTTGCTCGTAGGGCCGATCGTCGATGTCGACGACGCCGAAGTTGACATCTTCGCCATCGCTGGAACGGCCGGATGGGGGTTCGTCCATCCACTGGAACCAGTCGGCTCCGATGATGTACGGCACCTGCGCCATACGGGCGGTGAACAGGCGGTAGCCGTCGGCCCGGGCCCGCTGATCGGGCACCTGGGCGACAAAACCGACGGTATTGCGGTTGCCGCTGCGGCCGTCGAGGGCGTGGAAGGCGTATTCGCCGATCATCACCGGCTGGCCCGATAGCTCGTACATCGAGCTGAACATTTCCGGGTCGAGCTTGGCGTCGCCGACGTAGTAGTTCAGCGACTGGGCATCGGTATACCCGCGCGATGCCCGCACCACCTCCGGCGGCGCCCAGCCTTTGTAGCGCACACCCAGGATCAGGTGATTGGGGTCGTACTTACGGACAAGCTCGCTGGTCACGCGGAAATACTCGCCGGCCAGATGCTCCAGCCAGGCACTGGCAAGCTGCTGATATGCCTCATGGCGATCGCCGGGCAGCTCGGCACAGGCATCCATCGCGGCGTAGTCGGCCAGATCCGTGCCCCAGGCGTCGTTGAACGAACGAACATCCGGCCAGAGCTGCCGGATGATCCGCATCACTTCGCGGCGGTTGGGATCGGTGGCTGGCAGGCCGTCGAAGTAGATACGCGGGCCGACGGAAAGATCGCTCCAGTCGAGCTCGTTGTCGGTGAAGTAACCCACCAGGTTGCGGTTGTCGCGCAGGGGTTCGACCTGCATGCGGATGACGCGCTCGGCTGTCTCGCGCCAGCCGGGGCTGAAGATCCGCCGGTCGTCGCCGGTCATCCAGGTCCAGACGTTCAGGTCACGGGTGATGGGGATATCGAACTCATGGAAAACCGGATGGCTCCAGGCGCCTAGGCCCTTGAAGCCGGCGGATCGCACGCGGGCGATGGTAGCCTCTGCCCAGGCGCGAAGGTCACCGTCGTGGGTCGTGCCGCCGTTGTAGTCGCGGGAGACAAAGTGCGGGCCGTCCGGCGACCGGGCGAGCTGAAACGGCTGGACCGTCGTGACGGTGTTCATGAACTCCAGCCGGCCATCGGGCGATCGGAACCACCAGACGCCGTTAACGTCCTGGACGATCTGCCAGAAGCCTGGCTGGCCGCGCTCGAGCTGGATGGCGGCTGGCGCGTCGGTGTCAGTCGGGCTGGTCAGTGCAAGGGCATTGAGGGGTTCGCCGCGGGACGGGCGGGCGTCTGCTGAAGGTGTGTCCGTGCTCGCGACGGCAGAGGCCGGTGGGCTGGCCTGCGGGGACAGCGTCAGCGATCGAACTGCCAATGCCGCCAAGGCCAGCAACAGCGCAAGGACTACGACTCGGCCCATCTCGACTCCAACGAGGATCCCCCTCGCTGTTCCCGCCGGCTGCCGTGCGGCAGGACGATCCCACATCCAGGATGAACTCCTTTCAGCCCGGATGCTGAGATTATTATCGGTCGTTGCGCTCACGAAAGATGAACCGCAAACGCCGGGCCGGACAGATCGTTGTAAGTCGTTCTACAAGCACGCCTTGTGACGGCTTTCACGATAAACTGGCACAGATGGGCAATCTTGCGCAGTTCAGCGACGTCATGCGGTCGCCGAAGTCACCTGGGGCATGCAAAATTGTCGCAGTTAGCTGGTTTCTGGCCCTATAGATGGAATTTCCCCTTCCCGCTGAACGGGAACGACCCTCCGGTCCGATAAATGCTATTGGTGCCTCAAGGTCAAAGCACCCCGGGGCTGAGCAAGGGCATTCTTTGACGAATTGCCAGCGAACCCTATGATATCGGACCGCCGTATGACGCATGAGTGACATGGCACGGAGGTCCAGATTGAGCGTCAAGCCATGAGGGCGCCGGCCGTTGTCCACCAAGGTTACTTATGATCGTCGATTGTCATACCCACATCTGGCAGTCTCCTGAACAGCTCGGATCGTTGGAGCTGGGCGAGATGACCAAGCCGTCGCGTCCGCGGACCTCCGGTCGGCTGGGCACGAATCGATCCACGTGGCGCATGACGCCGGCTGCCGATGCGGATTACCACTGGGAGCAGTCCGCCGCCGTCGACAAGAGCATCGTCCTTGGCTTCAAGAGCCGGTACATGCGGGCCGAGATCCCCAACGTCTACGTCGCCGACTACGTCAAGCGGTTCCCCCAGAAGCTGATCGGCTTCGCCGGAATCGACCCCACCGAACCTCAGGCCGTCGAGGAAGTGCAGATCGCCCGCAGCGAGCTTCAGCTTCGCGGCATCACCATCTCGCCGGCCAACCAGGACTTCCATCCCAGCGACACCCGCGCGATGGAGGTTTACGCCGAATGCGAAAAGCTCGGCATGCCGGTGATCAGCCATTCCGGCAACCAGTTCACCCAGGGCAGCAAGCTCGAGTATGCCCGGCCCTACCTGTTTGATGAAGTCGCCCGCACGTTCCCCAACCTGCGGATCGTGATCTCGCAACTGGGCCAGCCGTGGGTCGATGAGACCATCTGCCTGCTCGGCAAGCATCCCAATGTTTATGCCGATGTCAGCGGCCTGTTGTCGCGGCCGTGGCAGGCGTACAACGCCCTGGTGAGCGCCTATCAGTATGGCGTGATCGACAAGCTGCTGTTCGGATCCGACTTCCCCTACACCAGTGCCACCGAGTGCATCGAGGCGCTGTACAGCATCAACCAGATCGCCCAAGGCACGAACCTGCCGCTGGTCCCGCGTGAGTCGCTGCGGGGCATCGTCGAACGCGACGCCCTCTCGCTGCTCGGGCTGGCCTGATCCGCCCTAATCCCATACGCCACCATGCCGATCCGCTGCGTCCTGGCCCTTCTGCTGACCTGCCTGAGCGGCATCGTCGGCTGCGCCAGGACCGGCGGAACCCTGGACATCAGCCGCCTCGACGCCCGGCAGGTCTTCTCCCAGCCGTTCGAACAGGCCTGGATCGCCTCCGACAACGAAGGCGGTTACGACATCATCCTCGTCAACCGCGCCCTGGGCGACACCCGCACCGCCGGCCAGACCATCAAGCCGCTCGATCGCATCCCCGTGCGGCATGTCGTCCATGCCCACGTCCTGTGGCGCGCCCGTGGCGCCAGCCGGGGCGACGACCCCGCCACTGGCAATGCCTCGGTCAACTGGTATGTCCTGACGCCCGGCGCCACCGCCGGCGAAGACCTGCTGCTGTATCGCGGAGCCGGACTCGTCCGTGTCGAGCCCGGTCGCAGCAGCGCGCATGTCGGCTTCAGCAACGTTCGCGTCAGCCCCACCATCGTCCGCGGCGACATGACCGATCCGCTTGGCCCCTCCCGCATCAGCGGTACGACGCGCGCCACTTGGGATCCGGATCGCGTTCGCGCGATTCTCGATCAGCTCGAAACCCTCACCCAGAGCGGTTCGTAATCGCCATCACTCCCCTTGCAGGTACGATAACCCACCGTCCGCCTGTGTCGTTCACGCCCGCCGGCTGCATTGGACGATGATCCTCCTGCGCGTTGCAGATTGCATTGGGGCGATCAGCTGCGGATGACGTTTGTACTGGGGCGTGTGAAGGTGTAGGATGGGACACATCGTGCAGTCTGTGATCACGGAGTTGCGAACGGAGTCGCGCCCTGCCAGCCGGTTTACCGGCAAGCGCGTCCATTTCATCGGCATCGGCGGCTGTGGCATGAATGGACTGGCCCGCATCCTGATGGATTGCGGCGCGATCGTCACAGGCTCCGAGCCCCACCCCACTGCGCAGACATTCGACCTGATCAAGCGTGGCGCCCGGATCAGCCGCACACAAGGCGGTGAGCTGCTGTCGCGCGATATCGACCTGGTCGTCCGGACCGCCGCCATCCCCGATGACAATCCCGAATTTGCCGCCTCCCGCGCCCTGGGCATCCAAAGCATGAAATATGCCCAGATGCTGGGCCAGGTAATGGCTGAGCGGTTTGGCGTCGCCATTGCCGGCACCCATGGCAAGAGCACGACCACCGCCATGACCGCCTTCGCCCTGACGCGATGCGGGGTCGATCCGAGCTTCGTGATCGGCGGGACGGTCCCCCAGTTGGGCGGCGTCGGGGCCCATTCGGGCAGTTCGGCGATCTTCGTGGCTGAAGCCTGCGAGTACGACCGCAGCTTCCACAACCTGCATCCGACGATCGCCGTCATTACGAATATCGAAGAAGATCACCTGGACTGCTACCGCGACATCGACGAGATCGTCGATGCCTTCGCGCGGTTTGCCGCCCTCGTGCCGCCCCACGGCCTGATCGTCACCTCGGCGACCGACTTCAACTGCCGCCGGGCGCTGCGGGGCATCGGCGCCCGCATCGAGACCGTCGCCCTGGCCGACGAGCATACGGCTCAGGCCGATTGGCTGATCCGCGATACCGGCATCGCCGCCGGCTGCCACACAGCCGACCTCTTCTATCGCGGCGACGTCGTCGGCCGACTGCAACTGGCCGTCCCCGGCCGGCACAACCTGATGAATGCCACCATGGCCCTGGCCGTCTGCAATGCCTGCGGCATTGACCTCCAGAAGGCCATCGCCGCCCTCGGCCAGTTCACCGGCGTCGATCGCCGTATGTCCGAAATGGGCCGCTGCAACAACGCCCTGCTCGTCGACGACTACGGCCACCACCCCACCGAGATCCGTGCGACCCTCGCCGCCGTCCGCGAGAAGTATCAGCCGCGCCGGCTGATCTGCGTATTCCAACCGCACCAGCACAGCCGCACCCGTTTCCTCCTGGAAGATTTTGCAGCCAGTTTCGAACTGGCGGACCAGACCATCGTCGCCGATATCTATTTTGTCCGCGACAGCCAGGCAGAAAAGCAGCGCATCAGCGCCAAGGACCTGGTCGAACGCATCAACCGCCACGGCCAGCGGGCGCTCCATATCGCCCACATGCCGGACATCGTCGCGCATCTCAAGCAGGAACTGCGCGAAGGCGACGTGCTGCTGACCATGGGTGCCGGCAACATCTGGGAAATCTGCCGCGATCTGGCAGAATGACGGTCATCCGTGCCCGTGTTGCGTTGCCCTCCGCCTGACATCCGGCAACCGACGTAGCACTATCGCCCTACAGACATGCGCATCGCCAACGCCAATCCGTTTGCCGACCTCGAGCCGATCGTCCGGGAGAACGTCCCCCTGGCGCCGTATACCTGGTATCGCATCGGCGGACCGGCGCGGTGGTTCATCCAGCCGAAATCGATCGAACAGCTCCAGGAAGCCACCCGCCGCTGTCTCGACTCCGAGATCCCGATCTACGTACTCGGCCTGGGGGCCAACCTGCTGGTCGGCGACCAGGGCGTCAACGGCGCCGTCTTCAAGCTGGATGATGAAGCCTGGCGGAAAGTCAGGACCGAAAGCACAACCGTCACCGCCGGCGCCGGCGTCGACATGCAGAAGCTGCTGCTCCGATGCGTGCGGTCCGGGCTGGCGGGCATCGAATGCCTTGCCGGCATCCCGGGCACGATCGGCGGCGGCGTGCGGATGAACGCCGGCGGCAAGTTCGGCGATATCGGCGCGGTCGTCATGCGCGTGCTGGTCATGGATCAGCAGGCTGAGGTGTTCGAACGCACGAAGGACGACCTGGTCTTCGATTACCGGTCCACCAATATCTCGGCGACGTTCATCCTCGAAGCCACGCTCCAGCTGGAGCAGGACGACCCCGAGCACCTGATGCGCCGCACCAAAGAGATCTGGATGTACAAGCGGAACACCCAGCCGCTGACGATCAAGAACTGCGGGTGCATCTTCAAGAACCCCCGCGGCCTCAGCGCCGGCGCCCTGATCGACCAAGCCGGCTTGAAGGGCTTCCAGATCGGCGGCGCGCAGGTGAGCGACAAGCACGCCAATTTCATCATCGCCCACCCCGGCTGCCGGGCGGACGACGTGCTGAAGCTCATCAAGCTGATCAAGGAAAAGGTGTACGAGAGGAACCAGATCGTCCTCGAAACCGAAGTGCAGATTTGGCCTTAAGGAGCGGGCGGGGCGCAGCGGGCCTCGGCCGGCGATGGATCGGCTGAGGTGCCCGAGGCCTGCCGCCTGCTGAAACATGAAGATCACCGTCCTCTACGGCGGGCCTTCCGCCGAACGTGAAGTGTCGCTCGTCTCCGGCAAAGCCGTCGCGGAGGGTCTGCGCCGTGCGGGACACGACGTCTTCGAGGCGGACATACTGCCGACAAACCTGTCGGCGCTCGATCAGCCGTGCGATGTCGTGTTTCCCGTTCTCCACGGCCAGTGGGGTGAATCGGGCGAGCTACAGGAGATTCTCGAGCAGCGGGGTTTGCCGTTCGTCGGCTCGGGATCGACGGCCTCACGCCTGGGGATGGACAAAGTCGCGACCAAGAAGGCATGGGAGGCAGCCGGCCTGCCGACGCCGCCCTACCGCGTCGTCACCTCCGAAGCCGAGCCAATCTCCGATGAACCCTGCGTCGTCAAAGCCATCGGCGGCGGCAGCAGCATCGACGTCTACGTCCTGCGCCGGGGGCCGTCCGATCCGATGACGCCCGCCCAGGCTGCGCATTCGATCCTGAAGCGAGACGGCCGCGTGCTGATCGAGAAGCTGATCATCGGGCCGGAACTCACCATCGGCTTGCTCGAGGAAAAGCCGCTCGCCCCCATCCGGATCGTGCCCAAGCGCGATTTCTTTGACTACGAAGCCAAGTACAAAGCGGCTGACACCGAGCACCGCTTTGATACAGGTCTGCCCGATCATGTCATCGCCCACTGCCAGGACCTGGCAGCCCGCGCCAATGCGGTCGTAGGCGCCCGCGACCTGGCACGGATCGACATCATGATCGATCAGCAGACGCTCCAGCCGTACCTGCTGGAGATCAACACCCTCCCCGGCTTCACCCCCAAGAGCCTCCTCCCCGAAGCCGCCGCCCATGCCGGAATCGAGTTCCCGGCTCTGGTCGACCGCCTCGTCCACCGGGCGTATGCACGGCATAGGCGGTGATGGTCAGTTGTTGGTTGCCAGTGCCCAGTTGCCAGTAGGGCCGGCACGCACTCCGTCTCTCCGTCTCTCCGTCTCTTCGTCTCTCCGTCTCTTCGTCTGCACCCTCCGTCGCTTCGTCGCTCTGTCGCTTTCCCCTACCCCCTCGTCATCCTCCCCTTGTCCGCCGCTCCCGCGTTTGCCCGGGCTGCGGCTCGATCTGACGCCATCTGCTCGACCGTCTTCGGCTCAACGCGCGCCGCCCCGCGCGTCTCCCGCAGCTTCACGCGCGTGCCGTTACGTTCAGCCTCTTCCAGCCGCTTGCGGGCAGCCGAAATCTCATCCCTGTACTGCGGCAGCCACTGCGCCTGCGCCACCAGCATCTCATCCGTCATCTGCCACACTTCCTCGGGATTACAAACCGCTCCCACCAGCGGATCGTGCAGCATCGCCAGCTTCAGCAGGCTGACGTCGCCATGCACCGCCGCTTCCATCCCCATCTCCTGCACGCGCACGCTCGCGGCACACGTGGCAGCACATCCCAGCGGCAGATCGCCCACCACCGGCATGTTGATCCCGTTGGCATCGACATAGCCGGGAATCTCAATGGCACACCCATCCGGCAGATTCGTGATATGTCCCTGGTTGATCACATTGAAATGCCCGCGATAGGTCCGGCCCGTCTCCAGTCCTTCGATGATCCACGAGCCGTGCTCTTCCGAGCGATCCTCAGCCGTGATCGGCTTGGGGTCTTCCTTCATCCAGTTTGGAAAATCCGTCTCAAACCAGTTGCGACCCTCGATGCAGACGCGCAGATACCCGCCCGTTTCCCCGTGAATCCAGCTTTCCATATCGATCCACTGCGGGATCTCTTCCGGGCGCTTGCGGTACCACGGCAGATACTCGCTCAAATGGCCGTTGGATTCCGTGCTGTAGTAGCCGAAGCGCTTCAGCACATCCAGCCGCACCTTCTCCGTCCGCGGCAGCGGATCGAGCACCGACATCATCTCATACAGCCGCGACGTCAGGTCCATCCCCCGCCATTTCACCTGGATGAACCACGTCTGATGGTTGATCCCGGCTGCGATGACATCGACATCCCGGCGATGCAGCTTTGCGTCCGGCTCGAGCAGTCCTTCGGCCTTGGCCCATTTCTCGATCGCCCGCGTGATCTGCCAGTGCGCCCCCTGCACGCCATGGCACAACCCGATCGTCTTCACCCGGCCGTACTTATTGCACGCCCAGGTGTTCATGGCCATCGGGTTGGAGTAGTTGAGGAACAGCGCATCCGGCTTGGCCACCTCGCGGATATCGCGGCAGAAGTCGAGCAATGCCGGGATCGTCCGCTGGGCGTACATGATCCCGCCGGCGCACAGCGTATCGCCAACGCACTGATCGACGCCGTATTTCAGCGGGATGTCGATGTCGAGCTGGAACGCCTCCAGCCCGCCCTGGCGGATGGTGGAGATGACGTAATCGGCATCGGCGATGGCGGCGCGGCGGTCGGTGGTCGCCTCGATCCGCGCCGGCAGGCGGCTGTGCTCGATATCCCGCCGGCAAAGCTGCGTCACCATGTCGAGGTTCCGCTCGCTGATGTCTGTGAACGCGAAGTGCGTATCTGCCAGTTCTGGAACTGCCAGGATGTCACGAACCAGCCGGCGGGTGAAACCGATCGACCCGGCACCGATCATCGCAATCTTGATAGCCATTCGGCCCTCTATATCACGTCGTGAGCCACGCGATTACAGCAGATATCGGGCCCGGTTCGTCGCCCACTGTCCCAGCCGGTCGCGCAGCGGCCGATGCCGCCATTGATCCGGATTGATCCGCTGGGCAAACCGCACATCGTGCTCGAAAAGAGCCGACATCTGTTTCCCAAATTCCTGCGAATGCACCACCGCAGAGATTTCGCAGTTATATTCGATACTTCGGTAATCCAGGTTCGCCGAACCCAGGATGCTGATGCGCGAGTCGATAACCATCGACTTCGCATGCAAAATTGCCCCCCGCCGCTCGTAGATCTCAACACCCGCATCCATCAGCCGGTCGTAGAACGACCGCGCCGCCACCACCAGCAGGTGCACATCGCACCACTCCGGCAGCATCAGCCGCACCCGCACGCCCCGCCTCGACGCATCGCACAGCGCTTTGATCATCCCGTCGGTCGGCGCGAAATACGCCATCGTCAGCTCGATCGACCGCCGAGCACCCGACATCAGCCGGCGGAAAAAGGCCGGCAACGGCGCATGCACGGCTGGCACCGATGCAATGACGCCGATTTCGTCGACATCCACCACCTGCCCTTTCTCATCGGCGGCTGCGGGCGCGACGTCAAAGCCTCGCACATTCTCCACCAGCTCGGCTTTGGAGATGCGCCCGCCCGTGGTGATGTAGCGCCACATATGCGCAAAAGCGCGCAGGAAGATCCTGGCCGACGGCCCGATGATCCCCATGCCGTTGTCGCGCCACGGCTCGCATTTGGTCCCGCTGGGCGGAACCACCCACGATCCGGCATACTCGCTGCCGATGTTCAGCCCCCCCAAGCCGGCAATGTGATCATCAATCACCAGAAGTTTGCGGTGATCGCGGTTCAGCGGCCGCCAACTGAAACGGCACTCCCACGGCAGCACGGGGTGAAACACCTGGATCGACACCCCAGCCCGCCGCATCTCCTTGAACATGCTGCGGTCGCTGTGCAGCGATCCGAACGAGTCGTAGATCAGATAGACCTGCACCCCCTCGCTGGCTTTGCGCGCCAGCAGGTCGGCAAAGGCGCGTCCGGTGTCGTCCGACGCAAAAATATACGATTCCAGGCAGATCCGCCGCTTGGCCTGGGCGATCGCCTCCATCGCCGCCCGAAGCGCCTCCCCATCCTTGTAAAGCTGGATGCGCGATCCGTCCGCCAGACGCACGGGGGGCGGAACGACCCAGCCGTCGTCGTCGTGTCCGGGGGCCACATTGATCCCCGGCGCCGTTCCCGCTTCGGCCATTTCATCCGGATCACATGTTGCTGTGGAGGTGCGGACCAGTTCGGTAGTTGCGGCCTCGTTCTCCGCCATAGGCGCTATCATACGTAAATCGCCCGGATTACGGAGCGCCGGCAAGTGCGGCGGTTGTGACCACCGTCGCCGACCGTTACATTGGGCGATCCTGACACCCGACGGCTGTTTTCCCGCATGGCGGCCGACACTACGCAAAAAAGGCAGCGAGGACCTCATGGCTTTGGATCGTGAACTTGTAATGAAGGCCCTGCGAACCGTGCAGGACCCCGAGCTGTTCAAGGACATCGTCACCCTCAACATGGTGAAGGATGTCCGAATTGACGGCGATAATGTCCATGTCGTTGTCGATCTGACAACGCCCGCCTGCCCCCTGAAGGACAAAATCAAGGCGGATATCGAGCGGGCTGTCAAGGACGCCGGCGCGCAGCAGGTCGATGTCGAGTTCACCGCCACCACACGTGGCCCCGCCCAGCCGCGGACTGACGTGCTGCCGCAGGTCAAGAACGTCATCGCCGTCGGCGCCGGCAAGGGCGGCGTCGGCAAGAGCACCGTCGCCGTCAACCTCGCCATCGGCCTGGCCCGCCAGGGCGCGAAGGTCGGCCTGATGGATGGCGACATCTACGGCCCCTCGATGCCGACGATGCTCGGCCTCAAGGGCGCCGTGCCGACCGTCCGCGGAGCCAAGATCCTGCCCTTCCAAGTGCATGGCATTTACGCCGTCACCATCGGCGCCCTGGTCGAACAGGATAAGCCCCTCATCTGGCGCGGGCCGATGGCCCATGGCGCCTTCAAGCAGCTTTTCTCCGATAACACCGACTGGCCGGAGCTGGACTACCTCATCGTCGACCTGCCCCCCGGCACGGGCGACGTTCCGCTGACGCTCTGCCAGCTCCTGCCGATCACCGGCGCCGTCGTCGTCGCCACGCCGCAGCAGGTGGCGCTGGATGACGCTATCCGCGCGGTGCGCATGTTCCAGCAGCTTGGCGTGCATGTGCTGGGGCTGGTCGAGAACATGAGCTACATGGTCAGCCCCGACGGCCAGGAGGTCGACATCTTCGGCCGGGGCGGCGCGGAGCGCGCGGCACAGGAGCTGTCGCTGCCGTTCCTCGGCTCGCTGCCGCTGTTCCCAGAACTGCGCGTCAACAGCGATGCCGGCAATCCGACCGCCAACTTCGAAGGCACGCCAAAGCTGGCGGAGGCCCTGAACTCCCTGGCCCGGACGCTCGCAGCCCAAGTCAGCCTGCGCAACATGCAGGGATCGGGGCCGCAGTTCACGGTTAGCTGAATCCACTTGCAGCCGCACGGCGTTAAAATACGACGCAAAAATACGACGCATGACTTCTCGCCTGATCCAGCTTGTCGATCGGCTGCCCGGGGCAAGGATCCTCCTGGTCGGGGATCTGATGCTCGACCGCTACCTCTACGGCAATGCCGAGCGTCTCAGCCCCGATGCGCCGGTTCCCGTGATCCACTATCAGCGGGAAGATGCACGCCTGGGCGGCGCGGGGCGCGTCGCGTCGTACTGCGGCACGCTGGGGGCTGCCGTGCACGTCGTCTCGGTCCTCGGCATGGATGACGCGGCTGCGCAGATCCGCCGCATGCTCGAAGAATGCGGCGCGGACACCTCCGGCATCATCGAAGAGCCGTCGCGGCCCTCGACCAGCAAGGTGCGCCTGGTCGGTCTGGCGCAGCATCGCCACGCCCAGCAGATGATCCGCCTGGACTACGAAGACACTTCGCCGATCACAGGCGCACTGGCGGAGAAGGTCATCGCCGCCTTCGATGCAGCCGTCGACGCGTGCGACGTCGTCTGTCTGGAGGACTACAACAAGGGCCTGCTGACCGAACAGACCACGCGCGCCCTCATCGAGCGGGCCCGCCGCGCGGGCAAGCCGGTCATGGTCGATCCAGCCGCCCTCAGCGATTACAGCAAGTACACCGGCGCAACCGCCATCACCCCCAACCGCATCGAAGCCCAGAAAGCCACCGGCATCGACTGCAGCGAGGAATCCGGCTGGCAAGCCGCCGCGGAAAAGCTGCTGGACACGCTGCGGCTGGAGTGTGCCGTGCTGACGCTCGATCGCCATGGGGCGTATCTCGCGGCAGCCGACGGCGAGCGACGCTGGATCCGCACCCGCGAGCGAAAGGTCTACGACGTCGCCGGCGCTGGCGACATGGTGCTGGCGATGCTCTCAGCCGCCCGGGCTGTGGGCGCGCAGTGGAGCGAAGCCGTCACGCTCGGCAACGTCGCCGGCGGCCTGGAAATCGAGAAGTTCGGCTCGGTCCCGCTGACGCGCGACGAGATCATCGCCGACCTGCTGGCCGAAGCCCGCGCCATGGGCAAGCAGCGGACGCTCGAAGCCCTGCTGCCGGAGCTGGCCCGCCATCGCGCCGCCGGCCGGCGGATCGTCTTCACCAACGGCTGCTTCGATCTGATTCACCTGGGGCACATCAAATACTTCCAGTTCGCCAAGGCTCAGGGCGATCTGCTGGTCGTCGGGGTGAACACCGACGCCAGCATCCGCCGCCTCAAGGGCCCCAAGCGGCCGATCATCGGGGAGCAGGACCGCGTCAGCGTCCTGGAGGAGCTGGAGAGCATCGACTATCTGGTCATGTTCGACGAGCAGACGCCGATGCGCCTGATCGAAGCCATCCGGCCCGATGTGCTGGTCAAGGGGGCGGATTACACCAAGGACCAGGTCGTCGGAGCCGATTTTGTCGAGCAGTACGGCGGCACGGTCGCCCTGGCCCCCCTGATCGACGGCAAGAGCACTTCGGCTGTCATCCAGCGAATTCTCGAAGCCTACGGCTGATTGGAAAACTCCCGCATGCTGGCGCAGGCTGGCGGACAGGGCTGCGTATAGCGGTCAGGGCGACGGCTGCGTCGCCCAATACGATCGGACACCCCCATTACATGAGCGAGCGGAACATGAAACCGACCCTGACCCGAACTTTCGCTGCCGTGATCCTGGCTGGCGCGAGCCTGCTCATCGGCGCCGAACCAGCCGCCCGGCCCGACCCGGCGTCGCTGACGTATAACGCGCCCGACACCACCAGGAACGTCCGCATCACGGATACCACGCGCAGCAGTGCCGGCGACCGCGCCCGCGTGATGCTCCTGACGCCCGATCACATCGCGCGAACCGTCCAGCCATCGCCGTCCGTTTTCTGGTATCAGACCCAGCCGGCGGAGGTCACCGGTGTCCTCACCGTCACGCGCCCAGGCGAGCCTGAGCCCGTCCTCGAGGTTGAGGTCCCCGGCAACGTCGCCGGGATCCGCCGGATCAACTTCGCCGAACACAAGGCGCAGCTCGATCCGGACGTCGAGTACCGCGTCTCCATCACCCTTCGATACAACGAGGACAACCCAGCCGACAACCCCTTCTCCCAGGGCGTGATGCAGCGCATCGAACCGCCGCGGCAGCTCATCACCCAGTTGCTCAACAAGGTCGATCAGATCGACCGCGCGTTCGTCTTCGCCGACCAGGGGATCTGGTTCGACGCGCTGACGGCCATCAGCGATCAGATCGAAGCCACCAAAGACCCCACTCTGCGCCGCTACCGCGCCGCCCTGCTCGAAGCCGGCCAGCTCCCCGACGCCGCCGCCTTCGATCTCCAGATGGCTGAGCAGGAATAGTCGGACAAGCCACCGCTGAACACAGATGCGTCTGATGCCTGATGCTTGGTGCACCATGCATGACCGATGCCATCCGGTCCCCGGCTCAGGTCATCTCTGTTCATCGGTGGTTGCAAACATTCAGAACGACGCCCGCCCAGCCTGAAGCAGTTCCAGCGTGTCGGTGCGTCCAATGCGGATGGCCGGCCAGAGGGAGGCGATCAGGCACAAGCCGATCGCGCCGGCCAGGCCCCAGGAGAGTTTCGACCATGGGATAATCAGCGACGGCTTAAGCCCGCCGAAGAAGCTGACGTACTGCGACACTTCCGAGCCGCACCACCCAGCCATGATGCCGAACCCCAGGCTCAGCAGACAGGCGACGATGCCGAGCATCACGCCCTCCGCCACGATCAGCCGCAGCAGCGACGATCGGCTGTAGCCGACGGCCGTCAGCACGCCCATCTCCCATCGCCGCGTCCGCACCGAGCCGAGGATCGCATTTACAACGCCCAGCGACGCGATCGCCAGCGTAATCAGCGGAAGCTGGCTCATCTGGCCGATCGTGCGATCGGCGGCCCCGCGAACACCCCGCCGCACGTCCGCCGTGAGGCTGAGACGAACGCCCCCCCTACCGCGCGGCCCCGCCTGAGCGGCGTTGCGTGAGGGCGGCAGACCAGCCGGCTGGATCGCATCGGCGATCTGCTGCCGCAGCGCATCCATATCCGTGCCCGCCTTGACGTTGAACCACAGGAAAGACGGCCCACCGAGCGCGAAATCCGCCTGCACGACGCGTCGATCTGCGAACACCATCGCCGCGGACCGCACCGCGTTCAGCCGCAGGCCCGATCCCTTGCTCAACCAATGCCACCCCGGCAGCGAAACGGCGGCTGCAATCCGATATTCCACCGGATGCTCCGGATCATGCGGCGGCAGCACCGCAAACGTGTCCTCCAACCCCAATCCCGTCTCGCGCAGGAAATGATCGGGCACGATGCAGTATCGGCCGGTCTTGAGCTTCTCGATCGCCGTCGCGCGATCACCGGCGACGAAATCGATCGCCAGCAGCGGATTGTCACCGCCCAGCGCCCCATCCGGATCGACGCCGATCATGATGACATTGTCCTGCCGCGTGACGGTCGCCCGCTGCATGCTGCCGGTCAGGTCTTCGGCAAGCTGCGGCTGCTCGACGACCAGCGGCTGGCACTTGCCCGGCACGATCGACTCGATCCGCTGGACGGCCGCGACGGCATCGTCGCTCAGCACCGCCGGATGCACATTGGCCAGCACATCCGGCGCCCAATCCCCCGGCACAAACGGGCTGAGCATCGAGTATCCCCACACCTGCAGCGATACGAACAGCCCCAGCCCGACGCTCAGCGCGATGGCTGTGCCCACTGTCCGCCACAGGTTCCTCCCCAGTTCCGACGCCACGAGTGTCGGATTCAGCATCAGCACCCGCCCGACAATCGGCCCGAACACACGCTGCGTAAGCAGCACCGCCGCGGGCGTCAGCAGCACGAATCCGACGACCATCGCCCCCCAGCCGACGGCTGACAGCGTCCCCATGTAAAGCTGGTCTCCCTCCACACCCACGACAAACAGCAGCACGGGATTGATTGCGATCAGCACCAACCCTGCGATCGTCGCCCAAATCGACAGCCGTCCGGCGCCGCCGGATGCCGGCTGATGCGCCATCGCGTCCAGCGGATCGACCGCAGCCGCGCGCAGCATCGGCACGATCGACGCCAGTAGCGCCCCACCGACAGCGCACGCACCCGACAGCACAACCGCCCACACGCCCGGGGCCATCGACTGCCCCGCCGCGGCTGGATCCTGCACCGCCAGGACCTTCAGCAGTCCCAACCCCGCCGCCAGGCCGCCGGCCCAGCTCACCACCGCCAGCAGCAGGCTCTCAGCCGCTACGAGCGTCGCCACCTGCCAGCGCGTCAGCGCAATCGCCCGCAACATCGCCAGTTGCCGTGACCGCTCCGTCACGCCCATGCTCAGCGTCGTGAAGACGATGAACACACCCGCCACCAATGCCATGCCCGTCGCGCCGTAGGCCTGGTTGCGCGTCTCTGTGGCGACGTATTCCTGCTCGAGACCGACGCGAATCTCCTGCTCGGTGAGCACTTCGCCCGGCAGATCGAGCTTTGCCAGGCGATCCGACCATCGCTGCTGAAATGCGCGCGTGTTCGCCCCCTCCCGCAGGATGATCTGGATGAACGAGACCTTCCCCTCGATGCCGGCGATCCGCTCGGCGAGCGCCATCGGCACGTACAGCGCCGCCGATGCCGGTCCCTGCTGCGACACGCGCGTCAGGCGGATGTTGCCGCCCGGCTGATCGACCTGCTCGACGATGCCGACGATCGTCAGGCGGTAGTCTGTCTTGCCATCGCTGACAAGCACGCGCTGGCCGAGTTCGACGCCCAGCGACTTTGCCGCCCCCGCCGAGAGGACGGCATCAAACGCATCCGCCCGCGACGGGTCGATCCATCGCCCGGCGACCAGATCCCGCGGCGGCTGGGTGGCGATCGTGCCGACCAGCATCGGCGTGTTGACCAGGCCGAACGGCCGACGATCCGGCGGCGCAGGCGAGACGGCGGGCGCATCGTCGTCCCTCTGGCGGCGCGACCCGGGACCACCAGGCCCGCGACCGCCAGCCGGTCCGCTGGCCGCGCCATCGCGCTCCACCGGCCCGCCACGCTGGATCAGCCCGCCCGGTCCGCCCGGACCAGCCACCATCAGACGCGCCTGCAGCACCGGCTCAGCCAGCGCCACATCCGGATCGGCCTTCACCTCATCCAGCAGATCATCCGGCAGATACCGCGGCGGCACGGTCTGCGCCGGGGCGTAGCTGGGCGACTCCACAGCCTGCGGGCTGATGAACAGGTCATACCGCCCGACATACTCATCCGAGAACGAATCGAACTGCGCCGTCAGCGCGTCGTACCCGCTGACAACCCACACCACCATGCAGGCCGCCGCCACCATCGCTCCGCACGCAAGCACGAAGCGCGCCGGCTGATGCACAACCTGCGCCCACATCAGCTTGAGCGTGAGTTTCATGCCCGCACCTCCGCTGCCGGCTTGTTGGCCAGCGCCTGGCAGCGTGCCGCGAGTTCGACCGGATCGGCGACGTCGGCTGTGTGGATCTGGCCGACGACGCGCCCATCGCGCAGCACGACGATGCGCTCGGCCCACGCGGCCACGGCTGGGTCGTGCGTGACCATGACGATCGTCCGCTGCTGCTCAGCCGAAATCTCCTTCAGCAGGCGGCAGATCGACTGGCCTGTTGTCGAGTCGAGATTGCCGGTCGGCTCGTCCGCCAGCACCAGCGATGGATTGGTCCCCAGCGCGCGTGCGATGGCGACGCGCTGCTGCTCGCCGCCGCTGAGGGCATCAGGCCTGTGGCGCCGCCGCTGGGCGATGCCCAGGCGATCCATCAGCGGGTCGATGCGCCCGGCTGCATCGCGGAGACGTCGATCCGCCAGCAGCGGCAGACGGATGTTGTCCTCGGCGCTCAGCGACGGGATCAGGTTGAACGCCTGAAACACCAGCCCGATGCGACGGCGGCGGAAGCGCGTCAGTTGCGGCACGGACAAGTCGCGCAGGCTCTGGCCGTCGACGATGACCTGCCCCTCATCCGCCCGCGTCAAGCCGGCGATGACGTGCAGCAGCGTGCTTTTTCCCGATCCGCTGGCGCCCATCACCGCGACGAACTCGCCACGCGCGACCGTGAGATCGACACGATGCAGCGCGATGACGCTCACGTCCCCCTGGCTGAATCGCTTGGTCACACCGGTGAGCTGAAGCGCCCAATCCGGCTGGGACGGGGCTGCGATTGATGCGGCGGAGGATGCGTGCGTTGTGGTCATGGCGTGGTCAGTTGATGTCCATCATCTCGAAGGTGCCGCGGACGTTGTAGTTACCGCCCGCCTGGTGGGGATCGATGCCCGGGGCGAAGGGATAGAAGACCTTGTAGGCTGCGAGCGTGCCGTAGCCGGTGGTACCGTCGCCCGGCCAGATGCCCCAGCTTTCGCCGGGGGCCAGATCATGGCCGTTATTGATCAGCTTCTTGCCCGTTCGGATCTCGCCGACATGGCCGTCGGCGAAGGCCGCGTTCATCACGCCATTGTGGCGGAAGACCATGCTGCCGATCTTCGTGTTGTCACCGGGCGTGCTGTAGGAACCCGGGCCGACGATGGCTGACATCCGCTGGCCGATGCCGCCGCGGTTGTTCTGGTAATCGGCCCAGGTCATCGTCTTCGACGGATCCCACCCGGACACGCTTGAGCGGAGCTTGTTGAACTTGATATAGCGCGGCGTGTAGCTCGGGGCGAACTTGCTGCATGACGTGGAGTTGTCGTTGGCGCCGATGCTGACCTGCACGGAGTAGAGCTCGCCGTTGGCATTGCGAATCTGGTAGTCGGGATCGGTGCTGTCGCCGATGCTCCCCAGGCGGCCCATGGCTTCGGTGTCCGCATCGCCGGGGCAGCGCGCCACCATGCTGCTCATCTGGTATTCCTGCCCCATGTAGCGGAGCAGGCCCGCGTCATAGTCCAGAAACTTGATGATGTCGACGCACCAGCCGTCGTTGTCGTTCTGATACATCAGCGACGCCATCACGTACTGCCGCAGCAGGCTCTTGCAGGCGACCGACTGCGCCGCCTGGCGCGCCTTCTGCAGCGATGGCAGAAGGATGGCGATCAGAACGGCGATAATGCCGACGACGACCAGCAACTCGACCAGTGTGAATGCGCGAAATCGGCGAGGCATGAATACAACTCCAATCCCTGCTTGGGCGTTTGGTTCCCCCGGCTATGGACGGTATACGGCGGGCGATCAGTCGGCTGGCGGGCGAGCGGCCAGATCAGCCATCGCCTCCTGGATGGCCAGCGTCGCCAGGGTCGTGGCGATCAGCGGATCGTTTTCCATCCACCGGCGCTCGCCGACGAACGAGCCGTCGTCTTTCTGCTGGGACGCCAGCGCCGCGATCAGCTCGACGCGCCAGTCATGCCGCTCGCCTGACGGATCGGTGATGGTCGTTTCGCCGTAGGCGGACAGGGCACGCGCCATCACGCTGTAGTAATAATAGATGCCCTCACGGGCGCGGTCCGGCGATGCCAGCGACATGCCGGGGTTTTCTTCCAGCGTGTAGTTCTCGCAGATCCACTGCCATGCGGCTTGCACGCGCGGATCGTCGCGCGTCAGGCCGGCGTAGATCAGGCTCTTGAAGCCGGCATAGGTCATCGAGCCGTACGATCGCGGGACCGTGCGGCCGTCGATGCTCTCCTCACCGGCAGCGCTCAGCACAGTGCCGTCGGCGCGCATGTGATAGACGAAGCCGCCGTCATTGCCGGCCCACTCCGATGGGTTACTCTCAGAGCGGTTCTGCATGCGCGTGACGAACTTGAGGGCGTTCTGAAAGGCGGGATCATCCTCCGGCAGGCCGGCGTCCTTGAGGGCGTCGAGCATGACGGATGTATTGGACAGATCAGCCGCCGCCCCACCACGCTCGCCGACGCCGCCGTAGAACCAGCCGCCGGTCAAAACGCCCTTGGGATTGAGCTTCTGACCGTCCGGGCCGACGACGTCATCGGTCCACTGCGTGCCCTTGAGGAATGCGACGGCCCGGTCGATGGCGGGTTTGAGCTCGGGATCCTTCAGCGACGCCAGGCCGGAGATGATGATGGCTGTGTTGTAGTTGGCAAGCGACTCCTGGTAGAAACCGCCATCCTCCTTCTGCAGCTTCAGCAACGCCTCGACGGCTCGGCGGACGGTTTCATGCTTGGGGCCGTGGTTCGGATCCTGCGCCAGCACCTGCATGGCCATAGCCGTCACGGCGGGCGGCGTGCGGGGGCTGGCCTGCAACGAGCCGTCGGACCGCTGCTGGGATTTGAGGAAGGCGGCGGCCTTGTCGACGATGGCCTGAGCCTGCTGCGCGGGCGTCGGCTTGGCATCCTGGGCCCGGGCCGAGGCGCCGAGCATCAGCAGTGCTGCGATGGTGGCGATAATGACGACGCGCATGACACAAGCTGGATAGGCGGATTCCTTCATCACATCCTGTGTATCACGCGCCCCACCGCATGCAACGGCGCGCAGGTTTTGCACACCGCGCTTGCTGCAAATTGCTTACATCGCCTGCCTTATCGCACATCGCCGATGCCGAATGCGGAGGGGGCGGATGCGCCATCGCGGGAATCCCCGTCGCCGGCCGCCCCGCTGAGGGGTTAGCATGGCAAGCATGAATCATGAAGCGAGCGGACCACGCCAATGGCTGGGGCTTGTCGGCTGGATCATCGTGGCGTTTCTGCCGGCGACGATGAGTGTCTTCATCCAGCCGGGGGATTGGTACGCCTCGCTGAACCGCCCGGCCTGGACGCCACCGTCATGGCTGTTTGGGCCGGTGTGGACGTTGCTCTACCTGCTGATGGGCATTGCCGCATGGCGGGTCTGGCTGAGGGGTGGGTTTGAAGATCGCCGATCGCGCGTGGCGCTGGTGGTCTTCCTGATCCACCTGCTGTTCAACGCCGCCTGGACGGGGCTGTTCTTCGGACTGCATCAGATCGAGCTGGCGGCGGTGGAAATTGTGGTGCTGTGGCTGCTGATCGCCGTTGTGATCGCCCTGTTCTGGCGGCGCGATCCGGTCGCCGGGGGGCTGCTGATCCCCTATCTGCTGTGGGTAACGTACGCGACGACACTGAATATCGGGTTTGCGGTGATGAATTGAGGGGGTGTTTTGTGTTTGGTCTTTTGACGTTGGGCTGGGGGATGCAAGACGCGCGGGTGGTGGCGTGCGGGCATTTCGGGGGTGTTCGGGGGTGATGTGCCCCTGCGAGAATATGGCATGCGTGCAATGGCTGTGCTGGCGATGGTGGCTACGGCGCTGTCGGTGGGGATGTCGTTTGCCCATGTGCTGGAGATGCCGGTGAAGCTGCTGTACGAGCCGCGGCTGTATGCGGCTGTGAACAGCACGCTGTACTACGGCTTCGGCACAGCCGGGGCGGCGATCGTGGTGGCATCGGTGCTGCTGACGACGGCGTGGGCGGGGATGGCATGGCGACGGCGGCTGGCTGGGTGGAGATGGGGCCTCGCGGCCGCGGCGCTGATGTGGATTGGGCTGGGGACGTGGCGGGCGATCGTCCAGCCGGTGAACGCCGAGGTCTACGCGGTCTGGATCCAACACGTCGATCCGCAACAAGCGACGGCGGCTACGTGGCAATCCCCTCCCCCCGCCGTGGTTGAAACATGGCGGCGGCTGAACCGACGCTGGGAGTACGGCCATGCCACAGTGTTCGCGATCAACCTGTTGGGATTTGTGGCACTGGCCCTGGCCGCCACCGCCGGACGTCGCTCGCCGCCTGCCATGTAAGGCTTTGCCGCATATGGCCTAGTCACCGCATCTATAGATGCGGCGGAACGCAGATGACAGACTTGCGCAGGAACTTGCGCCTGCTGCCCGCTGCCTGGTTGGGAGTCACAGCCCCGTCTCGTTCACCGTCACGCCGTGCGCTTTGAGCGTGCTGATCTGGACGAGCTTCGCGGCTTGTGGGTCAGCGACGTTGTCCGAATGGCAGACCGCCTTGCGGCCCTTGTGAGCGAGCTTGCGGATCTCCTCGGGCGACAGGACGCCCCGCTGGCGAAGGATCTCCTGCTGCTCGGGCGTCAGGGCGTCCGAACGCTTCGGCTTGTCCCAGGAGTAGGTCGCGTCCTTGCCGGAAGCGAAGTCCTGGATCTCCTTGCTGATGCGCACCGAGCACCAGTCGTGGCCGCACATGGCGCAGAAATCCGTATCGACGTCGAGATCCTCGTCGTGATACGCCCGGGCCACGTCCGAATCGAACGACAGCTCGAAATGCTTCTCCCAGTTGAGGGCGGCACGGGCTTTGGTGAGTTCGTCGTCGCGGTCGCGCGTGCCGGGGATGCCGAGGGCCACGTCGGCTGCGTGGGCCGCGATCTTGTAGGCGATGCACCCCTGCTTGACGTCTTCCTTCTTGGGCAGGCCCAGGTGCTCCTTGGGCGTGACGTAGCAGAGCATCGCTGCCCCGTGATACGCCGCAGCCGTCGCGCCGATGGCGCTGGTGATGTGGTCGTAGCCGGGGAACATGTCCGTCACCAGCGGCCCCAACACGTAGAACGGCGCGCCATGGCATAGCCGCCGCTGGAGCTTCATGTTGTACTCGATCTGGTCGAACGGCACGTGACCGGGGCCCTCGACCATGACCTGCACACCCCTGCGCCACGCGCGCTCGGTCAGCTCGCCCAGCGTCGACAGCTCCGCAAGCTGGGCCTGGTCGGTCGCATCCGCCAGCCCGCCGGGACGCAGGCCATCGCCGATGCTGAAGGTGACATCATACTTGCGCATGATGTCGCAGATGTCTTCCCAATGCGTGTACATCGGGTTCTCGGCGTTGTGCGTCAGCATCCACTTGGCCAGCAGGCTGCCGCCGCGGGAGACGATGCCGATGAGGCGATTGCGCACAAACGGCAGATGCGCCTTGCGCACGCCGGCATGGATGGTGAAGTAGTCAACGCCCTGCTGCGCCTGGTTCTCCAGCTCGGCTGCGATGGCCGGCCAGTCCAGCTCTTCGAGCTTGCGCCCGATGATCATCGAGTAGATTGGCACGGTTCCGATCGGAACGGTGGAGTTTTCGATAATCGCACGGCGCGTAACGTTCAGATCGCCACCGGTGGACAGGTCCATGACCGTATCCGCGCCCCAGCGGACGGCCCAGTGCAGCTTCTCGACCTCTTCCTCGGTCGAGGAGGAGACGGGCGAAGCGCCCATGTTGGCATTGACCTTGGTCTTGGACGCCCGGCCGATGGCCATTGGGTCGAGCTCCAGGCGCAGGTGGTTGATGTTGGCGGGGATGACCATCCTGCCAGCGGCGACTTCGTCGCGCACCTGCTCGGGCGTCAAATGCCCTTCGCGCTCAGCCACGCGGCGCATCTGCGGCGTCACGATGCCCAGGCGCGCGTGCTCGAGCTGCGTCACGGGCACGAATCCGACCGGCGGCGTCACACGGCGCGTCACCCCCATGGAATCCGTGAAGACCCGCGACTCCCCGCAGGCGGCGCACGGCGACGATGCCGGTTCGCGGATGTCCGGGTCGATGATCTCGACCTCCCAGTCATCGGGCAGGAAGTCCCAGGCGGTGTACGAGCTCGGCTCGGGCATGCCGGGGGTGTCGGGCGAGCTGAAAGTCCAAGCCGTACCGATGCGCGGCGGATTGGCGAAAGAACCGGGGCTGGTCCCCTGCTTTTGGGTGGATGGGTTGTTGCCCAGGGGCGGAAGCTTCCAGGTCCGATCGGGCTCGTTGCTGCGAATCATGACGCACTCCTTCCAGCATCAGCGACGACCGGGACATCATGCGAAGGAGGCCTGGCGCGTGAAAGACGGGCAGGACCGCGTTCCCTCCGCCGGTATTGTCCGGGTCAGGTTCCAAGGGTGTTTCTCAGGCTGGCGCGACGGCAATGCGCCAACCACCCCTAGCGATCACGCTCAAGCCTAGGAGCAAACGCGCGAAGACGCAAGCGGTTTTGTCGACACATGCGCCGCCGGCCCCTGCCGCGCGCAGCGACGGCCGGCGGCTGGGCGTGTATCATGGAGGGTATGGCATCCGAGCTGATAGCCGCGCTGAAGCAGGTGCTGGGGCCTGACGACGTGTTGTCAGACCCAGCCGAATTGCTGGTTTACGAGTGCGATGGGTTCACCATCGCCCGCGCGCGTCCGTCGGCTGTGGTGTTCCCACGATCGACCGAGCAGGTCGTCGCCGTGGTCCGACTGCTGCAGCAGCATGGCGTGCAGATCGTCCCCCGCGGCTCGGGCACGGGCCTGGCCGGCGGATGCGTCGCTTATGAGAACGGCGTGATCATCTCGACGGTTCGGATGAACCGCATCCTGGAGATCGATGTAGCCAACCGCGTGGCGCATGTGCAGGCGGGCGTGCGCAACACCGAGCTGAGCGATGCGGTGGCCCGGCTGCCGGGCGGCGCGGCGTATCACTTCTCGCCCGATCCCTCCAGCCAGCGGGCCAGCACGCTTGGCGGCAACGCCGCGACCAACGCTGGCGGCATCCACGTGCTCAAGGATTTCGTGACCAGCAACCATGTGTTGGGCATGCAGATGGTGCTGGCCGATGGCCAGGTCGTCACGATCGGCGCGACCGACGGCTCGCACGAGTGGCCTGGATACGACCTCCCGGGCCTGGTCTGCGGCAGCGAGGGGACGCTGGGCATCATCACCGAACTTTGGCTGAAGCTTTCGCCCAAGCCGACCAGCTTCCGCACGATGGTCGCCTTCTTCACGCAGACAGCCGACGCCTGCCACAGCGTCAGCGGGATCATCGCTGAGGGCCACCTGCCGGCGGCCATGGAGATGCTTGACGGCAGCATGGTGCGCGTCATCGAGGATGCCTTCCATTTCGGCATCCCAGACGGCACCGAGGCCATGATCCTCATCGAAATTGACGGCATCGACGCCCTGCTCAATGCCCAGGTGGAAGACATCGCCGCCATCTGCCGCGGCAACCATGCCATCGGCATCGAAACGTCAGCCGACCCCGATCGCCGCGCAGCACTGTGGAAGATGCGCAAGAGCGCCTTCGGCGCCATCGGTCGCATCAGCCGCAGCTACTGCACGCAGGACGCATGCGTCCCCCGTAGCATGCTCGCGGATGTGCTGAAGCGGATCGACGAAATCGGCCGCGAACACGGCTTGACGATCACCAACGTCTTCCACGCCGGCGACGGCAATGTGCATCCGATCTTCCTCTACGACGATCGCGATGAGGCGCAGGTGCAGAACGTGCTGGTAACGGCGGAGAAGATCCTGCAGTACTGCATCGACATCGGCGGCACGCTCACGGGCGAACATGGCGTGGGAGTGGAGAAGATCCACCTGATGCCGTATCTGTTCGACGCACCGACACTCGATCAGTTCACGCGCATCAAGCACGCGTTCGATCCGGCTGAGCAGATCAACGCAGGCAAGCTCATTCCCAGCAACAAGATAAACATCAGCCTCCTCAAGCCGGGGCGGATGGTGCCGCAGTGATTTGCCACGATTGGGCCCCGAAGACGCGAAGGTCGCGAAGGGACCGCGAGAGAGCAGCGCAAAGTTCTCAAAGATTTCAAAGACCGCAAAGCCAGTTACTTTCAGTGGCCCAGTGGACGAATTGGTTGGAAGCGCATCATGTTGGGGCTGATTGCCGCGCGGCCGAATTCAGGCTGCCAGGAGCCACCATACGGATCCAACGATGGCCGTCTGAAGGATGAGGAAGATCAGCCAACCGGGCAGTTCGCGGCGGCGGATCGGGGGCGCGTCGAGCATGTGGCCCTTGTGACGGTGTTCTACCAGGGCAATCAAGAGGTTGGCTTCGAAGCGGCCCAGGCCGAGCCGCTCAGCCTGGCGGAGCAGCTTCTGTCGGACGTCCATACGCAGGATCGGACCGTCCAGATGCGCGATCACGAGCTGCGTGAACTGTTCCGCAGCGGAGGGTGGCGCTGACGGCGTGGCGGTGACGAGCTGGGGCGCCGGGGTTGCGTCGCGCGCGGCAGCCAGGAGGTTGAGCGCCTGATGCATGCGCGCCGGCTGATCGCCCAGACGGGCGCGAATCCGCCGTGCGGCCTGTCGGTACTGATCGGATGTCAGGGTTACGGCGGACATCAGGGCAACAAACGGCGATGGACGAACCTCCCCTACTGTAACGGCGTCCTATCTCTGCAGCCGCGCGGAGGCGTGCGTCGCGACAGGCGGTGTGCTGTTTGCCGGGGAATCCGGGCGGTTTGTGCCGATGTTGCCGCCTGTTATTGCCACAGGCGATGCGATCGGTTTCAATCCGGCTGGGCCCGGGTGGGTCTGGACTTTCACTCGTGTTGCTGTGCGTAAGATGCGAACGATCCGACGATCGCTGGCGGTAGTGGCAGTGATGGTGTTGATCCTGCTGCTGGCGTCGGCACTGCTCCGCCATTGGGCCAACAGCGTGCCGGACTGGTACGTGAGCGAGGGCCTGAGCCCGGCTGAGCAGGCTGCCGCGGCTGCGCGGGCGGAGAACCTGTGGGCTGAAGCCCAGGCGCGCATCGGCGAGGCCTACTCCGTCGAACTGAAACAGAGCACCTCCCAGAAACTCGCGGCTGATGGTAGTGGCATCGAGATCAGCTTCTCAGCCGACGAACTCAACGCCTTCTACAACAAGTGGGCTTTCCTGTACGGCTGGGATCGCAGGGTGGCGGAGTATATCCAGAATCCACAGATCGCGCTCCGTGGCGGGCGGCTGATCCTTGCCGGCAAGATGGAAAAGCTGGATGGCCGCATCGTCAGCGTCCACTTTGAGCCGCGGATCGATGAACAGGGGCAGCTCAGTCTTCGCTTGGCGCGCGTGCTGGCGGGCGAGCTGCCGCTGCCGCAGGCGGTGTGGAACAGCCAGCGGGACCGCCTGCTGGGCTCGCTCGGGCGACACCTGCCGGGCATGCAGCAGCGGGCTCGGATCGCCCCCAATGGCGATGCCAACACCGACGCCATCAGCGCGGCTATGGCCCGGCTGCTGCTGCAGATCATGCACGATCAAGCCGGTGAGCCGGTGATTTTCGCCCCCCTGACAACGACCAGTGGCACGCTGCATCTGCCCGTTCGCCTGACCAGCGTCACGATCGCCGCTCCCCAGCCCGGCGATCCCGAGCGCCTGACGCTGGTGGTCGAGCCAATGTCCGCAGCCCAGCGAGAGGATTTCCTCCGTCGCCTGAAGGAGCCTCAACCGGCCTCGACCCCGTAACCGGCCATCGCCCGGGACCCCCGGCCGGACGGCCTCTTAACAAGAAACCGCAAACACATGACGCCCGCCGATCAGCCGCCGGCGCCTTTGCGTTTTGGCCGGTCACGATCTATCTTGGGGCGCATTATGCAGCCAGTAATTAAGGGTAAAGCCTACGTCCTGGGGGATAACATCGACACGGACCAGATCATTCCGGCCCAGTACCTGTCGTACAACCCCTCGGACCCCCGCGAGCGCAAGTACTTCGGCATGTACGCCAACAGCGGCGTGCCCGATGCCGAAGCCGGTCTGCCCAAGGGCAATATCCGTTTCGTGCCTGAAGGGCAGTTCCGCAGCGAGTACAGCATCGTGGTCGGTGGCAAGAACTTCGGCTGCGGCTCCTCGCGTGAACACGCCCCGCTGGCGCTGGCGGAAGCCGGCGTGCAGTGCGTGCTGGCGGAGTTTTACGCCCGCATCTTCTACCGCAACAGCGTCAACGGCGGATATCTGGTCCCCATCGAGACCGTCGAGCGCCTCGTCGAAAAGGTGCAGACCGGCGATGAGCTGGAAGTGCATATCGAAGAGGGTTTTGTGGTCAACAAGACCCGCAACGAACGCTACGACATCAAGCCGCTGGGCGACGTCCTGCCCATCATCGAGGCAGGCGGTGTCTTCAACTATGCCCAGGAACAGGGGATGTTGAAGTAGTCGCGACGAAGGGGTGGTTTCAGAGACTGAGAGACGAAGTGCGCTCCGTTCGTCGGCGGTCTTGGTTGCCTGCTGGCAACGCGCAACCGGCAACTTTCTCCCTCGCCTATCCCCTCCCCGGTTTGGGGCGGCGGAAGGCAACTTCGTCGGGTAACCGGCTGGATTGCGGCTTGGCCATGCCGGGCGGTGTGGGGCTCCCGTGCCCAGGAGGTGTCGTATCGGTTCCGCCCTTCTGCCGCAGGTGCGATACGGTGAGATCGCGACACCGCCATCCCCGCGACGCCAGCCCATGTGTGTATGCCATGTCCCTTTTCGGCTGCAACAACGATACCACGTCGATCTGCGGCAAATCGCCCCACCAGCCGGGATCGATGCGGGGTTAGCGGCGTTCCGGGGGCGATATCCTGATCGTGATGCCGGGCAGATGACGTCGAACATGATCGAGGATGGCGTACAGCAGCGTCGTCGCCGCCAGCATCTCCAGGACCTCCTCGATGTGCGACATCAGGGCGAACTCGACATTCATTTGCCCATGCGCCTCCACCCACGGGCCGGCGATCATCTCCATCCCCAACGCCCCAGCCAGGTAGATGCTCCCACCGGCTAGCAGCAGCCACCGCGTCCGTGACGGCAGGCTCAGGAGAAACGGCAGGATCAGGATCAGCACAACTGGCAGCATGACCAGTGCAGGGATCACCCATCGGAAGTAGAAGATCCCACCCGCTTGTCCCGGGGGTGGTTCCACACCGCCCAGGCGTTCATGCAGTTGGGCCAGTTCGTCCAAGCTGATGTACATCGCGCCAACTGCGAGCAGCGCCCACCCCATCCACACGACCCTGCGCATGTGTCGCGACGCGCCGGCAACGAGCATCGCCAGCAGGCCGACAACAAGCATCAGCGAAGCCGACAGCCATGTCGGGATATTGGCTTCGGCGTTGAGGTCCAGCATGGCGAAGGTGCGATGTGGCGCATATGTGAAGCGATACCACTGAAGGCTGGCGCCGACCAGGCCCATCAGAAGGATCAGGATCACCAGCACGCCGGCGATCAGCTTCGGCGAGGGCAGGCGTACCACCGACAACGGCGCTCGCTGGTCGGCTGTGTCATGTGCATGTTCTTCGTCCATTAAACTTGTCGTCATCATTTCGATCCGTGATCCGGCGCGACGACGCCGCAGCCGGGCTGAGGCATCGCCTCATCACCTGAATGTCTGTAACTGTCGCATGTCCACGACCACGGCCTGCGGGTCCGGCTCAGGAGGCCGATTGAACTCGAACAGCTTGATCTCGACCTGCCGATAGGGCTTGACCCGATCCGGGTGCAGTTCCTTCATGGCCATGGCTGTCATCGCCCAACCGAACAGCCAATTGGACGGCATGTTGCTCGTCGGCACGCCGAACTCCATCGTGTACCTGTCGGGCGTAAAGGGCGTGACAAACCGGTTGTGGATCAGGTGAACCTGGCGATGCTTCTGAAAATCCAGCGGGCGGAGCTGCGACTTCACCAACGCATACTCGATCGACTGCGGCCAGACGATGTAGTAGTTGACGCTGTAGCTCGCTCGCGCCACCAGGACCAATCCCAACAGCGCCGCAACCCCAACCGGCGCCAGTCGGTGCCAGCGGGCCAGCGGCTTGATCGCCAGCCACAGGGCATAGCACACCAGCAGCGCCGCCAGCGACATCAATGCCATACGCGTGCGATATGTCGGCAGCTTCGCCTGCACCGCCAGATTCGCGACATACGATCCCGGCAGCAGCAATGCAAAGATGGCCATTTTTCCCAGGCGTGCCCACCACCGTCCATCGCCGAGGACGAGCACCACGATCGCCGCCGCGGCTGCGATTCCCACGCCCAGCCACCACGGCCAGGCGAACATGTGGAAGTTGAAGGTGGAGGGCAACACCTCGCCCCAGAACCATCCCTGCTTCGCCAGTAGATCACTTTCCAGCCCGGCGCGCGGGTTGGCAATGCCCTGCAGCTTCCACCAGACGAAGTACGCCAGCCCGCCGAGCACAAACGGCACGCCCAGCCGCACCAGCTTCCACAGATCCTCGCGCAGGGGCTTGCCGGCAAGCAGCACTTCCGCGCCGAACCAGAACCAGTAGAACGCCACCGCCGGCTGATAGACGGCCATCACGACCGCTGTCAGCAGGATCGCGCCGATCTGCCCCGCGTAGAACCGCCATGAGGTAAGTCTCAGCGAAACCGACGCCAGGCGATACGTCAACCACGTCAGCGCGGCCATTGCCGCCATCACGACATACGTCGCCCAACTCACCTGGATCTGAAATGTCGGCGATGTCGCGATGAACACCGCGACCAGCACCGCAAGCGCCGGCTTGGCCCCCTGCCGCATCAGGTGAAAGCACGCCACCGCGCACAGCACGAACAGTTGCACGCCGATCCCCAGACGGATCAGCCGCAGGTTCTGCACCGATCCCGCCAGGTTCATCGCCATGCGTGTCGCGTATCCCAGCAGCGGCCGGCCGTGTCTCTCGTAGATCTCCTGCAGCCACAGCGGCCGATCCATCGAGCTTTGCAGCAGCAGATAGTCGTCGGCATAGCCGTAGTTGGCGACGAAGACAGAGGCATACGCGCCGAGCACGGCTCCGGCAATCAGCAGTAGGCATAGCAGCTTCACACCGGCGCCGGCTGAGCAGTCACCGGCGGCTGCAAGCGCGGGCATGTCATCCCGCGATGGTCCCGTGCGCAGTTCAGGTTGGTCCGTTGCGGTCAACGTCATCGTTCTTTGTCTGCCCTGCCAATGCCGTCAGCCGGCGGCAGGCCGCCGCGCCAGCACTGACAGCGACGCCCCTATCCGCGGCGGTGTCATCGACGCCAGTTCCACGCGCATCAGCCATCGCAGGATGCGGTCCGCCATTGGCGATGCCGGCTGGAAACCGCGCTCGATCACCTGCTCGCGACTGGTCACGCACAACATCGCAGCCCGTGCGACCAGCACGGGGATCATCGTCCACCCCCAGTAGCGCGCCCGCACGATCTCCAGCCCGGCTTCCGACAGCTCCCGGCGCATCCGCGGGATCTCGTAGCGTTTCACGTGCCCCGCGACTTCGTCGTATCGGCTGTACAGGGCCTGGATCGCCGGCACATTGATGACGATCCATCCCCCGGGCTTCATGTGCGCCCGAACCGACTCCAGGAACAAGCGCGTATCGTCGATGTGCTCGAGCGTGTCAAGCAGCAGAATCGTATCGAAAGCCTCCCGCCACTGCGGCCGGCGATCGTGAATGTTGTAGTAATACAGCCGCCCGCGGCCCGGCTTGGCCAGGCGCAGCGCGCCCAGGTTCAGATCGCAACCGTCCACCGGTTGACCGAGCAGCGACTCGAACTGATCGCGCGAGACGGCATTGCCACAGCCGATTTCCAGAATCCGCTTGCCGAGGTTCACGCCCCGCAGCAACCGCTTGAGCACCTCGAACCGCCACTGGAACCAGAAATGCCCGGCTTGGGCAAACTGATACCAGTCGTCAGCCATGCTGACCGATCCCGGCGGCGAAAGCAGCTCGATGGGCGGTGCTTGGCCCGTGCGGACCTCTGCTTCATCGCAGCGGACATCGCCACGTACAGAAACGTCTGTCGACATGCTCAACGGCGATACGCTCATCTCATGGAAGCAGGGGTTGACGGCGGGCGAGAGCGGGCGATTGGCATAACCGTCACCTCAACCTTCGGCTGGGGAGCAGCGGTTTGCTGGGATGTCAGCGGGCGCGGGCCGGCATTGAGGCATCGATCGACCAGATACGTCGGCCGGCCTCGCACTTCGTCATTCACATTGCCCAGGTACTCGCCGATCACGCCCAGAATCATGAGCTGCACGCCGCTCATCAGGAGCACGACGGCGATCGTGCTGGCCCAGCCGGTCGGGGCCTCTACGCCGGAGAACGTCGTGATCAGCACCCAGGCAAACAGTGCCATCGCTAAGGCTGATGCCATGAAGCCCAGCCAGGTCGCCACCTGCAACGGCAGGTTGGAAAATCCGATGAAGCCCGACATCGCCAGGCGCATCAGCCGGCGATAGGAGTACTTGCTCGCTCCCGCCACGCGGGCCGGGCGATCGTACTCCACGCCCGTCTGGCGGAACCCGATCCACGCCCGCAAGCCGCGGATGAAGCGGTTGCGCTCCGGCAGCCGCTGCAGATGTTGCACCACCCGCCGGCTCATCAGGCAGAAATCGCCGCTGTCCAGAGGGATCGGCGTCTTCGAGATTCGCTGCATCAGGCGATAGAAGATGCGATAGCCCGCGCGCTTGAAGGAGCTTTCGCGCCGGCTGCGGCGGATGGCGTAGACGACCTCAAATCCCTCGCGCCATTTGGCGATCATGTCGGGGATGAGCTGGGGCGGGTCCTGCAGGTCGCAGTCCATGACGACGACGACGTCGGCATCGGTGTGATCCAGGCCGGCGGAAATGGCGGCCTGCTGGCCGAAATTCCGCGACAGGCTGACCAGCCCGTATCGCGGGTCAGCGTCCGCCCTGGCCAGGATGATGTCGGCCGACGCATCGCGGCTGCCGTCATCGACGAGGATCACCCGCCAGTCGAGGTTCTCGATCCCGTCCAGCACCCCCTCGAGCTGTGCAAACAACTCAGGCAGGGTGCTCTCCTCGTTGTAGACAGGGACGATGATGTCCAGGCACAGCGGGCGAGAATCCAAAACCAACTCCCTCGGGGCGAAAGTCACGCCATCTTGAACCCCTCGCAAGAGACTGTCAACGCTCCTGTGTCAGCTTACGACACCCCAACAGCCGGGAAAGTTAGGGCGATGCCAGGGATTGGCGTCTTCGGAAACGGGAAGCTCGATGCAAGAAAATCATGGCGTCCGGCCGATAACGCGCATTGGAGCCCTTTGCGCCCATGGTGCACGAGCTACTGCAACTTCTGCCTCCGCAGGCCGGCACGGTGATCATGGGCGTGGCGATCGCTGGTGTTACGGCCGGCCTTGGCCTTTGGCTGGTCGGATCGCGCGTAAGCCGCGGTTTGATCACGCTGGCGCTGGTCGCGGCGGGCGGCTGGGCGGGCATGCGTCTGCCTGGATGGATGGGATGGGAGATCGACCCGATGGGCCCGGCGGTGGTGCTGGCACTGCTGCTGGGGCTGAGCGGATTCGTGCTGCATCGGGTTTGGATTGGAATTGGGCTGGGCGTGGTGCTGGCGACATGGGCGGCGGCTGTCTGCTGGCTGATCTGGCAGGACGGCAGTGAGGTTCCCTGGCCGGCGCTGGATCAGCCGATCAACGTCCGCGAGTGGGCACAGGCCGTCTGGTCGGCCCAGCCGACGACGCTGCAACGCGTGCTTCCAGTCGCAGCCATCGTCTCGTTCCTGGCCGGCGGCGCACTGGCGTTGCTGTGGCCGAGGATGGCGTCGGCTGTGATGTACAGCCTTGTCGGCGTGTCGCTCATCACCGGCTGGGGCCTGCTGCTGCTGCACACGCGTCAGCCGCAGTGGATCGAGCAACTGCCGACCCAGCCGTGGATTCAGGCCGTTACCGTGGCCGTGATGGTGCTGATCGGCATCGCAGCACAGTGGGCTCTTGGCCCGCGGTCCCAGCCGGCAAAGCAGGCCCCCGCGGCTGAGCCGGAGAACTGATCCCGAAACCGCGTCCTATCCGCGGTCCCGGAACGACAGCGCAGGCCCGATGCCCGCGTACACGAACTGAGCAAGCTGTAGTTTGGACCTCTTGACAACCCTGGGAGTCGATCGTGGACCCCGCAACACAACAAGCCGCAACCGATACCGCCGCCCAGTCGATTATCTACTTTGAACTCCCCCACCGCTGGCCGGAGCAGACGGACATCATCAGCTTGTGCATGCACATGGGCCCTGCGCCGGCGTTCCTGCTGGTGCTACTGGGCGTGGTCTACCTGCTGTTCGGCTTCTACCTGTACAAGGCACTGATCACGTTCAACGCGGCGGCGCTGGGCGCGCTGATCGGCTTGATCATCGGGCAGAAGTTCAACCAGCCGGTGATCGGCGCGGTGCTGTGCGGATTCCTCGCGGCTGCACTGACCTGGCCGCAGATGAAGTATGCCGTCGCGCTGATGGGCGGGCTGGTTGGCGGCGTGATCGGAGCCGGCATCTGGCAGAGCTTTGGTCTGGAGACGGCTTACGCGTGGACGGGCGCGATGATGGGGCTGATCTTCTTCGGCCTGCTGTCGTTCATCCTCTATCGCGGGAGCATCATGATGTACACCAGCTTTCAGGGGAGCATCATGCTGGTGTTCGGCCTGCTGGCGCTGATCCTCAAGTACCAGGAGATCGGCCTGCCGCTGGCCAGCAAGATGACGGTCAACAGCTTCCTGCTGCCGATTTTCGTGCTGATCCCAACGATCCTGGGCATCCTCTACCAGCAGGCCAACGCCCCGGCCCCCTCGGCTGGAGGTGGCGGCGGTGGAGGCGGTGGACAGAAGAAGTGATCTGATCTTGGATTTGGGATTGCGGATTGCGGATTTGAGATCTGAGACTTGAGACCTCAAATCCGCCTCCGGCGCCCCACCCCTCGCCGCCTGCCGCCCGCCGCCCGCCGCCCGCCGCCCGCCGCCTGCTGCCTGCTGCCTGCCAAACAAAACAGGGTGAGCACCTATCGTGCCCACCCTGCTGGTCGTCAGCCATCCTTCCCTTCATCGCTCCGTCGCTCCGTCGCTTCGTTGCTCTTGAGCAACCTACAACGGACCACGAACTACTCCTCCAGATTCAAATACTTCACCTCCTGCTCGCTGAGCTGGATATCCAGCGCGGGCAGGCTGGTGCGGGTTTCTTCCAGCGTCCTGGGACCGATGAGGGCATAGGTCGGGAACGGCTGGCAGAGCACGTAGGCCAGAGCAATGTTGATCGGCAGGACGTTGTACTTCTTCGCCAGCTCGATCGCGCGGGCCTGACGCTTGAAGTTGTCCTCGCTGTACCAGCAGCGGACCTTCTCCTTGTCGTCGGTCTTGTCGGGCGCGCTGATCTCTGGGATGAAGAACCCGCGCGCCTGGCTGCTCCAACTGAACAGGGCCATCTGCGTCTTCTTCAACCAGGCCCGGGACTCCGGATCGCTGGCAGCCACGCAGCCGCCCCACACCGGCTCGACCATTCGCGCCAGGCTGAAGTTGTTGTTCAGGATGCTGAAGCCCTGAAGCCCCTTCTGCTTCGCGTAGGCGTTGGCTTCCTCGATGCGCTGGATCGTCCAGTTGCTGCCGCCGAAGATCTTGATCCGCCCCGCCTTCACGTGCTCGTTGAGCACATCGACAAACTCGCTGACGGGCACATCGGGGTTGTCGCGGTGCATGATGTAGATGTCGGCACAGTCGATCTTCAGCCGATCCAGGCTCTGGTGGAGCTGGATCGACAGGTTGACCGGATCGCAGTGCGGCGTGTGCGCGCCCTTGACGGTGATGACGCACTGCTCACGGACACCGCGGGCTTTCATCCACTGGCCCAGCAGACGCTCCATCTTGCCGCCGCCGTAGATGAAGGCCGTGTCGAATGCATTGCCGCCGCGCTCGAACCAGTCATCAAACATAACGGCTGCGTGCGGATAGCTGAGCTGGTTGTCGCAGCCCATGATCAGGCGGGAGATCTGCTTATCCAAGCCCTCGATCCGCCCATACTTCATGTTGCTGTTGCGGGCGAACGTCAGCGGCCGGCCGGTGATCGTGCCCATCTTTTCAGCCGTTTCGATCGTGTAAGTCAGACCGATCGACTCACGCCACTGATCCATCGCCTTGAGATTGCCCAGCGTGTCAGCCGGCGTCATGGCCGGATAGGCGGCTTCGGTCTTGCCGGCGAGGATCGCCCGGCCGGCAAAGTCGATCTCCAGGCCGAAGGTCGTGTTGTCGGCTGAGATTTCATGCACCTCCGAATCCTGCTGGCCCCTGCGGAACACGCGAATGGTGCCGACCGACGGCTTGGCGCGATCCGCCAGCCACGGATTGGGCACTTCGATCCGCCCGTCGCTGCCGAAGATGCGGACGGAGTTGTCGGTGCTGAGCGCCACAGCCGTGCCGAGCTGGGCCACGATGCCCCCGTCAAACTTCAGCGAGGCGATCGCCCATTCATCGACGCCCGTCTGGCCGAGATGAGCGGTGCCCTTCACCTCCGTCGGCTCGGCAATCTCCTTGCCGAGCGCCGCGCCGGCGATCAGCCGCGAGATCGACACCGCGTAGCAGCCGACATCCAGGATGCCGCCGCCCGCCAGCTCATTCTTGAAGATGCGCGACTCGGCGTTGAACCCAGCCTGGAAGCCGAAAGTCGCCTGGATCAGCCGCACCTCGCCGATCACCTTCTGGCGCACCAGGTCGATCAGCTTCTGCGTGGCTGGATGGCAGCGGTACATGAACGCTTCCATGAACAACACGCCATGGCGGCGGCAGGCGTCGATCATCGCCATCGCGCCGGCGGCATTGACGAACGCGGGCTTCTCGCACAGCACATGCTTGCCGGCTTCCGCGGCCTTGATGGCCCACTCGGCATGCATCGGATGCGGCGTGGCGATGTAGACGGCCTGCACATCCTTGTCGGCGAGAATCTCATCGTAGCTGCCGTAGGCCCGGGCTGCGCCATGCTCAGTGGCGAAGGCCTGCGCCTTGGCCAGGTCGCGCGACGCGACGGCTGCCAGCACGCCCGTGCTCGAACCCTTGATGCCGACGGCGAACGCCTTGGCGATGGCGCCTGCACCGATGATGCCCCAGTTGACTTTCCCGGCCATATGATTGCTCCGTTACGTGAAACCCTTGGCACTTGCCTTCCCGAATCGAACACCCCGACCTGTCGGGTTTGGTTCGACGGTCAGGTCAGCCTAGCCTTCAGTTTGTTCAGTTCCATTGCCTGTTTGGGCAGGACATGTCAGAATTGGTCATCCATGGCCAATTCCTCAGACCGCTGGCTTGCCCCCTTTCTGCGCAACGAAATCGTCTATCGGACCCCCCCGCGCAACCCGGGCAGTGCCGTGCTTGCCAGCGGGTTCATGCTCAAGCCGGACAACCGCGGCGGGTACCGCCAGCGCGTGCTGGATGAACTGGTGGTGGTCTATGTCCTGCGCGGCAGCGGGGTTTTCGAGGATTGGACGGGCGATAGCCATACCGTCGATGCCGGCTGCCTGATCGTCCTGCCGCCGGGGCGGATGCACGGCGTCAGCCAGCATCCTAATGGCCTATGGGCGGAGGCCTACGTCCTGCTCAGCGCCGACGCGGCTGAGGGGTTCAGCCGGTTCGGATTGATCCAGCCGGATCACTGCATTCTCCGCCCGGGCGTGCATCGCGTGCTGGTCGAGCAGTTTGACGGCATTCTCGATGACCTGAAACACGCCCCCGACCGCCGCCTGGGCCGAACGCTCGTTCGCGTCCATGAGCTGCTGATGCATGCGCATGAGCTGGATCAGGAAGGCGCGTCGGTCGACGCCTCGGCTGACCTGATCGACGATGCCTGCGCGCTGCTGAGCCAGAACCTGGATCGGCGCATCAGCGTTCCGGCGCTGGCCAGGCAATTCGATCTCAGCTACGAGCGATTTCGCAAGCTGTTCCGCCATCGCATGGGACTGTCACCGGGCGAGTATCGGATCCGCCGCCGCATCGACCTGGCGCAAACGCTGCTGGCACAGGCGCGGCTGAGCGTCAGCCAGGTCGCCTATCGCCTCGGCTACAAGGATCCGTTCACCTTCTCCAAGCAGTTCAAGCGGGTGACGGGCATCAGCCCGCAGGCGTTCCGGACGACCACGTGACAGGCGGCAGGATCGACGGCAAATTTCCGCCACCGGTTACTGGCCTCCTGTCGGGTCACTTCACGCCTTGACAGCTTGCCGCGGCGCTCCATAGCGTTAACATCGAAAGCAAAGGAGATCGCCCATGCCGGTCCAGATGGAATTGCAGCGCATCATCATCAGCGAGATGCAGGATCGGCAGATCATTGTCCTGAAAGAGGTCGACGGTGAGCGGACGTTTCCGATCGTGATCGGATCGGCTGAGGCTTACGCCATCGACCGCCGGCTGAAGGGCATTCCGGCCCCGCGGCCGCTGACGCACGACCTGCTGGCCAATGTCATCGAGGAACTCGGCGGCGAGATCGACCGCATCGAGATCCACAACCTTGAAGATGCCATCTTCTTTGCCCGTATCGTCATCCGCCAGAACGGCCAGATGATCGAGGTGGACTCCCGCCCCAGCGATGCCATCGCTCTGGGCGTTGCCACGATGGTACCGATTTACGTGGCTGAGCATGTGCTCGATCAGGTGGGTTAAGCCGGCCGCCGCAGACCGCCGTAGCGGCGGCCCCAGCCATTGATGCAAATCTGTGCAGCCTCACCTGCAGGGCCGACCATTGCTTAGTTTCCATGCAACGCCCCGTCGCCCCCATCGCGGCATCAGGCATTTCCGTTGCACATAACCCCCTTAAATCTCAGTAGATAAGTCCGAAATAGTCGAGTGCCCTTTCAAGCGGCACGCATCTTGTATTAGTGCGGCGAACACCTTAGTCCCGTTCAAGACAGGAGCACCCTTATGCAGATGATTGAAGCCGTCATCAAGCCGCACAAACTCGACTCGGTGAAGACCGAACTGGCGAAACTGGGCATTCTGGGCGTGACGGCTGTGGAGTGTAAAGGTTTTGGCCGACAGATGGGCCACACCGAACGTTACCGCGGCGCGAAGATGGACGTGGGATTTGTCCCCAAGATCCTCCTGAAGGTCTGCGTCAAGTCCGACGACATCACCAAGGCCGTCGAAGCCATCCAGGTGGCGGCACGCACGGGAGAAGTCGGTGACGGCAAGATCTTCGTCTACCCGATCGCCGAAGTCGTCCGCATCCGCACCGGCGAACGCAACGAAGCGGCGCTGTGATGGTGCATGACGAGGGATGGATGCATGAGACGACGCTGGCGTCGGGAGTGTAACTCGACTTCAAAAGCGTGTTGGGCAGGCTGACGGCCTGCCCAACACGCTGCGTATGGTCTATGTACCATTGTCGATGCAAGTTGCATCGGCTCATCGCCTGTCCAGGATCCGCAGGATCGCCAGGAACAGGTTGATGAACGAGATGTACAGCACCAGCGAGCCGACAATGGCGTAGCGAGCCATCAGGTGCGGCTGGTAGCGAAGCTGCTCCGCCAGGCCCTTGAGCATCTGCGTCTGGTAGGCCGTGATCCCGATGAACAGGATGAGCACAGCGTAGGTGATCAACCACGACAGCGCTTCATTGGCCAGGAACAGATTCACCAGCGACGCGAAAAACACCCCGATCACGCACATCACCATGATCGAGCCGATGCCCGACAGATCGCGCTTCGTGACAAAGCCGTAGACGCTCATCACCCCGAACGTGCCGGCCGTCAGCAGAAGCGCCGAGCCGAGCGTCTCCACCGGGTAGACGATCCAGATCGGCGAAATCAGCACGCCGACGCCGCTCGCGTATGCCAGGAACAGCGCCGTAGCGGCTGGTGCGCCAATCCGGCCGGCCTGCGACTGCACGAACCACGCCAACGCAAACAGGCCCAGCGATATCGTCAGAGCGGCGCCGGGATTGGCCAGCGCATAGACCAACGGCGAGTGGGCGACGAACCATGCGACGATCGCCGTCAATGCGATTCCGGCAGCCATCCAGGCATAGACCATGTTGAAGAAGCTGAACATGGTCGCCTCGCCGACGCCGTAATCCACGACCGGCCTGCTGCGAATATGGTCGAACTGTGTCATCGTGATGCCCCTTTCAAAGGTTGCTGCAGATCATACTCATCGGCCCGCTCACCGGCCAATCTTTCGGGTCCGATACCCCGGCCGACCGGAAGATTGC
>CALEKX010000028.1 GCA_937904525.1 uncultured Phycisphaerales bacterium
CCAGTTCTGGCGTCTCCATCAGGAATTGCAGCCATAGTGCCCAGCGATTGCGACGTCCTCGGGTGACCCCGTGCTTTGCGTGAAAAGTATCAATAAGAGGTCTTATCGCCATGTACTCAGGATGCTCAGCTTCCCACTTGGCACGTTCCTCCAGCCATTTAGAGTGTTCTTCGGACCATTTTTCGCATGTCTTATCATAGGAATGGGTGCGTTCACGGACGGCCTTAGTCAGTTGTTTCCACAAGCAGCCGGATGCGCTACGGACCGGACCTAGTGCACCGTATCCGTACTTATTAACGAATGCTCGTGCATCGGGATAATACCGGGTAGTCTTTTCAATGCCGCTGCCATTGGAGATAGGATAAAGGACATGAAAATTATGTGGGGTTTTCTTTAGGTGCTCCCAGATCGCTTGCCCTTCCGGGCCAAAGTCGCCACGACGCATCGCCAGTACATGTCGACAAAGTAAAGCAGCCGAAGTGTTCCACAGGCTGAGACAATATTCCAGAGTCGCGCGTATCTCAGGCGATTCCACCCATAATTTAACGCGCCAAGATTTGATCCCCACCTGGTCCTCCTTTGGCAGCAAGATCAAGGATAACGTGGATTCAGTTGACTGTGCAATTTCCCATGCAAGAACAGACAATCAGATCTGTGGAAGTCATGCCGACCTGACTCGCTCACTGTTGTGCCCGTGGAGATGCGCCCACTATTATGTGGCCGGTCGAGAAGATCAGGCAGTAGGGCGGGCTAGTTGCCTGCCCCTATGCATCATACGCCTTCCCCTTCGTCGCTCCGTCGCTTCGTCGCTCCCGAATCCCCCTCACACCTCCAGCCGATACCTCTCCCGATTCTCCCGATACCACGCCACGAACCGCCGCAGGCCTTCCGTAATCTCCACCTGCGGGTCGTAGCCGAGTTCTGCCTTCGACCGCGTCAGGTCGGCATAGGTGCGCTCGACGTCGCCGGCTTGGGTGGGTTTGCGGTCGATGATGGCCTGCTTGCCGAGGGCGGTCTCGATCTCCTGGATCAACTGCGTGAGCGTCACCGGATTCGAGCCGCCGAGGTTGTAGATGCGGTAGCGGTCGCATCGGTCCAGGGCGCTCATGATCCCAGCCACCGTGTCCGACACATACGTGTAATCGCGCGACATGCTGCCGTCGCCGAAGACGGGGATCGGCTTGCCGGCGTCGATCAGCCGCGTGAACTTGTGAATGGCCAGGTCCGGCCGCTGGCGGGGGCCGTAGACGGTGAAAAACCGCAGGCAGAAGATCGGCATTTTGTACAGATGCCAGAACGTATGGCAGATCAGCTCCCCGGCGCGTTTGGTGGCTGCGTAGGGGCTGATGGGCTGATCGACGGGGTCTTCTTCGCTGAAGGGGACCTTGCTGGCATTGCCGTAGACGCTGGAGGAGCTGGCAAACAGGAACTTGGGCACCTTGTGCGTGACGGCGGATTGCAGCAGATGCACCGTCCCCTCGACATTGACGCCCGCATAGTGTGCCGGCCGGGCGATCGACGGCCGCACGCCGGCCATCGCCGCCAGATGGATGATCGCAGCCGGCTTGGCTCGCGAAATCACGCGCTCCACAGCCGCGCCGTCGGTGATGTCAATCTCCTCGAGGTCGATCCCATCGCCAATCGCGCGGATGTTCTGTTCCTTCCAGGCGCGATCGTAGTAGTCGCAGAAGTTGTCGATGCCGATGACGCGATACCCGCGCTGGATCAGCGCCTCGGATGTGTGCGAGCCGATGAATCCGGCTGCCCCGGTGACGATGATGGTGGAGTTGGGCATGGATGCAGATCGTACAAGGGGCGGGGGAAAGGGCCAAGTAGTGAGGGCGAAGAGCCAAGATCCAATTGCTAAGATCCAGGGAAGTTTCAAGCTCCACCCCCCAAGTTCCAAGGAAGATTCAAATTACAAATATCGAGCTCCACATATCCAGAGCGGGCCATGGGCCCGGAAGTGAACGCGGTCCGGGCTCTGACCAGTGTCTTTGAAACTTGAAGCTTGAGCGTTGGAGCTTCCTTGGATCTTGGATCTTGGATCTTGATCTTGGAACTTGGATCTTGAGGCTTGCGACTTGGAGCTTCGTTGGATCTTGGAACTTGCAGCTTGAGGTTTGCGACTCGGAGCTTCGCCTCCGCTTTCCCTTCGTCGCTTCGTCGCTCGGGCCTCACGCGATGTATGTAAACAACACCGCTTCCCCCTGATTCGTGATGCCATTGGCGCCGCCGAGGAACACCGCCCCGACCTGGCCGGTGAGGTAATTGCGGAAGATCAGATCCCTCGTGCCCGAGCTGTTGAAATCGGCTGCGCCTTCGAGGTCCCAGCCCTGGCGGCCGTTGCCGACGGTGCCGATCGTGAAGAAGCCGGCGATCGTCGTGCCGTGCATGCGGTAGATGGCATTGGCGCCGGTGTTGTAATTGCGCCACAGCAGGTCAGGCCGACCATCGCCCGTCAGATCGGCTGCCCCTTCCAGCGCCCAGTTGGCAGCCGGCGTGTTGGGGACGGTGGTGATCGACTTCAACCGCAAACCGTCCATCATCCAAAAGGAGATCTTGAGCGTCTCGTAGTTCCGCCAGACGATGTCGTCCTTGCCGTCGCCGTCGAAATCGCCAAATCCGGCTGCCCGCCAGCCGGCCTTAACGCGATCGATCCCGACAAGCTGCCTGACGCCGGCAATGGCTGTGCCGTTCATCCGCCAGACGCTGATCTGGCCGGTCTGCAGGTTCTGCCAGAACAGATCGGCCTTGCCGTCGCCGTTCATATCGGGCGCGCCGATCAGCTTCCATTGGACATTGGCGACGGGCGACAGTTGGATCGGCGCCGAACGCGTGATCGAATTGCCGTTGACGGTAACGAGCTGGATGAAGTTCTCGCCTGTGGTGTAGTTTCGCCAAAGGAAGTCAGCCTGGCCGTCACCGTTGAAATCCGCGACAGCCGCCAGCGCCGGCTGAACCGCGCCAACGCCGGAGGGGGCCGGGATCCCGGCATGCAGCAGCCTGCGCGATTCAAGTTGCTCGATCATGCTGTTTTTCTCGGCTGACGGGCGTGCGTTGTCAATGGGTGTTGCGTATGCTTTGCGGCGACTCATGGAACTGCTGACGCGGATTTTGCTGGATGTGCTCGGGCCGATCCTGCTGCTGATCGGCGTGGGCGCAGTCGTGCGATGGCGCTTCAAGGTCGACATCGCGACCTTGTCGAAGCTCAACATCTACGTCTTCGTTCCGGGATTTGTCTACTACTACGTCAGCACCAGTACGCTGGAGTGGGGACAGATGGGCAGCGTCGTGGGGGTGACGGCGCTGAACGTCCTGGTGCTGGGGCTGTTGGTTTGGGGAATTGGCACGGCTGCGCGCGTTGAATCGCGGCTGCTGGCGACACTGGCGCTGTCGACGATGTTTTACAACAGCGGCAACTACGGCCTGCCGCTGGCGATGCTGGCCTTTCCCGGCACGGATGCGGCCGCGGTGCAGACGTTCGTCCTGCTGACGCAGAACATCCTGACCTTCACCGTCGGCTTGACGATCGCCGCGTATGCCGGCAGCGGAAGCGTCGGCAAGGGGTTTGTGACGATCTTCCGCCTGCCGATCATCCCGACGCTGGTTGCGGCGTTTGCGACGAAATGGTGGCTGGAACAGAATCCATCACGGCAGTTGCCGGTCATCATCGCCAAGCCGGTGGAGTACATCGCAATGGGGCTGGTGCCGATCGCCCTGATCACGCTGGGCGCGCAGCTGGCCAAGAGCCCGCGTTGGCCGCGGTGGAAGCCGGTGGCGATGGTGATGGTCCTGCGGCTGGTGGTGTCGGGTTGTCTGATGGCGGGCTATCTGGCAGCCATCCGCGCCCTCTGGCCGAACAGCGCCCTGGCGGAGATCCCGCCACAATGGCTGATCCTGACCGCCACAACGCCATCGGCTATCAATACGTTGCTGCTGACACTCGAGCTGGGCGGCGATGCCGACATGGGGGCTGATTGCGTCTTCTGGACGACGGTCTTCTCGATCGTCAGCGTGGCGATCTGGCTGGCGATTCTGACAGGCTGAGATGGGCCGGTTGGGGTGAGGTCGGGGCCGGATCGAGGCGAGCAGGTCTGGAATCACGTCTGGCGGGTGCGGCGGAGGCGGGCGGGTGTTGATCGGCAGGGGGCGCGGTGTAGCATCGTCGACGGCTTGCGCGTGCTGCGCATCTGAGGAGATCCCGTGACCACGACGAGTTTCAGCCTGCCGCAATCGGCCATCCCCACGCACTGGTACAACATCGCCGCTGACTTCCCGACGCCGCTGTCGCCGCCGTTGCACCCGGCTACGCGCCAGCCGGCCAAGCCGGAAGACATGGCGGCCATCTTCCCGCCCAACATCGTCGAGCAGGAGATGAGCACCGAGCGGTGGATCGAGATCCCCGATGAAGTGCGGCAGATCTACGCCCTGTGGCGGCCGACACCGCTGATGCGCGCCGTGCGCCTCGAGCAGGCCCTCAATACGCCCGCGCACATCTACTACAAGTACGAAGGCGTCAGCCCGGCTGGGTCGCACAAACCCAACAGCGCCGTTCCGCAGGCGTGGTACAACCGCCAGGCCGGCATCCGTCGGCTGGCGACTGAAACCGGCGCCGGACAGTGGGGCTGCTCGCTGGCCATGGCCTGCCAGATGTTCGGCCTGGAGTGCATCGTCTACATGGTCAAGGTCAGCTTCCAGCAGAAGCCCTATCGGAAGATGCTGATGCAGACCTGGGGCGCGACCGTCCACGCCAGCCCGTCCGAGCAGACCGAGTTCGGCCGGCGCACGCTGCGCGAGAATCCCGACAGCCCCGGCAGCCTCGGCATCGCCATCAGCGAGGCAATCGAGCAGACCGTGACCCATCCGGGAACGAAATATGCCCTGGGCAGCGTGCTGAACCACGTCTGCCTGCACCAGACCGTCATCGGCCAGGAGTGCATCGCCCAGATGGAGCAAGCCGGCGAAGAGCCGGACATCGTCATCGGCTGTGCCGGCGGCGGCAGCAACTTCGCGGGCATCGCGTTCCCGTTCATCCGCCGCAAGCTGCACGACGGCAAGAAGCACCGCATCATCGCCGTCGAGCCGACGGTCTGTGCCACGCTCACCAGGGGCGAGATGCGCTACGATTTCGGCGATACAGCCGAGATGACGCCACTGCTCAAGATGTACACCCTCGGCCACGCCTACGTGCCGCCGCGGATCCATGCCGGCGGCTTGCGGTATCACGGCATGGCACCGACGGTCAGCCATGCCTACCAGCACAAGCTCATCGAGGCCCGCGCCTACGACCAGCTTCAGGTCTTCGAGGCAGCCGTGCAGTTCGCCCGGGCTGAGGGGATTGTCCCGGCGCCGGAAAGCGCTCACGCCATCCGCGCCGCCATCGACGAAGCCATCGCCGCCCGCGAACAGAAGGAGAAGCGCGTCATCCTCTTCAACCTCTCCGGCCACGGCCTGATGGACATGAGCGCCTACGACGCCTACCTGTCCGGCCAGTTGCAGCAGGGCTGACACGCGGGCGAATCGATCCATCAGTGGTACGGGCGCCCCGCATGTGCGCCGCAAGAAAGGAAAGCACGTGCGGGACGCACGTGCCACAAGAAGCTGATCGACCACATCACCTGCGTGCTTCCGGCTCCTGTGCCGGCGGCGTCGATCTGAACAAGAACAGCGACTCCGGCAGCGCCACCACGTGCATCACGGGCGCTTTATCCTCCTCCGGCTCATCCAGCACAATCGCCCATCGCGAGCCCCGGTGCGCGGGCGTTGCGTCATAGACGATCACATACGCCCGCCGTTCGACCAGATGGATGCCGCCCGGGTTGTAGACATACGGCCGCCCGGAGACCGGACAGGTATAGCGCAATTCGCTGCCGCCCGGGCCGCTTTCCAGCGCCTGCAGTGACGGCGGAAAGCGGCCATGCACGTCGACATGGAACAGCAGCGCGCCGCAGAGGTCATGCAGGTTGCCGGCGCATGGATCGAGCGCTGAGTTCAGCGTCGATCCCGTGTCCCGCGGCTGCGGCGACGGTGTGCCTGCCTTCTCCTGCGGCGCGCAGCCGGCTGACAGCGCCAGCCACGCCGCCACGGCCAATGTCGCAATGATCGGTCGCACGTGACGGATCATACCCTCATCGCCTGCTGGGCGCAACCGGCTCAGCCGCCTGCTCATCCACGGATGGCACTTCTGGAACACTCTCCGACCGCGGCGGGGCGGTACGACCGCGATCCAAGCCGCGGCGATGCTCGTCGTAGACGCCAGGCTTCACCGCATTGGGGATCAGCTTCGTGCCGTCCACCTCCTCCTCAGACATCCGCTCCAGCAGCTCCGGTTCGGAGGCCACATGCGGCGTCAGGAAGATCAGCAGTTCGGTCTTCGCCGTCGTTGTGCGGTTCCGCTGGAACAGCAGCCCGACCAGCGGGATGTCGCCGAGCAGCGGCACTTTGTCCAGCGTCTGCGTCTTGCGGTCTTCCATCAAACCGCCGATGACGACCGTCTGGCCGTTCTGCACGCCCACGCGCGACAGCGCCGACCGCACGGCGATGATCGGCTGGGTAAACAGCTCGTTGATCTGCACGCTGTTGCCCGTCAGGCTGGAGATTTCCTGCGAAACATCCAGGATCACCAGGCCATCCGGGTTGATGTGCGGGATCACGTCCAGCAGGATGCCGATCTGGTCATACTGCGTCGTGTTGACGATCCCGCCCTCATCCGTGATGCGCGAGTTGACGATGAACGGAATTTCCTGACCGACCGTGATGCTGGCTACCTGGTTGTCCGACGCCAGGATGTACGGCCGCGACAGCACATCCAGCTTTCCGGCTGTCTCCAGGGCGCGGATCGCTGCCGTCACGTCCTCTTCCAGGATCTGGACCACCAGTCCTGTGCTGGTCGGTCCGTCGAGTGGAATGTTGAAATCCGTCCGGCCGGTCTGGCCCAGACCGCTGGCTCGCAGGTTGAACACCGAAAACTCCGTCCCCAGGTCCAGCGAGCCGTCATGCGTGACTTCCGCGATCAGCACCTTGATCAGCACCTGCGCCACCGGCCGATCCAGCTCCTCCAGGATCTCCTTGACGCGCTCGTAATTTGCCGGCGATGTGCGGACCAGCAGCGAGTTGGTATCCGGGTCGGCGATGATGCTCACCTGCCCAGCCAACTCCGATGCCATCTGCGCCGACGCCGTCGACAGACGACCGACACCACGCTGGCCACCGCGGGCCTGCTGCTGGACTCGCTGATCCAGGCGCGTGCCCTGGCCAATCCCACCGGCGCCTCCCGCGCCACCGCGCATTGACCCTGTGGCGCCGCCGCGCGCCGCACCGGTCGAGCCGCTCCGAAGCGAGCCGCTGCTGCGCACGCCGCCCGCACGGCCGCCCGAGCCACGAAGGTTCTGCAGCCGCTCCATGCCGGTCTGCGCCGTACCGGTCGAGCTTACCTGATTGCCAAAGATGCTGTTCACCACCGATTCGATGTTCGCCGCCTGCGCATTGCGCAGCCGATAGACGAACACCGTCTCATCCGCCACCGGATTCTCATCCAGCTCGCGAAGCACTTCCTCCACAGCCGCCAGCGCCTGATCCGATCCCGTGACGACGAGCGAGTTGGTCCGCTGGTCGGCAGCCGCCTTGACCTTGTTGCCACGCGCAGCCGCCTGGGCTTCGCGCTGGGCTTCCTGACGAAGCCGATCGCGCCATGCGCCGGGGCCGCCGCCCGGTCCACCGCCCGGACCACGGCCACGGCTGTCCGACTGATCCCCGGTGGCGACCATCAGATCGCCGAAGACGTTGTTGATCAGCTCAGCCGTGCTTGTCGCATCGGCATACTTGAGCTGGAAAACGCGAACCGACACAGCCTCAGCCATCGATGTATCCAGCGCGTTGATGATCTGGACGACGCGCCGCACGTTAGCGGCCGTATCCGTGATCACCAGTGCATTGGCGGAGGCATTGGCTGTGAAATCGGCATCAGGATTGATCAACGGCTGAAGGTCCTGGCGAAGCTGCGACGCGTCGGCGTAGCGCAGGGGGATGACCTGCGTGATGAGCTGATCGGTCGGCTCGATCGCCTCAGGGTTTGACCCGGTCTGGACCGGAATGTTGAGCCGCTTGGCGCGATCGCGGGCGACGATCTTGAGGATTCGTCCCTGCTGGATCGCGCTGTAGCCGGCGTTGTAAAGGACGGAGTTCAGCAGCGACACTGCGTCTTCCGGCGACACTGGCTGACGGCTGGTCAGGCTGACGCGCCCCTGAGGCTTGATCTCACGAACGATGATGAACCCGGCCTCAGCCGAGAGCTCGTCGAGGATGACGTCGATGTTGGCATCGCGGAAGTTGAGGATCAGGCCGCCGTTGGCGCGACGGATCGCGCCTTCTGCTTGCTCGCCATTGGCTGCACCGTTGCGGGGCGCGGCGGGGGTACTGGGCGGCAGCGTCTGAGCCGGCGTTGGCGTCCGCGTCGGTCCCCGCGGCGCCGGCTGGGCCGGCTGCTGGGGTTGCTGCGGCTGCGGCTCCGCCTGTTCGGCCTCCTGAGCCAGTTCAAACTGTTCAGCCTGCTCGGCCTGTTCAGCCTGTTCAAGCTGCTCCTGCGGCTGGTCCTGCTGATCGAGCTGCTCCGGCTGCTCCGCCGGCTCAGCCTGCACCGGCATGGCATCATCCGCTGGTGCGAACTGTGCCAGCAGCGGCAGGGGGGTGCTCAGCACTGCCATCGTGCAGGCAGCGGCACCAACGAGGCGAACAATGGGGCGTTGTGTGACGGTCACGGCTTCTCCAGTCAAGTGCTATCGTTGTCTCTGTTGACGGGCGCGCATGCGAAGGCGCTCCTCGATGCTCATCTGCGACGGATCGGCAGGTTGCCCCTGAGCGGGAGCGACATCGCCGCCGGCGCCGCCTGTAGACGGCGACACCGCGCCACCCGTGCTGCCGGCGGCAGGGGTGGATCCGCCGAAGCTTGTCGTGGCTGTCGGCCGCGTGCCAAACATCGCCACGCCGCCTGTCAGGTCCTGTCCGATCTCGATCCATCGCAAGCCGTCAGCCGACTCGTATGCGATCGAATCGAGCGTGATCTGCCCGACCGCGCCGCTGGCGATGGGATCGCCCGCCGAAACACGCAGGATCGTGTTCGAGCGCGTGTCCTCGATGTAGGCGCGGAACACGCCTTCTTCCAGGACGATGCCCGTCAGGATCATGCTCCGCTCGACCGGCGGCGGTGGCGGAGTGACGGTGGGGCGCGTGGTCGGTTCCACCGCCCGTCGGCCGCGCTGGCGGACGAAGATGTTGTTGTCGACCACGGTCTGGTACTCAGCCGGCAGCGACGAATCGCTCGATTCGCGCGAGCGCCTGGACCATCGCTCCTGTGCCGGCGCGACGGCTGCAAAAGTCACCAGGATGATCAGAATAATGCGGATCATGGAACGGCTCCGGCTGTGACTGCGGCTGGGTCGATCTCCTGCTGCGGCTGGTAGATCGTCGCCAGGCCGATCTGGACCGTCAGTTCGTCAGCGGTCTCGCTGCGTGCGTCGATCTGGATGTCGGTGACACGGACCGGGATATCCGTCGTCTGGATCGCGTACAGGAACTGCGTCACGCGACGCATGGTGCCGGTCGCGGTGGCGCGGACGGTGATCTTGCGAAAGCCGCCTTCATTCTCGCTGCGCTCCGGCTTGAGCGAGGTAAGCGACAGCCCGGCGTCCTGCGCCCAGCGGCGGGCGGCGTTGAGGATCTGGCTCTCGGCAGCCGAACCATTGGAGAGCAGCGTCTGGCCGGCCATCTCGCGCCAGACGCGTTCGGCGCGGCGGTCGTTCTCGAACACGCCCGATGCTGCCGACAGCTTGCCTGTCGCGACCTCGATCCGCTCGACGGCGTCGCGGCGCCGCTCGAGCATTGGCGACAGAAAGACACTGTCAAACGCCAGCACGCCGAGCAGAACCGCGGCAACGATTCCGATTCGTTTTTCGCGTGTGTTGATCATCGGGCCTGCTCTCCACCAACAAAGTCGAACGTCATCGAGAAGGTGATCCCGCCGCTGGCGCCCGTCGCGGTGCGCATTTCCGTGAGGGAAACATTCTCAAACACCGGGTTCTGCGCCAGGCGATCGCGCACGCTCAGGACGGTCCGCTGATCGGTCGCCCGCCCAAGGAGCTGGCCGCGGCGGCCGTCATAGAGCTGGAAGCGCGTCGTCCAGATCGAGCTGTCGGTGCCGAAGGCGGCTGAGATGTGCGAAAGGCAGTCCAGCACGCGGCTGCGGTCGGTGTAGTACCGCCGGCCGTAGGAGAAGCGATCCAGCCGCGTCTGGGCGGCCCTGAGCTCGTCTGCCATCTCCGACAGCCGGCTTTCGAGGGCAATCGCCTCGGCTTCGCGATTCTGGACATGGATGTAGAACACTACCAGCCCCAGGACGACTGCAACGGCCGCGGCAATCGCCTGCACCGTGCGGCGGTTGAAGCGCTGCTGCACCGGCGGGGCGAGGCGCGAGTGGAGGAAATCCACAGGCGGTGCGCCGTCGGCAGCGCCTGTCATCGCAAGGGCGATCGCGGGCAGGAAGGCATCGGCTTCCAGCCGGTCGGCATCGCCATTGAGGGCGGTGGGGCTGATCGTCGTCTGCCGAAGATGGCGGGCATCGATCCGCTCAGCCGCTAGACCAGATCGCTCCTGAAGGAGATTCAGATCTTCCTGCGCACCTGTCGGATCCTGCCAGACGCGAATGCCGCTGGGCGCCGGGCCAAGAGCTGGATTGAGCACGAGCGTCCGGCGCAACTCGCCAGCCAGCGAAACCGCCGACGTACGGCCGCCCCCAATCGCCGCGACATGCCGCAGCAGGCGTGCGCCGGATGGCGCTTCCCAGGCGATATCAGCCGTTCGGCTGGAGATCACGACCGTCGGCTGCTCCTCGCTGCCGAAAACGCGCGAGACAGCCAGCACCGTCGGCATGGCCGCCAGCGGCGTCAACCCGGCCTTGTCGCACAGTGCCGCGACTTCATCCAGCCGGCTTTGCAGCATGCCCAGCACCAGCACGCGGGACGGCTTGCTGCGATCGGTCTGCCCGACGAAGTCGAAGACCATCGCGTGGCTGTCCTGCACGGCCATCCGCTCAGCCCGCAGGCGGAGCATCGCGACGGCTGCGGCTGGATCAGCCGGGGGCACCTCATGCTGCTGCGCGATCATCCACCGCGCCGGCAGGCCGATCACGGCGGCGGACGCCGTCATATGGTGCTGCTTGAGGAACGCACGAAGCGCCGCCGCCAGCGCATCGGGCGTTTTCAGCGAGGCCTGTTCGGTAAACGCAAGACGTCCCAGCCGGCGCACGACCGGCCCGCCCGACGCGCTGATCTGCGCACAGGAGATGCCATCCTCGTCTATCGCCAGACCGAGGATGTTGCGTCGAAGAAGCTTCAGGGATTGCCGTGTCATTGCTGTATGCTGCCCGTCTGCATGGCCGCAAGAATGTTGTCATCCTGCGGCAGGCCCCATTCCGTGATATCCCGTCGATAGACGATCCGCGGCGAATCGCCCGTGATGTCCACCACGATCCGCACACGCACAGCCGCGCGGCCGTCACCACTGACGGCGACGATATCGGCGGAGTAAACACCTCCGCCGGCTGTGAAACGATCGCCGATCCGCGCCAGCGTCTCGGAGTCAACCACATCCTGCACCCAGGCGATCGTCATCGGGTTGTTGGCTGTCCGCCCGGAGCGTTCCGCCAGCAAGGCATTGACCTGCCCGACATTGAGCCCGTCGATCGCTTCGAGCACCTCGCGCGGCGCCTGGTTGACGTTGATCCGCGCCGCCGAACCACCGCTGACGCGGATGTAGGGCTCGATCAGCTCAAGGTTCTGCGTGTCCAAGCCCAACCGGCGGGCAAAATCGAACAACCCGGCATAGCGCCGGTTCTCCAGGCGCGACGCGGCGTCATTGCCGATGCTCTCGCCCAAGCGCTCCCGAAGCAATTCGCGCAGGGAGTTGCGCGTCTGCTCCGACTGATCGTTGACATCAATCCGCTCGTTGCCTTCCGGGTCGCGCGTCTGCTCGCCGCCCCAGACTGTGAAAAAGTCGTAAAGGCCGTTCGACTGGTAGTAGCTGCTGACCAGGCCCGTCGTCTGTCCGCCGGGCGGGCCGTACAGCAGCTCACGCGACATGCCCTGCACAAGCAGCAGTTCTTCGACCGTTTCGAACGGCGCGTTCTTCGCCTGATAGGGCGGCTGCATGCGCAGATAAACGTCGCTTTCGGCGCCGGTGGAGGATGTTTCCTCGTCCTCATCGCGCCAGTCGATGATCGCCCCGGCGATCTGGTCGGTCATGCCGGCCAGCAGGCGGAGCGATTCCCACTGCTCGCGATTGATGTTCAGCTTAGCCGATTCGTCGACCAGCCCATAGACGGGCAGCGTCGGATCGCCATAGTTCGGGCGGACAATCCAGAACTGTCCGTTGCCGACGGGGATGCCCGCGAACAGCCGCTCGTCAAACAACTCAAGGTCATCTGTGCGCTCGGCGAGCAATGCCATGACATACTGCTCGGCGCCGCGGGCAATCGCGCGAGCCTCGGCCTCCGAGGCGCGGTTGGCGGCGGCGCGAGCCTCGATGCTGATCGACCGGCCCAGCACGATCACCATCGACGCCAGCGTGAACGTGATGATCATCGCAAGGATCAGCACAGCGCCCCGCCGACGGCTGGGAGAAGAGCCAGGCTGTAGGCGATTATTGCGCATCAGCGCTGCTCCTCCTGTGTCTGTTCGGTGGCGGTGCCCTGGCAACTGATCGGGATCACCTGCGTCACGCGATATAGGCGTGACGGATCCGTCGGCGCCGGCTGATTGAACTCGATCGTCAGTTCGACGGCGCGGGGCAGCTCATTGTTCTGGAGGGTCGAATCCCAGTTGTCGTACCAGTAGTCACCGTCGAAGTAGCGTGCGGTGATCGAGCGGATGTTGACGGCGAGGACTTCCTCGATCGGGTCTTCCAGGACGCGCGCCAACAGATTCGGCTCGACCTGGCGGATCAGAGCCGGCTCGGCCAGGTCCGTGCGGAAGACCAGGCCAATCCGGCGGATCGATTCCTCCAGCGGCGTGCCTTCGAGCGATGGATTGCGCCCCAGCGAGTAGAACTCGAGAAACGCGTCGCTGCCGGCGATCGTCTGCCCCGGAGGCTGGCCGATGAAGGCCCCGCTGAGCTGCTCGCCGGGCGGCAGGATCGACTGGAAGTCCTGCTGGAGGATGTGCAGGACCAGCGCCGCGTGGCGCGTCGTGTCCACCTGCCGATAGGCCGACGCTCGGCCGCGGAATGCCACGTTCATCGACGCATACAGCGCGGCTGCGATGGTCGCGATGATGGTTGCCGCCAGCACCAGCTCCAGCAGAGTAAAGCCGCGATGTCCGCACTCGTGCGTCATGGCGTTGAGTAGCTCTCCGGGTAAATCAGGGTCGACAGTTGCACGCTTCGCTCGCCGCCGCGGGTTTCCCAGCTCACGGCGACGGTCACCTCATACGTTTTGAAATCCTCGCCTGCGGTGCGGACCTGCCAGCGATACTCCGGCCAGTCAGGGCCGAAGTCGCCGCTGCTGCCGGCAAAGTCCGGGTCGCGCGCTGCGATGAGCTCGTTGAGCTTCATCTCGGCCAGCATGGTGGCTTCGGACTGCTGGCGGGCATTGGCGGCTGCGTGCATGGCGATCGTCACGCCGCGCATGGCCACCGGCAGGATGATGCCGACCAGCACCAGCGTGGCCAGGACCTCCATCAGCGTCACCCCGCGTGGGCGTCGGCGCGCTGTGTGGGAGAGGCAGCCACTCATGGCATACCTCCCGCCGACGCGACCAGCTCAAACGGCTGAGCCGCCGTCGGTGCAGCCATCACCACCTGCCGGCCCCACGGCGCCGTCAGGACGATGCGCGCCGGTGTCGTTCGGCCATCAGGAAAGAAATCCACGACAGCCGACAGACCGCCGTCCAGGCGATCGATCTCCACCACAAAGCCGTCCGGCATGATGATCGGGCCGGCGTAGGTGTCGTCGATGGCGACGAACAGCCCGCCTTCCTGCCGCTGGACCTGGACCAGCGTGCCCGTCGGGTCCACGGATAGGCGGTACGTCACGGCATCGTGGATCGCCTGCCCACGGGCATAGCGGATCGATGCCATAATCTGGTCGGTGGCGTCGCGCAGCTTGCCGTTGCGGCTCCAGCCGCGAAGGTCGGGGGCTGCGACCGCCATCAACAACGCCAGCAGACCCATCACCAGCACCAACTCCACGAGCGTGAACCCGGCTGGCCGCACGCTCGACCGCTCACAGCGCACCGCCGCCGATGACGGCGACAGCCGCTGTGAGATCGCATCGAGAATGGCCAGCCGTGAATGCATCACTGCTCCCAGTTGCCGATGTCGTCACTGCCTTCCTTGCCGTCCGGCCCAAGCGACCAGAGGTCAAAGCCATTGGGGTTGTGACGACCGGGATAGCGGTACTGATACTCGTTGCCCCACGGATCTTTCGGGATCCGCTCGAGGACCTGCGTCCAGCCAGGCGCGTTGGCCGGCCGGTTCACCAGGGCCTTGAGGCCTTCTTCGGTCGTCGGCAGACGGCCGTTGTCGATCTCGAAGCTATTGAGCGCCGTGGAGATGTTGGACAGATCCGTCTTCACGGCGGTCTCACGAGCCTGCTGCGAGCGGCCGGTGAACTTCGGCACCACCAGCGCCGCCAGCACACCGAGAATCACCAGCACCAGCAGCAGCTCCAGCAGCGTGAAGCCGCGGCGGCGACGTGCGTGTTGCATGTTCATCATCCTTCTTTCGTGCATCCTTCACTCCTGTGATGTCACTTGACCATGTCCTGAAGCTGGAACAGCGGGAGCAGCATGCTGACGACAACCGTGCCGATCAGCGCGGCCATCGTGATCAGCAGCGCCGGCTCGGCCAGTGCGACCAGCACCCGCAGGTTGCGATCCAGATCCTGTTCGAACGAAGCTGAAAGGCGAATCAGTTCCTGATCCAGCCGGCCGGTTTCCTCGGCAACGGCGATCATCTCGATCACGCTCGAGGGAAACAGCAGCGGATTGGCTGCCAGCGCCTTGCTCAGCGGCGTGCCGCGCTGCACTTCCTCGATCGCGTGCGAAACGGTATCAGCCAGCGTCTGATTGCCGATAGCCTCGCGCGCGACACGCAGCGACGACACCAGCGGCACGCCGGCGCCAACCAGCGTTCCGAGCATCCGGCTGAATCGCACCAGCGCGAATCGCGCGATGACAGTGCCCAGCGCCGGCGTTTTCAGCATGATGCGCTCCAGCCGGCGGCGGCCTTCGTCCGTCGTGGCGGCACGGCGAAGGGCAATCACCGCGATCACCAGGGCGGCTGCGATCAGCAGGCCGTAATCCATCAGCCAGGTGCTGATGGCGACGACAACCTGCGTCAGCATCGGCAGATTCTCGCCGAACTGCTTGAAGATCTCGCTGAAGCGGGGGATGAAGAACGTCAGCAGGAAGACCAGCACGCCCGCAGCCACGACCGCCAGGGCGATCGGGTAAATGAGGGCGGCCTTCATCTTGCCGACCAGGTCCTGCTCCCGCTGGCGGAAATCCGCGATCTGCTGCAGCACAACATGCAGGAAGCCGCCGGTTTCGCCGGCTCGCACCATGGCGACGTAGACGGTCGAGAATGCCTGTGGCCATTTCGACAGCGCATCAGCCAGCGATTCGCCGCCGACCACGTCGTCGTGGATCTGCGTCCAGACGTATCGCGCGGCAGGGTTGGACGTTTCACGTCGCAGCAGTGAAAGCGCGCGCGACAGGGACAAACCGCCTGCCAGCAGGTTGGCCAGCTCGCGCGTAAAGGCTTCGACGGCTTTGCGCGGGATGCGGCGGGGGGCCTCATCGAGGGAATGATGCCCGGCGGCTGCGCCGTTGGTCGCCTGCTCCTGCAGGGAAACGGGCGAAAGGCCCTGTGTAATCAGGGCGTCCATGGCCGCCGTTCGCGAATCGGCTGGCATGGTGCCGGTGGTCTGGCGGCCGGTACGATCGATGGCAGTGTAAACGAACAGGGCCATCAGTGCTTCACCTCCGCCGCGGAATCCATCAGGCCCTCGAGCTGGATGCCGCCGTCCTCGTCCTTGGTGTTGCGGATGACCTCATCCACGGTGGTGCGGCCCTCGCGCACGACGCGCCAGCCGTCGTCGCGCAGGCTTCGCATGCCCTGGGCCGTCGCGACCTTGCGCAATTCCTGTGACGGGGCGCGCCTGAGGATCAGCGAGCGGATCTCGTCGGTAACGGCCATCATTTCGAAAACGCCCTGGCGGCCATGGAAGCCCGTGCCCTGGCAGGCACGGCAGCCGGCGCCTTCGTACAGCACCTCCGGCAGCAGATCGCCGAAGGTCTGCCGGAGCTTGTCGGCCTTCTCCTTCGGGACTTCGCGCTTGCAGTTGGGGCAGATGATGCGCACGAGGCGCTGAGCGATCACGATCTCCAGCGACGAAGCGACCAGATACGGCTCGACACCCATATCAATCAATCGCGTCGCGGCGCCGGGGGCGTCGTTGGTGTGCAGCGTGCTGAAGACCAGGTGGCCGGTCAGCGACGCCTGCACGGCGATTTCGGCAGTCTCCTTGTCGCGGATTTCGCCGACCAGTACCACGTCGGGGTCGTGTCGCAGGATCGCACGCAAGCCGGCGGCGAACGTCAGGCCGGTCTTGGTGTTGACCTGAATCTGGTTGACGCCACGAAGCTGATACTCGACCGGATCTTCGATCGTGATGATCTTCCGCTCGGTGTCGTTGATCTCGCTGAGGCCGGCGTAAAGCGTCGTCGTCTTACCCGAGCCGGTGGGACCGGTGACCAGCACGATCCCGTGCGGCAGGTCGAGCACCTGGTTGAACAGCGCCCGCTCGCGGGCGGCCATGCCGAGGTGCTCGGTGCCGAGCATGGCGTCGCCGCGCTGCAGGATACGCAGCACGACGGCTTCGCCGTGGATCATCGGGATGATCGAGACACGGACGTCGATCTCGCGGCCGCCGAGCTTGAGCTTGATGCGCCCATCCTGCGGCAGGCGCTTCTCAGCGATGTCCAGGTGCGAAAGAATCTTGATGCGCGAGACGATGGCGGCGTGGAAACGCCGAACGTTGGGGGGAACGTTGGCTTCCTGAAGCACGCCGTCGATGCGGTAGCGCAGACGAAGCTGATCCTCGAACGGCTCGACGTGCACGTCGGTCGCGCGTGAATCGATGGCTTCGATGAGGATCTGGTTGACGAACTTGATGATCGAGGCGTCGTGGGCAGCCGAGGTGGCGTCGAGGTCGGTGTCTTCCTCGACATCGACCACCTGGATTCCGGCGGCTGCATCCAGCGACTGCAGCGTATCGGCACCGACGCCCAGGATGTGCTTGAGCGCCCGATCGATCTCCGATGCCGGGGCGAGGGCGGGCGTGCAGTCCTTGCCGGTGGCCAGGCGAAGCTGGTCCAACGGGGTCGTATCCGACAGGCGCGACACCGCCACCAGCACATGTCCGTCCTGCTCGCGCAACGGCAGGATGTTGTGGCGAACGAGCAGCGAGGCTGGGAAGCCGGCGAGAAACTCCCGCGAGGGCGCAGCCGCCTCGAGATCGACGTAGGGCACCTCGTAGCGCTCAGCCAGAAAACGCAAAAGCGTCTCCTCGCTGATGCCGTCAGCCAGGAGGATGGCTTCTTCCAGGGCGCGGCCCTCGCCGAGCAGTTCGCGCGCACGGCGGGCGGCTGCCGGATCGAGCAAGCCCTGCTTGCCCATGATGTCGATCAGTTCGTTCACGTCACTCACCTCATGCCGGGAAGCCGGGCGCTGTCCCCGGTGGACAGCGCCCAGCGGCGTCGAATTACTCAAGGATGCCCAGCATGACCAGGACGGCTTCCTGGCGCGGGGTCACCAGTTCGCGCAGGTCATCCTGTGCGGCCTTCAGCTCGGCTTCCGCCTGCTGACGGGCGGCACGATAGGCTTCCAGCTTCTGGACGATTTCGTCCGCGCTGGCGTTGTTGTCGATCGCCTGGCGCAGGGCCTGGGAGGCCTGAGCGACGGGCGTCTGCGGGCCCTGCGAAGCCTGCTGCTGGTCGTCGCCACCGCGGCCACGGCGCTGGGCGCCGCCCCAGCCGCCGCCACGGGTGGCGCGCTGAGCTTCGTTGATGCGCTCGATGCGCGGCTGAAGCACAGCCCACTCATCTTCGCTGGCCTGGAGCTGCTCACGCATGCGATCCATCATGCGCTGCCGCATCTGCTGGGGATCCATGCGCTGCTGCTGTTGGCGGTCTCCGCCGCGGCGTCCTTCACCGCGATCGGCTTCCTGCGCGATCGCAAGTGATCCGACCATTGCGGCAAGGGCGAACGTGAGGGCGAAAGCTGAACGCTTCATAGGACACTCACTTTCCGGCCACCAGGGCCGAGGCTAGGGGTTAGGTCGCTCCGGTAGTGACTCGGAGGCTTTGGAGGTACTGGGGCCGCGATCGCGACGACGATCGTCGCGACCGTCCCAACGCTGATTCTCGAGGAATATTTCGTACTTCTTCCGTTGCTCGTCATTGAGCAGCGCCTTGGTCTTTTCGACGGCCTGTTCGTAGGACTGGCGCCACTGCGCTTCGAGAGCAGCCGTTTTGTCGCGGAACTCCTGCTGGATGCGCTCGTAGGCAGCGCGATCTTCTTCGCGGATGAGGGCCGCGATGGCGGCTTCGCGCTGCTCGCGGAGCTGGCGGCGCTGCTCCCACATCTGGCGATTGCCGCGACGCGCGGTGTCGGACCAGATCTCCTTCATCTTTGTTTGCTGCTCGGGTGTCAGCTCGAGCTGCTCGGCCAGCCAACTGCCCGGATCGCGCTGCGGCGGAGACGCCGGCTGCTGGCTGGGATGCTGCTTCCAGCCGAGATCCAGCGCAAATCCGGCGGCGAAGGCGCAGAGGAATCCGATGACAACGATGAGCCTCGTGGTCATGGCCTGCCTCCTGCCGATGCCAATGCCAGGTCGCTGGCCATCCAGCGGGCGACGGCAAGGGTTTGGGGCGGCGGCTCTTCATCCGCAGCCGCGACAACCACCACATCCAATCCGACCAGGGGCGAGGAGAGGTCGGCCGCACGCTGGTTATTCCAGACCGAAACGGCCAGCAGCACGACGGCGGCAGCCGTCAGCGCGCCCGCCAGCCGGCGGATACCGCGCTCCTGGCGTCGACGCGCCGAAGCCAGGCGCGCCAGCGTGATCCCCGACGGCTGGCCCAGTGGCGCCGCAGCGATCGACTGCGAAAGCCGCTGCAGCGACCGCAGCTCCTGCAGGCAGACGGGGCAGGATTCAATGTGAATCGCCATCTCCCGCGCCTGATCCGGCGCAAGCTCACCGTCATAGAAGGCGGCGACGAGTTGTGTGTGATCGCAAGGCATCATGCACCTGCCGGTCGATCCGGCTGATCGTGCCCAAAGAGCGTCCGCAACTGCTGCCGCGCCCGGTGCAGGCGGGACTCCACTGTCCCGCGGGGGATCTGCAAGACCTGGGCAATCTGTTCGTAACTCATGTGCTCCAGTTCCCGCAGGACGATGACCTGTCGATGGTCGATCGGCAGGCGGGAGAGCATCTCAGCCAGGTCGATCCGGGCGTCGACGGCGCCGATGGGATCGGCAGCCGGCGGCGGCTGGGGGGCTGCCCGACGCCATCGCAGGCGTTTGCGGCGGAGCATCCCCGCTTGGCGGACGGTGATCCCGACCAGCCACGTCCGAACCGACGCCTCACCGCGGTACTCCGCGGACAAGGCAGCCAGCAACGCTTCCTGCACGGCGTCTTCGGCATCGAACGGATCGCCGAGGATGGCATTGGCCACACCGTAGAGGTAGCGACCGTGGCGATTGACCAATTCGGCAAACGCCGCGTCGCTGCCGAGCTGCAAGCGACGCAGGAGTTGTTCATCGCTCACTGCTTCGCTCATGTTGCTGGCCCGGTCACTCTGCCCATATGGTTGCTCCGACGAGCGGGTTTCTTCCCGGCAGGGGAGAAAAATGCAGAAATGAATGTAAACGCTTCCCCCTCAAGATCATAGCGGCGGCTTGGTTTACGACTTGCCGGGGCTAGTCCAACGCAGACGGCACAGAGGGGGACGCGGCGGACGCAAAGAGTTTGAAATGATGAGCAGGAATGGGAAGGGGGCAACGCCTGAAGAAGTCTTCTTCTCCGTGTCTCCGCGTCTCTGTCTGGTTCAAATGCCCAGCCTACCGACGGACGAGCCAGGCGCGGACGCGGCTGGAGATGGCATCAAGGACCAGCACGATGGCGACGAGCATCAGGATGATCGCGCCGACGACGTGCCAGTTGCCCCAGTCCTTGTGGATGACCAGTTCCTGGCCGATGCCGCCGGCACCGACGATGCCCAGCACGCTGGCGGCTCGGACGTTGTACTCGAGCATGAAGAGGCTCGATGAGAGGACGGCTGCCCCGCTGGCAGGCCAGACGGCATGGATGAACCGCTGCAAGCCGCCGGCGCCGATCTCGCGCAGGGCGTCCGGGGGCCCGGGGTCGACGGCCTCGAAGGCTTCGTAGAAGAACTTCGTCAGATAGCCCAGCGAGTAGGCCACCAGCGCCAGCACACCGGCGAACGGCCCCAATCCAACGGCTCCGACAAACAGCAATGCCCAGACAATCGACGGCACCGACCGGATGACGTTCAGGATGAACCGGCAGATCGGCCGGAGCAGCGCCGGCCCGACATTGCGGGCAGCCAGCGCCGCCAGCGGCCAGGCAATCAGCACCGCCAGCGTCGTGCCGATCAGCGTCATCTCGAGCGTGTCGACCAGCGACCGGCCCAGCGTCGCCCACGGGATCGCCTGGAACTGCCGCCAGGAATCCGGCAGCAACGAGCCGAGGAAGCGCGCCATGTTCCCCCAGAATCCCTCCAGCTCACGCTCGCCGATCTTCAGACCAGCGATTGACCAGGCGTAGATGCCCAGCACCGCGACAGCCGCGATCGACCACCAGATCGGGCGCAGCCGTCCCCCAGCCGAAGGAGCCTCCTTGGCTGAGTTCAGCGAATGCTCGATCACCTCGCACGCCCGGCAGGCATCGAATCGCGTGAACCCGCGCAGGCCGAGCAGCACGCCATTACCGTGCGACGCCCGCTCATTGGCGACCTCGTCATGCACCAGCCGCCCGGCTTCCAGGCCGATGATGCGATCGGCGAACGTCTCCGCCAGCGCACAGTCATGCAGCACCGTGATCAGCGTGATGCCGCGCTCCTTCTGCAGCTCGTTGAGCAGCTTCATGATCGCGCGGGCGTTGGCGTTGTCGAGCGACGCCACCGGCTCGTCAGCCAGCAGGATGGCGGGATCCTGCATCAGCGCGCGTGCGATGGCGACGCGCTGCTGCTCACCACCGCTGAGGCGCGACACGCGCGTGTTGATGCGATGCGACAGGCCGACGCGCTCCAGCAACTGGATCGCGCGCTGTCGCTCCTCGCGCGGGAATCGCAGCATTGTGCGATGCAGCGGCAGACGGCCCATCGCGCCGTGCAGGACGTTCTGCAATGCCGTCCGCTGCTTCACCAGACGCAGGTCCTGGTGGATCGTCGCGACGCGGCCGATCGTCCTGACGCTGCCGGCAGTGGGGCGCACGCGATTGGTCAGGCAGCCGAGCATCGTCGTCTTGCCGCTGCCGGATGCACCCAGGATACACAGGTGCGAACCAACGGGGATGTCCAGCGACACATCCCGCAGCGCCGTCACGCCGCCGGGATAGGTGACGGTCACATTGCGCAGGCAGACGGCTGGCGCCGCGGATCGCTCCGTCGTGCCAGCCGTCGATGCGGACTGCGACTGTACAAGCGTCATCTTGTTCGCCCCTGCAAGGTGCGGCCTGCTCGCCTATCGAGCGAGCTTCTCGATCGGCAGGTTGACGTACTCGATCGCCTCGATCGCGTGCTTCACGTGCTGGTTCTCGTCGACCTTGACGAAAGCCGATGCGCCATAGACGTCGGCGAGCAGTTCCGGCTGCTCCTGTGAGAGCTTGAGCAGAGCGTCGGCGACCTTCTGCTTGAGCTCGTCGCTCAGGCCGTCACGGGCGGCGATCAGGTGCGTCGGAACGCCGGGCGTGCGGGCAACGACCTTCAGCTTGTCGCGCTGCTCCTTGTCGAGATAGACGTCGACGCGCGGGCCTTCCATGGTGTAATCGCTGACGGTGCAGACATCAGCCCGGCCGGCTGCCACCTGCTCGAGTGCCTGGGTGTAGCCGTTGCCGAAGGTGGCCGACTTGAAGACGCCGCGCGGGTCGTCACCCGGCTTGAGCATGCCCTCTTTCACCATGCGGTAATAGGCCATGATGTAACCGCTGGTGCTGGTGGGGCTGGTGAAGACCATGCGCAGGTCGCCAGCCTTGGCTTTGATGTCCTCGAAGCTGTTGATGTCGCTGTCGGCGCGGACGACCCAGATCGAGTCATACTCGGTGCGAGGCGTGCCAGTGGCGTCGGTGCGCTGCTCGGCTAGCAGGAGGGTGGCATTGCCGTCGCGCCGGGCCAGGAGGAAAGGCATGGCGCTGACGTAGGCGAAATCCGCCTTCTTGCTGACCAGGGCCTGGACCGAAGCCGAGTAGTCGCCGGGGACCACCGTCTTGACCGGCTTGCCGATCTCCTTCGACAGCCAGGCGGCGACCTTGTCGGCCGTGGCCTGGATCTGGGCCGGATCCTTCTGCTTCTGGAAGATGAAGACGATCTCCTGGGGATCGTCCGCCTGCGCGACGCCGGCAAAGACAGCCAGCGCCAGCAGGGCGATCAGTGACCTGGTGAACTTCACGATTGCCTCCTTGTGTTAAGCCCCAGCCAATCGGAGTATTTCCGGTGACGGGGATGATCTTATTGGCCTTACCGCAGCGCCGGATCGGCTTTGCCATTCCAGTAGCCGTTGTCGGGTGTGCCATCGCCGTTCATATCATCGAGCTGCTTGAGCGTCATCAGCTCAGCATGGCCATCGCAGAAGACGATGCCGACCTTGCCGCCGTTGCGCTCAGCCGGCGTGGCGCGATAGCGATAGAAGATCTCGCCGGCCGTGCCGAGCTCATCGTCCGACGGACGGTAGTAGGAGTTCTTCGTGCCCGGGCCAGGGGTCGCGGACGTACGACGGCTGCCCTTGGAACCCAGGTCGATCGAACCAAGCGGCGGATCGACGGCATAGACGCCTTCCTGCGTGAATACCTCACCGCCGTTACGCGAGCCGTTGGTGTCGGCGAAGGCCACGGTCTGGGTCGGGGCGCTGATGTCCTTCGGCGTGGCGCAGTAGGGGCGAAGGGTACCGCCGATCGTCCTGCCATTGCCGAGGTACTGATAGTTATAGCCGTAGCCGCCCCAGTAGATGGTGTCTGCGGTTTCGTTACCGGCGCTGTCGAGCGTGTGGGCAAAAGGCTTCCTCATGCGGCTGATGTCGTCCGGCGTCAGCGCAGGGCTCATGTAGACCTCGGTGGTCTGCATGTAGGGGAACAGCAAGTCGGCCCAGCGCGTCTTGGCGGGCTGGGCAAACTCGTCGGTCGCCGGCGGATACCGGTTGTAATCATTGCGATAGAGCTCCAGCCCGATGCCCAACTGGCGGAGGTTGCTGAGGCTCTTGACGGTTGTTGCCGATTCCCGCGCCTTATTCAGGGCGGGCAGCAAAATGCTGATCAGCAGGGCGATGATGCCGATGACGACGAGCAGTTCGACAAGGGTGAAGGCTCGCGACGATGCGGAAGCAGGCTTGGACACAGTCCATTTCCCCTTTTCAGCCGTTGATTGACGATCTGGAACGGGACGACTAGGCTGACTTGTCGCCCGTTCACGAAGGCCGGCACGCGCCGGCTTGGTCCGAGGACGGCGGAGACGTTTGAAACGTCTCGATCCTCCCGGTGGCCGCCGGGGGGATCATTTTTGCCGAAACTCAAACTGAGAATCAGTCTCAGTTGCGTCACAAGTTAGAGCGCGCCGCAGGCGTGTCAAGGCATCCGCCATCAAAAAACCCGCAAGGTCCGAATATGGTCCCGCCGGCGGCAGAACCCCATGCCCCGGATCGTGGAAATAGAGCAGCATGAACCCCTCGAAGGGAAAGGTTGTGGTCGCGATGAGCGGCGGCGTGGACAGTTCCGTCGCCGCGGCGCTGCTCAAGCGCGAGGGGTACGACGTCATCGGCGTCTTTATGCGGCTGGGGACGCCCCCGGGCGTTGAGATGGCTGACGAGACGTCAGCCGACGGCGGGGCGGCCTGCTCAGCGGGGGGGCGGGGGAAGCAGGGGTGCTGCTCGGTTCTGGATGCCACCGATGCCCGCCGCGTCGCCGGCATGCTCGATATCCCGTTCTACGTCCTCAACTTCCAGGAGGACTTCGGGCGGGTGATCGACTACTTCGTGTCGGAATACAACGCCGGCAGGACGCCCAATCCCTGCGTCCGGTGCAATGACTGGCTGAAATTCGGCAAGCTGGCCAGCTATGCGCAGGCGGTGGGAGCCGACTATCTCGCCTCCGGCCACTATGCCCGCATGGGGACGGATCCCGCCACCGGCCAGCGGGTGCTGATGCGTGGCCGCGATCACCGCAAGGATCAGTCCTACGTTCTGTTCGGGATGACGCGCCAGGCGATGGAGCACACGCTCCTGCCCATCGGCGAATATGAGAAGCACGAGGTCCGGGCCATTGCCCAGGAGCTGAAGCTGCCAGTTTTCAACAAGCCCGACAGCCAGGAGATCTGCTTCGTGCCTGATCAGGACTATGCAGCCCTGGTCCGCCGTCGCACCCCCGAAGCGGTGCGACCGGGCGAACTGGTCACGACCGACGGCCGGGCGGTCGGCACGCATCAGGGGCATCAGAACTTCACCATCGGCCAGCGGAAGGGCGTCGGCGTAGCGTTCGGGTATCCGATCTACGTTGTGGACATCGATCCGCAGGCCAATCGCGTCGTCGTCGGCAGCCGCGAGGAACTGCTGCGCAGCGGCTTGGTGGCCCGGCAGGTCAATGTGCTCAGCCCGGCTGTCACGCCCGGTGCGGAGATCCGCTGCACCGCCAAAATCCGCTACAACCACACGCCCCAGCCAGCCATGTTGTGCTGGGACGGCGCCGATCGTCTTGTTGTCCGCTTCGATACGCCTCAGTCCGCTATCACCCCTGGACAGGCGGTTGTCTGCTACGATGGCGACAGATTGCTTTGCGGTGGCTGGATCGAGACAACCAACATGTAGCATTGTGCGCGTGGGCTAACAAATGCGCGCGATCCTCAGAAGGCGCGTGTCTTTTCTGCCGGCAGACTTGCTCGATCCGCCTCAAGATCTACAATCCCCGGCTCAACCGTTATTTCCTCAAGCACACTCCGGTGGAGAATCCCTGACATGTTCAATTTCCTCCCCAAGGACACGGTCTTCTTCGACTTGTTCGAGGGCCTGGCCGACCATGTCGTGTCGGTCTGCAACCACCTTCGGACGGCTGCCCGGTCGTTTCCCGACAGCGGCGACGTCGTTCAGCGGATCCGTCAGGAGGAAAGCAACGCCGATGAGCTGGCGCACCGCGCCCTGGACCGCCTGGATCGCACGTTCATCACCCCGTTCGACCGCGAAGATATCCACACCCTCGTCGGGGAGCTCGATGACATCGTCGATACTGTCGATGCCCTGGCCAAGCGGTTCAAGCTGTATCACGTGAACGCCATCGAACCACTGTTCGTCAAGCAGACGGACATCCTTGTGCAGGCGGCCATCGCCCTGCGCGAGGCCGTCTACCGCCTCCGCAAGAGCCGCAAGCTCTCGGAGCTCAGCGATAAGCTCATCGAAGTGCATCGCCTGGAGAATGCCGGCGATGACACCAACCATACAGCCGTCTCGGCTCTGTATGACGGCTCGCACGATCCGCTGTACGTCATGAAGTGGAAGGAATTTTACGACCTGATCGAGGTCGCCATTGACGGCTGTGAGGACGTCTGCAACACATTGGAACGGATCGTGCTCAAGAGTAGCTGATCGCGACCGCCGCCCGTGAACTTCCTCTAACGTCAACAACGGCTCGCCCAATGCTTACGCTGGTTCTGATCATCGTCGCGATAGCCCTCATTTTTGACTTCTTCAACGGGTTCAACGACGCTGCCAACTCCATCGCCACGATCGTCTCTACGCGCGTCCTCACGCCATTGCAGGCGGTGGTGTGGGCTGCCTTCTGGAACTTCGCAGCCGCATTCCTGTTCGGCACGGCTGTCGCCAACACGATCTCCGGCGACCTGGTCAACCTTGATCCTGCCGTGATGGGCACGCCGTATCAGCAGTTGTTTGTGATCCTCGCCGGGCTGATCGGCGCGACGGCGTGGACGGCGGCGACCTCGTTCATGGGCTTGCCGATCAGCGTGTCACACGCACTCATCAGCGGCTACGGTGGGGCGGCGATCGCCCGGGCGGGCATTGACGGTCTGCAGCTTCCGGGGGCATGGCCGAAGATCATCCTGTTCCTGTTCATCTCGCCGCTGATCGGCATGTTCTTCGGCAGCCTGATGATGACCGCAGTCGCTTGGATTTTCCGGCGGTCGACACCGCACAGGGTGGACAAGGCCTTCCGGCGCATGCAGCTCCTGTCAGCGGCGGCCTTCAGCATCTCCCACGGCAGTAATGACGCCCAGAAGACAATGGGCATCATCGTCGTGGCGCTCACCGCCGGCGGCTATGGACGTCTGACCGAGGCCGAGTGGGCGCCGCCATGGTTCCACTGGCTGGGCATGGAACATGCGGTCGCCTGGTGGATCGTCCTGCTGTGCTATGCGATCATCGCCCTGGGGACGATGATGGGCGGGTGGCGCGTCATCCGGACGATGGGATCGAAGATTACGCGTCTTCAGCCGGTGGGGGGCTTCTGCGCCGAAACAGGCGGGGCGGCGACGGTCATCGGCGCCAGCCTCATGGGCGTGCCGGTCTCGACCACGCATGTGATCACGGGCTCGATCCTGGGCGTCGGCATGACCCGCGGCTGGAAGGCCGTGAACTGGTCCAGCGGCCGGCGGATCGTGGCGGCATGGATCTTTACGCTTCCGTGCACGGCGTTCATCTCCGCGATCATCTACATCGTGGTGCACGGCCTGCTGGATCTGCTGGGCGTAGCCAACTGATCCGCTGGCGGGGCGGGGATGGCACATCTGACGTAAGCCGCGGGAAATGGGTCGTAATCGCGGCCTGGCTCGTTACAATCATGCGGCAATGGATTTGACCGCATCACCAGAGCTGAGGGATGGCTGATGAGTTGCCTGTGCGACCAATGTGCCGCGTTGTGCTGCCGTTACTTTGCGCTGCCCATCGAGACACCGACGACACGCAAGGACTTTGACGACATCCGGTGGTACCTCTGCCACGAAAACGTGGCGGTCTTCATCGAAGAGAAGACCTGGTACGTCGCCGTGATGAACAAGTGCAAACACCTGCAGAAGGACAACCGCTGCGGCATCTACGAGACGCGGCCCAAGATCTGCCGGGGCTACTCGACCGAGAACTGCGACTACCACGGGGGCGACTACGGGTTCGAAAAGCTGTTCACCAGCGCCGAGCAGCTTTGGGAATATGCCCAGGAGCAGTTGAAAAACGCCCGGCTGAAAAAGAAGAAAAAGCAGGGGCGCAAGGCGGCGACCGCCCGCCGCAAGCCGCGGCTGCGGATCACCGCTGAAGCCCTGGCCAACGGCCGCGCCAATGGCGCCTCCTCGCACAACGGCCAGGCCGGCCGCAACGGAAACGGTATCGCGCTGCCCATCCTCAACCGATAGACCAGCTCAGCTTTTCGATCGAAGGGGACTGGTGCTATGGCAGATCGATCGGTGCATTACGAAGCGGCATTCGAGGCGTTTCTTCGCGATCGCGGCGTGCCGTACGTCGCCGTCGACGAAGCCAAGAAGGCCCTGTTCGCCGATGCACGCCTCAAGAGCTTCGACTTTGTCGTCTATTCGAAAAACGGGCCCAACCTGCTGGTCGACGTCAAGGGCCGCAAGGCCATCGATGCCGGCTCGCCGGCCGGCTTTCAGACCTGGACCGGCGAGCAGGATGTGCGCGACCTGATGGAATGGGAGCAGGTCTTCGGCGAAGGGTTCAAGGCGGTGTTGAGCTTTGTCTACTGGATCAATCCGCCGCTCGTCGCCGAACCGGGCATGTTCGAGTTTCGCGGCCGGTGGTACTGGATCATGGGGATCGACCTGGCCGAGTATCGCGCCCATATGCGGCGGCGCAGCCCCCGGTGGGAAACGGTGTGCATTCCCGCCAGCGAGTTTACCTCGCTTGCCCGGCCGCTGGAAAGCTGGTTATGATGTTTCACATGAAGCGAAAACTGCTCGCCTGTTTGCTGGCGGCATGGCTGCTGCTGCTCACCCCGTCGCCCCTGCTGGCGCAGGATGAGGAGATTGACGCCCTGCGATATGGATACAACCAGTCGGTCAAGGTCGACGGATCGTCAGGCCTGACCTGGCTGTTCCTGGTCGGACTGGGCGTGATCTGCTTCGCCGTGCTGTTCAAGGACGCGCGTCGGACCCACCTGGACTGATCGCCGCCGCGGGGTTTTGTCAGCAGCACCGTTCGCGGCTACTTCACTTTGACATGCCGATGCCGCGCGTTTGCGGCGTCCTGATACATCGGTAATCCCTTTCACTCCAACACCCGACAGGAGGCATCGGATGATATCGAAAGTTGTATGGGCGCTCGTAGGAGCCAATGTCATGCTCGCCATCATGCTGGGCATGAACCTGTTCAAGCAGCCGGAAGCAAAGGCCCAGGTGGCGCGCCCGGCTGAGTACCTGATGATTCCCGGCGAGGTCGCCGGCGGCCGCACGGGCGTGGTCTATGTCGTCGACACGACCAACGGCCTGCTGGGCGCCATGGCGTACGATGACGCCAGCCGCTCGATCGCGGTGATGCAGCCGCTGGACCTCAACCGCATCTTCGCCGCCGCACAGGGCGGCCGTCGCCGCTGATACGGCGCCAGGCGATGAGGTTGCCGTTTTCACCCGGGAAACCACTGCACGAGAGACCCATCATGAAACAGTATATTTCCATCATTGTGCTGAGCCTGACGGCGCTGCTGCTGATCCTCACGAATCTGTCGCTCCAGGAAGAGGCGCAGGCCGCCACGGCGATCAAGGATCGGGATTACCAGCTCGTCACCGCCCGTCTGCAGGACGGCAGTGAAGGCCTCTATGTCACGGACAACCGGACCGGCTTGATGGCGATCCTGGCCTTCGATCCGGCTTCGCGAACGGTCGTGCCCCGCGCGGTTCGGCCGGTGTCGGATGCGTTCTCGCGCTAACGCGAAGACGTGTTCAAACATGGTGTTGTTGGAGTTGTAAACCCGCGACAGACGGGCGGCGGATATGCTGCACCGTCTTGCGGGCAGTAGGAAAGGACCGCCGCTGGGATGGCCGAGATTCGTCACGACTGGCAGGTAAGCGAGATCCGCGAGATTCACGATACGCCGCTGATGGAGCTGGTGTATCGGGCGGCGCAGGTGCATCGTGAGCATCACGATCCGGCCGAGGTGCAGGTATGCCGGCTGATCTCGATCAAGACCGGCGGCTGTCCGGAAGACTGCGCCTATTGCTCGCAGTCCGCGCGCTATCAGACGGGGATCAACGGCCAGCCGCTAATGGACAAGGCCGAGGTCGTTGAGATCGCCCGCCGCGCCAAGGATGCCGGCGTCACGCGCATCTGCATGGGCGCCGCCTGGCGCGAGGTGCGTGACAACCGGCAGTTTGATCGCGTGCTGGACATGGTCCGCGATGTCACGGCGATGGGCCTGGAGGTCTGCTGCACGCTGGGAATGCTCTCCGAGGACCAGGCACGCCGCCTCGAAGATGCCGGGCTTTACGCCTACAACCACAATCTCGACACTTCCGAGGAGTATTACGAGACGATCATCACGACGCGGACGTTCAAGGATCGCCTTGAGACGCTCTCGAAGGTGCGCAAGACCGATGTGACGATCTGCTCGGGCGGGATCATCGGCCTGGGCGAGAGCATCCAGGACCGCATGTCGATGCTCTGCACGCTGGCCAACCTCGATCCGCATCCTGAGAGCGTGCCGATCAACGTGCTGGCCAAGGTGCCCGGCACGCCGCTGGCGGACAACCCCGATGTGCCGTGGACGGATGTCGTGCGCATGATCGCGACGACGCGCATCGTGATGCCCGCGTCGATCGTGCGTCTGTCGGCGGGGCGGTCGAAGCTCTCCGAAGCCGAGCAGGCCATGTGCTTCATGGCAGGGGCCAACTCGATCTTCTCCAGCGAGCAGAAGATCATGCTCACCAAGGCCGTGCCGTCGCAGTCGTATGACGAAGATCGCGCCCTTCTGGGCCGCCTGGGCCTGACGGTGCGCCCGCCCTTCAAGGATGAAGCCAGCAAGGCGGCTCAGCCGGAGGCGGTAGGGGTGTGAGCGGCTGCGCCACCCAACAGCAAGCCATCTGTATTCGCGGCTTGGGACTCGTAACGCCGCTGGGGCAAAATCTGGAGACAAGCTGGCAGCGGATCGTCGAGGGCGCGTCCATCGTCGATCATGCGCGTGCGCCCGTGGAGGGCGTGAGCGGGATCGACCGCGTTTCGGCGCTGGGCGTGCGCGCGGCACGTGAGGCATGCGAGCGCGCGGGATGGGCGGTTGATCGCTTGCGCGATCCGCGCACGGCGCTGGTCGTCGGAACGAGCAAGGGGGCCGTTGATGAGTGGATCGAGTGGAGCCGTCGGCTGCGGCAGGACGTTGATCGATCAAATGCCCAGCCACAGGGCAGCCAACTTCAGGACGTGGCCGCCCCACCTTCACCGTCCGATAACCCCTTGACCTGGTTTTCAGCCGCCGGCGATCAGCCGATCGGCTTGCACACGGTTGCGACGATCCTTGCTCGCGAAATCGGACTTGGCTGCGGACCGGCTGCGACGGTTTCATGCGCCTGCGCAACGGGCCCCGTCGCGCTCATCCGCGGCGCAATGCTGATCCGTGACGATTCAGCCGACCGCGTACTGGTCGTCGCAAGCGAATCCTCACTGCATCCGCTGTTCATCGGGAGCTTCACGCGTCTGGGCGTGCTGGCGCGATCCGGCCAGGGAGTCCGGCCGCTGGACTGCAATCGCGGCGGATTTCTCATCAGCGAAGCCGCCGCGGCTGTGTGCCTGGAGCGCGGTCATGCCCAGGCCGGCGACGTCCAGATCGAGCAATTCGCTCTGGGCGCTGACGCGACGCATCTGACAGGCGTCGATCCCCAGGGGCGAACGCTCCGAGCCTGCCTGGATCGCCTGATCGCCAGCCAGCCCGTGGATCTGATCCATGCCCACGCCACGGGCACGGCGCTCAACGATCCGATCGAGCTGGCTGCGATCGATGATGCCGCCAGTCGGATCGCCTCGGCCAGGCCGCATGTCTATTCGCACAAAGCCGCGATCGGTCACAGCCTGGGCGCAGCCGGCCTGGTCGCGGTCGTGCTCAATTGCCTGATGCACCAGCACGGCACCATCCCCGGCAACATCAACACAACCGAGCCGCTGGCTGCCAAACACATCGAAATCGAAAGGGCGGCCAGGTCCAGGGGCATCGACCGAAGCGTAGCCATCGCCGCCGGCTTTGGCGGCACTGTCGCGGGTGTGACGCTCATTTCAGGGTGAACCGTGGTGATGACTCACCACAGAGGCGCACAGCTCGCGGAGAGATCACCAAAGTCGGCAGGTCCTCGAACTAGGCACGGCCGCCACACGCCAGATGGCCGCCCGATTCAGAACTTAACATAACATGGATTATGGGACGTAGGGGGTGGAGGTTGTTTTCGGGTGGGCGGCTTGGGGTTTTAGCGAACTTCAGTGGGATTTGAGCGATTTCGGCGGCTGCCGCGATGGACGGCTGGAGCCTTTCCGCAAGCCAGGATCCGCGTTATGCGCGTTATCGATGGCCGTTGATGATTGCCAGTTCTTCCAGGCGCTGATCCATCGCCTTGCTGGCCGCAACCGGATCGAATCGCTGCAGGATCGCCTCTTGCTCGTGCTCGTAGCCGGACGGGCGTTCGACGTGATAGATGTCCTGCATCTGGCTGGCTAGCTTGATGGCCGTGCCGTCGTACAGGCAATGCGGATGCAGAACTTCCGGCAGCAATTCCGGGTAAACGCCCGTATGCGGCCAGACGGGCGTGCACCCAGCCGCCAGGCCCCAGATGGCGTAATGATCGCACGGAGCACCGATCTTGGTGCTGATCATGACGGCGCATTCCCGCATGGCTTGCCACTGGGCGGCTTCGTCGCGTTCGCTGACCGTTCGCCTGGGCAGCTCCGGTGACAGTTCCTCAACCGGCCCGACGGTGATGAACTGCCATTTCTCCGCCCGCCGCGTCAGGATGCCAAAGGCTGCATTGAGCAGCCGCACATCCGCATCCCGGGTATCGACGAAGACCACGCGTTTTCCGCGTCGAACCTCCCTGCCGGCGGCTTCTTGCGCGCTGTCGACCGGCTGGATGGGCGGATACATGAGCTGCGCCTTGGCCGTGATGTCGGGCATCGGATTTCGGCTGGCCAGTTCGAGGTGACGACTCACCAGCGCCGAGGCCCGGGACAGGAAATCTCGCAGGTGAAACAGCGAGTTGAACCAGACCTCGGTCGCCGCCTGCGCGGTGTTGAGATTGACCAGATGCAGCGCTTCGTCTTTGCGGCTGTCAGCCGGCGGAAGCTGATTGGCATGGAAATACACAACCGCCGGCTTGCGCGCCAGGTTGGGCATGAGGCGATGAAAACTCGCCAGGTTCAGCGCTTCACTGGTGAACAGCAGATCGACCGATCCGACCCAGTGGCGTGTGAGCTGCTCGGCGAACCACGTCGCAGCCGCCGTCAGGCGACGTTCAATACGTCGCGGCGGCAGCTTGAGAACGGTCCACCGATGCCGGCTATGGCGGATCAGCGTCTCGAGCATCATCTTGCGCACGCCGCCGTAGAACGGCTCGAGAGCGAGGATGTCGAGTTGGGTGGACATCGCAGGCGAAACCACAGATGCACGCAGATCAGCGATGGCGCTTCAGCCGGCCGACCACAGGCGGCCGACGACTCGCCACCGGCTACTGACATTTACCATCGATGTTCGTCCACGTTGATCTGCGGTTCCATTCTACTGGGTCCCCATGCGTTCATCGAGATAGCTGCGCACCTTGTCGATGGCGATGCGCTGCTGCGTGGCGGTGTCGCGGTCGCGGATGGTGACGGTCTGGTCGACCAGCGTCTGTCCATCGACCGTCACGCAATAGGGCGTTCCAATCTCGTCCATGCGCGCGTAACGCTTGCCGATCGATTGCTTGACGTCGAACTCGGCCGAGTACTTGTTGCGCAGGTCGAGGTAGAGCTTCTCCGCCACCTCGGGCATGCCTTCCTTGGCCACCAGCGGGAAGATGCCGACCTTGATCGGCGCCATGCGCGGCGCGAACTTCATGAACATCTTGCTGGGGCGCGCCGGATCGGGCGTAAAGGCCTCGCACAGCAGCACAAGCACGCCGCGGGTCAATCCGCTGGAAGGCTCGATGACATTCGGGATGTACCGCACCTTGTCCGCCGGCTCGCCGCGCTGCTGGCGCTCCTGGTCGAAATAATCGAGCTTGACGCCCGAGTGCTCCTGGTGCTGCGACAGGTCGAAGCAGCCGCGGTGCGCGATGCCTTCGAGCTCTCCGAAATCGGGCTCGGTGAACGGATAGCGATACTCGATGTCGACGGTCATCTTCGAGTAGTGCGACAGCTCATCCGGCTCATGGTCGCGGAAGCGCAGCCGCCCTTCCGAAACGCCCAGATCGCGCCACCACTTCATGCGCTCGGCCTTCCAGAACTCATACCATTTGGCGGCTTCGTCCGGATGGCAGAACCATTCGATCTCCATCTGCTCGAACTCGCGCGAGCGGAAGATGAAGTTGCGCGGCGTCACTTCGTTGCGGAAGCTCTTGCCGATCTGCGCCACGCCGAAGGGCACCTTCACGCGCATCGTGTCGACGATGTTCTTGTAGTTCAGGAAGATGCCCTGAGCCGTTTCCGGACGCAGGTAGGCCTTGGCGTCTTCGCTCTGGATGGCGCCGACCATCGTCTGGAACATGAGGTTGAACTCCCGCGGCTCGGTAAGCGTGCCGGGGGTTTCGACATCCGGACCGATGACCTGTTGACGCTCCTCGGGCGACAGCTCGGTGTATTTCGCGACCTTGCCGGCCTCGGGACAGATGAACTTGCCGCCGCCGGTCTTGCGGATGAGCTTCTCAGCCTTCTTCTGGAAACGCTCGTTGAAGTCGTCGCCATCGAGCAGCGCCATTGGCGGCAGCGGCTCGACACGCCCGTCCTTGCGCTCGACGGAAGCCTGCGCAACCAGCAGATGGTCGGCACGGTAGCGTTGCTTGGTCTCGCGGCAATCGACCATCGGATCGCTGAACCCCCCCACGTGTCCGCTGGCCACCCAGGTCTTGGGGTTCTGGATGATGGCTGTGTCGACACCGACCATCTCAATGGGGTGTCCATCGGGGCCGATCGGTGGCGTAAGTACGGTCTTTCGCCACCAGTCATCGCGGATGTTGTTTTTTAGCAGGACGCCCAGCGGGCCGTAATCCCAGAAGCCATTAATCCCGCCGTAAATCTCGGACGCCGGGTAGATGAACCCCCGACGCTTGCACAGCGAGACAATCTGTTCCATCACGTTGTTGCTGTTCTCAGCCATGTTGCGCTTCCATAGAAGGCGAAAAAGAACGCCGGCGTCCGGCATGGGGATACGCACCCACCGGCAAGGTGCCCTGCCGGATTGCGTATGCCTAATGCCGAACGCCGGTTAGTTCAAGGATCAGCGTATGTGCTTTTCTCGGCCGATGTCACAGGCGAGCCATAGGCGGGGCCCGCCTAGCTACCCGCGCCGGCCTTGGCAGCCTTGGCTGCGTTGAGCTTGCGAGCCAGGCGGCTGCGGCGCCGGGCGGCCGCGTTCTTGTGGATCGTGCCGTGATCGGCGACACGGTCCAGGCGGCTGGCCACCACGCGCAGCTCCTGCTCAGCCTTGGCAAAATCCCCTGCCGTCAGCGCGGCGTCGAAGCTCTTGACGGCCTGCTTGATCTGGGCCTTGCGGGCGCGGTTGCGCGCACGACGCTTGGCGTTCTGTCGAATTCGTTTCTTGGCTGATAGAGAATGGGCCACGTCTGGTCGTCTCCTCAAATAAACAAGCCGCTGGCGCAATGGCAGCCAGCGAAGGGCAGGGATTTTAACGATTGTCGCTGCTTTGTCCAGTCACGCGCGCAAGATTGGCCAGCCGGACCAGGGCACCTCTATATCTGGTGCCCCGTCGCCCCGCCCCCCGCCTGTCGAGAAACTGCCTCCCCCCCGCCGTCATGCCGGGCGGCTGGCATGCACGCCCCTGCGTGCATGAGCTTGTTTGACAGTGTATTATGGCCGGCGTCTAATGGGTATCTTGCGGTCTGGATCGCAGGAGTGGCGGAATTGGCAGACGCGCGGGATTTAGGTTCCCGTACCGCAAGGTGTAGGGGTTCGACTCCCCTCTCCTGCAGTCGGCGCGCATGGGCGGCCACGGCCGGCTGTCGACGCCGATCCCCCCGGGGATCACTTGCCTGAGACGGGCAGACAAAGCCGGAGTGTGGAGCCTTTGCCGGGGGTGCTGCTCACCTCGATGCTGCCCCCATGCGCCTGCGCAATGTGCTTGACGATCGACAGGCCCAGACCCGTTCCCCCCATATCCCGTGAGCGAGAACGATCCACGCGGTAGAAGCGTTCGAAGATCCGCGGCAGGTCCGACGCTGGGATGCCGATGCCGCCACCGCCACCGCCACCGCCACCGCCACCGCCACCGCCACCGCCAACGCCAACGCCAGCACCGAACTGATCAGCGTCCCACCGATAAACGGCAATGCACCGTACTGTTCGCGCACCGGGTTGGGATCCCAGACGCTCGACGTGATGAAACCCAGACCGAACGCCTGGATCGCCGGCCCTGCGCCATGCACCAACACACCCAGGAACAGCGGGTTGATCGACGGTGCGACAAACGCTGACGCGTGGAGTACCGCATGGAACAAACGGTCTCCACGACCGGAGCGGTGGCCGGGTTTGACCATCGACGCCACCGAGGCCAGCATCGGTGCCGATCGTATCGCGAGTAATGCAGCAGTCTTTCCCATGGCTGGCTTACTTTCCGGCAAGCAACGGCTGGCCATTGGCAGTGATGCTGCGCAGTACGCAGCGTGGATACTCCTTTGCCAAAACCAGGGCGATCTTCAGCCGCCCGTTGATGTTTCGCGGAAAGGTAGGCCTCTGCTGTCAGGGAGCGATGAAGGCAATACTAAGATTTGGTTAATCCGGGGCTGCTGGTACGCCTTGGCGGGATCGCATACAATGACCGGCACCATGAGCAGGATTCTGATTGGAATGACGCTGGCAACGGCGGTAGCCGCGCTGCCGCTGAGTGCCACGGCGGACACCATCCATGTCGGCAGCGGCCTGAAGTTCGAGGATGTCCAGGTCCTGGGGATCGAGGGCAACGAGATCCGCTTCATCAACCGCACGGGCCGGCAGACGGCGCGCGAGCTGTCGCAGGTCACGCGGCTGGAGATCACCGACGAACCGGCCTTCAACGAAGCCGAGGCCGCCTACGCCGCCGGCGACTGGGAGAAGGCCACCACCGGCTACGACCGCACGATCCGCCGCACCAACAAGCCCTGGCTGAAGCAGTGGGCCAGCCTGCGGCTGTTTGAGACGGCCGACAAGGCGGGCAATTTCCCGGCTGCCACCACCGCTTACATCGAGCTGCTGCGCACCAACTTCCAGGCCGCGGCCGGCAAGCAGCCGACGCTTCCCGACGCCAACTCCACGTTCCTCGAGACCGCCGCACAGGAGGTCGAACGCGCCCTGGAACGCAATCTCGAAGACCGCCAGCGGGCCGAGCTGCTCAAGTTCCTGCTCGACATCCATCAGAAGCGAGGCGACACGACGCGTGCCCTGTCAGCCGCTCAGCGGCTGGGCGCGCTGACCGGCGACGCCGCAACCCCCGAGAATCGCCGCCTGGTGGCCAATCTCAAGCTCGGCCTGGCGCGGATTGCGCTGGAGCAGAAGCAGTATCAGAAGGCGATCGACGAGATTAACGGCAGCCGCGAGGCCTTCACCGAACCGCAGCAGCAGGCTGACGCCCTGTTCGTCGTCGCCGCAGCCCAGCACAAGCTCGCCGGCGACAATCGCGACAAGCTCCAGGATGCCGCCATTGCGTATATGCGCGTCGTTGCGCATTTCCCCGACAGTCCGCTGGCCGGCGATGCGCTCGTCCAGACTGCCGCCATCATGGAGGCCCTCGGCGAGCAGAAGAAGGCGCTTGCTCTGTATCAGCAGGCCGCGGCGGAGTATCCCGCCAGCGGCGCCAAGTCCCACGTGCAGCGACTTGAGAACGGCGGCTGATCGCCGTTTCTGTGACCTCTGAAACCTCCAGCTTGAAACAACCCCTTCGCACCGACGCCTATGTATAAGTGGATGCAGGAAAACAGTAAGAAGATCCTCGTGATCTTCGCCGTGGGACTGATGATCGTCTTCATCCTGCCGTCGACGGCGATGCAGATGTTCGGCCCCGACGAACCCATCGCCGGCTACGTCAATAACGAACCGGTGCGAGCCCGCGAATACGGTCAGGCGCAGGCGGAGTGGGAATGGCTGCATATGTGCGCCCAGCGGCTGATGGAGCTGGAAGAGCAGCTCCGATTCCCGATCGCCCCGGGGCCGTTCCGAACACTGATCGCCAGCGGTGCGATCCAGAACTTTGAGCGCAATCACGAGCTGTACTACCTGCTTGTCCGCGAAGCCAACCAGATGGGTGTGCAGGTCAACCAGGACAGCATCGACGCCCTGTCCGAACTGCTCAGCCAGTATCGCATTGTCGAACCGCCGAGCAATTCGAGTGAACTGCAGGGTCGGCGTCGCGCGCTGGCAAACCTTCTGCGGATCAGCGCAGCCCTCGATCGCATCACGGCCAGCGTGAAGGTCTCCCAGCCACGCATGCAGCAGGAGCTGGCGGATCATTTCCAGCAGATCCACCTTAAGGCTGTCGAGTTCGACGCCTCGGAGTTTGCCAAGGACGTGGAGGAGCCCTCGCAGGAGCAGATCGATCGCCAGATTGACCAGTTCGGCAATGTCGATCCCGATGCGATTGATCTGGAGACCAACCCGCATGCGTTCAGCTATCGCCTGCCCAATCGGGTGAAGCTGCAGTACGTCGAGATTCCGATCCAGCAGATCCGCCAGGCAGTCGAGTCGTCGGAGGATGAGTTCGACTGGAAGCGCCGCGCCTTCCGCATCTACAACCGTAATCCCGAGCGTTTCCCCTCGACCCAGCCGGCCGATGAGCTGGATCCAATGCTCGGCGGCGCCGGGCTGACGCTTGGCAATGGCGCGCCGTCGACGCAGCCAGCCGCCCGTCCGACGACCCGCCCGTTCGACGAGGTCTATCCCGAGATCAAGCGTGAACTGATCGAGCCGCTGGTGCAGGAGAAGGCCGCGAAGATTCAGGAGCGCGTCCGCACGCTGCTGCAGCGCGGCTTCGAGCGCTATCAGGCGGAGAAGGCTGAAAAACCATGGGACGGCCGCCTGCCGATCGACGTCGCATATGACAGCTACGAGTACCTGCAGGCCGTCGCTGCCATCGTCCAGCAGGAACACGGCGTCAGCCTGAACATCACCTCTCTGGAAAGCCGCTGGCTGGAACAGGCCGATCTGGAGAAGCTCGCCGGCCTGGACAGCGCCTGGTACATCGCCGGGCCACGGTTTCTGGGTGACTGGCATCCCTTTGCGCAGTTCCTGATGACGCAACTGGAGGTCTTCCAGACCGCGGATAGCAAGGAACAGGCTGATGCCGCCAATCGGCTGGCCTTGTACCAGCCGACACCGCCCTTCCAGAACACCGCCGGCGACATCTACATCGCACGCGTCATCGACGCCCAGCCGGCGCATGCGCCGACGACGCCCGAAGAGCGGCAGCAGGTCGCGCAGAAGGCGGCTGCGGATCTGAAGAAGGCCGCGGCCTACGAGAAGGCCCTTGCTGCCGCCAAGGCGCTTCAGCAGAAGGCTGAGGAGGATCGCCTGCTGCAGTCGGCTGCCAATCAGGCCAACCGCGCGATCATCGAGATCGGTCCGGTCGCCCATGTTTTCACTGATCGCGGCTGGCTGGAGCAGATCGGCGGCTATGACCTTGATGAGTCGCAGCGGCACGAGTTCCTCGAGCAGGCCTTCAAGCTGCTGCGGCAGGTGAACCCCGAGCGTCAGCATCCGACGCGCATCATCGAGCTGCCGCAAGCCGGCAAGGTGCTGGTGGCTGAGCTCGACGAGGTCGCGCCCACCCCCCTGCCGGCGGCGCTGGCGAACTTTGACGCACAGGCCTGGGCCTATCAGATGGCGCACTCGCAGGATGTGATCCCGATCCGCCAGGCGTGGTTCGATCCGGAGAACATCCGCACCCGCATGGGCTGGAAGGCCTCGGAGTAAGCCAGACGATCGGCGAGATGCCTGTGGAAATGGCCGGCGGTGCACACCGCACCTGCTTGCTGACCGAAGTGCGCGGCTAGATCGCCCTCGCGGCAGCCATGAGCTGGCGGATCGCGCCAAGGTGATAGGCTGTGTGCGCGGCGCTGGCAACGGTGCCGTTGGCGGCGATCTGCTCCCAGCCGTCGGTCTTCCGCTGGACAAAATCGATCCACTTATACGCGGCTGTCCGCAGCCGCCCCACCAGATCCCGCCACTGCGCGTCGTCGAGCGGGCCGGTCTTCCATGCGGCCTCCCAGTCGGCATTCGCCCAGGGATTCTCCTCACCATCCGCCCAGCGGTTTAACAGTTCCATGCCGTACAGCACATGGGCCACGTGCTGGGCGATGGTCGTGCGGCCAGCCGTCGGCTTCGCCGACGCCACATCCGCCCCGATCGACTCCAGATTTCCCAGCAGCCCCTGATCACCGGGATTCAGCACAAACGAAGCTTCCTCCGGCGGGCCTTCTATGACCTCACGCAGGATCGCGACTACCGCATTGTGAAAGCTGGCCTGGGTGGACATTGCGAACCTCTCCCACCGCATCAAAGCGGCTGTTCGATGTGGATC
>CALEKX010000029.1 GCA_937904525.1 uncultured Phycisphaerales bacterium
TTGACGCAGGGCAATACAGCCGATTGCTCCACGGCTGAATCGGATGCTGCGTCGACGGAAGTCCAGGCGGCGCGCGTGTAAAGGTTTGCAGCGCATCTGAACCTTTGACCTGCGAGGTGCACGGGATGCGGACGGTACTGCTTGTGATCGGTGTCGCCATCGCGGGATGCACATCGGCAGTGCAGCGGCCGGCGGGCAATCCGGGGCAGGTCCCGGCGATCATCGCCCCTTGGAGCGATCAGCCGGTGACGGTGGACGGCCGGTTGGACGAGCCGGTATGGCAGACAGCCGAGGCCTATGTCTTGCGCGTGCCGGCGGATCGGGGCGATGCCCCGGTTGACCGGATCCCAGCCGAGGGTGGGACGGTGCGGTTTGCGCACGACGAACGGTTCCTGTATATCGCCTTCGACCTGATCGACCGGGATATCGTGCAGGAGAACGACCAGGACCAGCAGGACCATTTCAACAGCGGCGATGTCGCCGAAGTGTTCCTCAAGCCCCAGGCGGCTGAGCATTACTGGGAGTTCTATGTGACGCCGCAGGGCCGCCGCACGGCTTATTTCTTCCCGGGTCGAGGCCGTGCAGGGCTGGCCAGCAATCTGAAGTACCAGACCCGTATCCGCGTGGCAGCGCAAGTGCAGGGAGAGCTGAACGAGTGGAGCGGCGTCGACCAGGGCTGGACAGCCGAGATCGCTGTCCCGTTGGACGAGCTGGCCGCAGCCGGCGTTCCGCTGGATGATCAGCACCCCTGGATTGTGCTCGCCGGGCGGTACAACTACGGCGCGCAGGTTTCGACCATCGGCGCCGAGATCTCGAGCTATCCCGGCCTCTCCCAGGGCCGCTTCCATCGCTATGAGCAGTGGGCCCCTCTGCATCTGAGCACGCGGCCCTGATCGTGATGCAGAGACCGGATGCGGCCATGCAGCGGTATGGTGATGCAGCCGACGCGGGAGGCCTGCCTTCTCCACAGGACCGGCCGTTGCCGAGCTACCCCCTGAAATGCAAGTGCCCTCGAGTCCACGTGTTAGGAATCGAGGGCAACTGTGCTTAAGCGGAGAGGGCGGGATTCGAACCCGCGGTACGGTTTCCCGTACACAGCATTTCCAGTGCTGCACCTTCGGCCACTCGGTCACCTCTCCGGAAGGTTGGCAGTCACTATAGATTGTTTGGGGCGGGAGGCAAGGTGTTGGAGGAGAGACGAAGAGACGGAGTGTTGGGGTGGAGCAATAGTTTGCGGCGGTGCGGAGCACCGCGCGTTCGAAGGGTGACGGGACGGCGCGGGGTGGGGTTCCGTCAGGTCAGGTTCGGTTCTTCCAGGGGGACGGGGCAGATGTCTCGTCGGCGGCAGGTCTGGCAGGGATGGCCTTCCCAGAGGGTGTTGAACTCATCGAGGACACCGTCGATCAGGTCGGCAGCCGTGGTCCAGATGCCCAGTTCGAAGTTGCGCTTGCCGTCGGCTTTGGCGCCGAGGCCCGCGCCGGTGAGGTTAGCTGAGCCGATGTACATGCACCGGCCGTCGACGATGACGGCCTTGGCATGAAGCCGCGGGCAGCGGCGGATGGTAAGGTTCTCGGGCAGGGCACGCTTGAGCTCCTGCAACGCGGCTGCGCTGGGCGTGCCGGCGTGGAGCAGGCGGATCTCGACGCCGCGGTCAGCCAGGCGGCGCAGGTGGTGGACGATGGAAAAGGCCCGGCCGATGCCGTCGGGGACGAGCATGGCTTTGAAGTCAGCCGTCATGATGTCGAGGCTGGTCGTTGCCTGCAGAATGCCCCGCTGGACAACACGCTGGAAATGCGCGGCGTCGGCGACGAGCTCGGTTGTGGAGATGGTCTGAAGCGAGTCCACCCAAGACTTATCGGCGATCATCGGCTTGCGGCATGGTATGAATTTCGCTCGCAGGCATGGTTCAAGCTGAAAGGAGCTGAACCATGCTGTTGCGAAGTATCGCCGCGTGTGCGGCTGCGAGTGCCCTGGCCATGCCGATGATCGGCTGCGAGAGTCTGCCCGGCAACGAAAAGACGCAGGGGGCGGTGATTGGAGGTGTGGGCGGCGCCGCAGCCGGGGCGATGGTGGCGGGGGAGGACCATCGCCTTGTCGGGGCGTTGGTTGGCGGAGCGTTGGGAGCGGGCGGCGGCTATCTGATCGGCCAGCAACTGGAGAAGGATGATCCGGAAGAGGCGATCGAAGCGTCGCAGCGGGCTGAGGCGGATCCGGTGTCGGCTCGCGAGGCGCGCAACGCCCGGACTGCGGACATCAATCAGGATGGGTTCGTGACGCTGGATGAGGTCGTCGCGATGGAAGAGGCTGGGCTGACCGATTCGCAGATGGTCGAACGGCTTGAAGCGACGAATCAGGTCTTTGCGCTCAATCCGTCGCAGGAACAGTACTTACGCGATCGAGGTGTGAGTAACGGCGTGATCGTGCAGATGCGCGAATTGAACCGGGCGCAGGCTCGGCAGGCTGGCGATCGGCAGGGGGATGAGCGGATTGGCAGGGATCGGGACTGATCGGTTGCTGCCGAACGCTGTTGGTATTCAGTGGCACGGACGTTTCGAGCGTGCGGAACGATTCCTGTCTGCACGGGCGAGGCGCCCGTGCCACGTTCATTGAGGGTAGCACGTGTTGACGGCGCGGGGGGTTAGTTCTGTTCCGGCTCGTTGGCTGTGGGTTGGAGCTGCAGAGCGATCTTGACGCGGTTGACCTTCTGCGGCTCGGCCTCGGTGATGGTGAACAGCGCGTTGTCGTGTTCGAATGTCGTACCGACAGCCGGGATGCGGCCGAGGGTCGTCGAGACAAAGCCGCCGAGCGTGTTGTAACCCTCATCCTCGGGGATATTCAGGCCCATCATGCGGTTGAGCTCGTCGACGTAGATGCGGGCATCGACGTCGGCTGTGTGCTCGTCGATGCGGCGGAACATGGCCGGTTCGACGGGCTCGTGCTCATCGCTGATGTCGCCGACGACCTCTTCCAGCAGGTCTTCGATCGTCGCCAGGCCGGCGGTGCCGCCGTATTCGTCCAGCACGATGGCCATGTGGACCTTCTGCAGGCGGAAATCGCGCAGCAGGTCGTTGAGCGGCTTGGTCTCAGGGACGAAGAATGCCGGCCGCATGACCGAGCGGATGTCGAACTGCGCCGACGGCCGGCCGACGTATTTCAGCAGATCGCGCGCATACAGAATGCCGACGATCTGATCCAGCGAGCCTTCGTAGACCGGGATACGCGAGTGGCCGGACTCCTCGACGGCCCGCTTGACCTCTTCCAGCGAAGACTTGATGTCCAGGGCGATGATCTCCGGCCGGGCGGTCATGATCTGCCCGACGGTGGTGTCGTGGAACTCGATGACCGATTCGATCATCTCGCGTTCCTCCTCGTCGACGACACCTTCCTTTTCGCCTTCCTCGACGACGGCAATGATCTCCTGCTCGATTTCCTCCGACTCGGTCTGATCGTTTGAGCCGGAGGCGCGGCGGACGATCCGGTCGATGAAATGGCTGATCTTGGTGACCGGCGCCATCAGGAAACGCAGCAGGTGCAGCGGCCGGACCGACAGGGAGATGGCACGCTCGGCTGCGTATTGGGCGATGGCGTGCGGCAGGGCAACCGAGAAGATCAGCGTCACACCACCGGCGCACAGCAGCGACAGCAGGTAGTGCAGCCACATCGGCTGAACGCTCGTAAACACCTGCAGGAACAGCAGCAGCACGCCGAGGTTGGCAAACAATCGCACCGCGGCGGTGACGAAAATCAGGTCGTCGCTGCGGTCGAGCGTGGGTTCGAGGTAATGGCCGAGGCGGGCGGCCCGGAGGTAGCTTTCCAGCCGGGAGCGGGAAAAATCGCGCAGAGAGTACGTCAGCGCAGAGAACAGAAACGTTATCAGCGTCGCCAGCAGGATGCCGCCCAGCAGTAACCAGGGGATCATGGCAGGACTCCTCTGCCGTTCTCCGAAGGCGGCTGATTGTCAAAGACGGGACCCACGCCGAGGCGTCTCAATATCTCATCTTCCTTTCGATGCATCTGACGATAGTCATCTTCGGTTCTGTCGTCGTAACCAGTCAAGTGCAACATGCCGTGAAGGGCGTAAAGTAGCAGCTCCTTGCGGACGGAACTGTGCGGCCGACGGCGGGCCTGGCGGCGGGCTTCCGGGACGCAAATAACGACTTCACCAGCAGTTACGCGATTGCGGGCGTCGTGGTTCAGCTCAAATGTGAGCACATCGGTCGGGCCGGGGATGCCCAGGAACTGCTCGTGAAGCAGGCTCATCCGTTTATCACCCACCAATGCGACCGAAAGCTCGCGCAGGGGAGACCGCATCAGGGCCCTGGCCCGGAGGAGCATGCTCCGCAGCCAGGGGACATACGCATGGCCGGTGGTGGCGGTAATACTCAGCTCGAACGAGCCACCCTTGCGACGGCGGGGGGCGCTGGACGGGGGGTCACTCATGCAGTCTTGACCACGGTGGACGGCCCCGAGCCGGTTGCCGGAGCGGCAGTCGGATACGAGATCCGGCCGTGGTAGATATTGATCAACGTCTTGACCAGCGAACGTTCCACCAGCTCGAGTTCGCGCATGGTCATTTCGCACTCCTCGAACTGACCGTCGAGCAGGCGCTTCATGACGATGTCATGCACGAGCGCCTCGATGCGAGCGGGCGTTACTTCGCCCATGGCGCGGGTGGCACTTTCGCAGGCGTCGGCGAGCATGACGATGGCAGTTTCGCGGTTCCGCGGGCGCGGGCCGGGGTAGCGGTACTGCGTCTCGCTGACGTCGGGATGATCGGGGGTCTTCTGATCCTTGAGCTGAACGGCCTGGTGGTAGAAGTACTCGACCAGGGTGGTACCGTGGTGCTGCTGGATGAAGTGCACGATGACCGGCGGCAGGCCGTATTCGCGGGCCAGTTCGACGCCGTCTTTCACGTGGCCGATGATGATCAGCAGTGACACCGACGGCGACAGATTGATGTGACGGTTGACGCCATCGGACTGGTTCTCGATGAAGTAGTCGGCTTTGTTGATCTTGCCGACGTCGTGATAGTAGGCGCCGACGCGGCACAGCAGGCTGTTGGCGCCGATGGCCTCGGCAGCCGCTTCGGAGAGCGTGGCCACCTGCAGGCTGTGGTTGTACGTGCCGGGAGCTTCGACGCTCAGGCGGCGCAGCAGCGGCTGAGAGGCGTCAGCCAGCTCCAGCAGCGTCATGCCGGTCGTGATGCGGAAGGCCCGCTCAATGAACGGCAGGATGCCCAGCACGCAGAAGCCGACGGCGATGCCCGCGGCGCCGGCGTACAGCACATCCAGCCCCTTGTAGGTGAACGGCTCGCCCGGCTGCATCGTGACCATGCCCGTCGCCAGGGCGGCGAGCATCATCGACAAGCCGGTGGCGCCGCCGATTTCGATCAGCCGGCTGCGGCTGCGGATGTCATCCAACAGGTAGCAGCAGGTCATGACGCCGATGAACAGCACCAGGAAAAACCCGATGCCCTGGCCGAGCGCGGCTGTCACCAGCGCCGCATGGCTGATGGCGATGCCGGTTGCCAGGCGGCGGTCGTAGACGATCGCCATGATCATCGCCACGAGGATCGTGGGGGCGATGCCGAACAGATACAGCGGCCCGCTGCCAATGGCTGCCAGTTGCGCCAGCAGCAGCATCGACAGCAGCAGGACGGCGATGGCGAAGCCGCGGGCGTGATTGCGGATGATCCGCGGCTGATAGTGGCGGATATATCCGCCGAGGGCGGCGGTCACGAGGCAGACGACCGCGAGCATGCCAATCTTGCGGCGCCAGAACTCCCAGTCGGTCTGCAGGGCCAGCCACTTGTCGTTCTCAGCCTTGAGCAGCTTGTATTCGCGGGCGTCGAGCTCGCCGGCTTCGACCAGCAGGGCGCCGGGGCTCTTTTCGACCATGCCGACGGCGTCGCTGACGCTGCGGGCCGCCTGATTGCGGGCTTCAGCAGTCGCATCAGCGTTGAGCAGGTGGGTCGGCGTCTCAGCCAGGGCGTTGAGCGTGTAGGCGGCGATCGCCTGCTGGAGGGCACTGGGGAACTGGGCCGCGGCGGCGCGCTTGACCTCGTTGATCAGCTCAGGCGAAGGGCCGTTGTGATACAGGCGGCTGAGCTGGTGCGTTTCCTGCGGCTTGTTGGGGTCGCCGGTGGTCAGGACGACGCGCGGCTCGGCGCCCATACGCTCCTGCCGCTGCTGTTCATGGAGGAAGTCGCGCACCGGCAGGACCTTCAGCCGGCGCAGATCCTTGATGTAGGTCGCGACCATATCGGCATAACCGTCGCGATGGGCGTCGGCATTGACCTGCTCGAAGGCGGTGACGGCTGCCGAGTCGAGCTGGGTGGTCAGGCCGTCGACATCGAGCGTGAAGCGGTCGCGGATGTTGGGGGCGATGTCTTCGAGGCGTCGGCCGGCGAGGCGTTCGGGCAGCTCGCGGAGCCGCTGCTCGAGGCGCGTCCAGGTGTCAGTTGGATCAAAGATCGGCAGGACGCGCTCTCGCTCGATCTCACGGGCCTTGGTCAGCAGATCCGTGTCGAGATAGGTGAAGCTGACGCGGCTGTAGATGTCCTGCGGGACCCAGTCGTGGACGCGATACGCGGGGACCTCCTCGCGCAGCGTGAAGATCATGGTCGCCAGGATGCAGAAAACGGCGGCGATCGCCAGCGAGCCGGCGGTTCCGTCTTCCTGCATGCGTTGCCAGAAGGCTTGGCGCGTCTCGGGTTTGACGCGGCGCTTGGCGCTTTTTCGGGATGTAAACGGCCAACCCATAAAAGTTCAGGACCGCTGAGGCCCGGGCTTAAGAAGCATACGGCGCCAGCGGTTGGCTGGGTCATGGTTTATCAGAACCACCGCTAGCGGGCAACTATAGGAACTTGAGTCGACTTCGGCGCATCCGCTGACCGAGTTAAACGGACGTTTGGTCATCTTGAGAAAAAGTCGGCCAAAATGACGCAGATGTCGATTCGTGCGCAGCCGGCGGTTGCGTGGAGCCGTTAGCCGCTACAATCGCCGCCAATGATCGTTGCGGGAATAGATGAGGCCGGTTACGGACCCTTGCTCGGGCCGCTGGTAGTGGGGTGCTCCGCTTTTGAGCTGACCCCCGACGCCGATGCCCCAGCCGGCGCCCTCCCGTGCGTCTGGCAGCGATTGCGAAAACTTGTCTCCAAAACCCGCTGCAAGAACGGCCGGAAGATCCACATCAACGACTCCAAAGCCGTCTACACACCCTCAGCCGGTTTGAAGGAACTCGAACGCTCCGTCCTCTGCATGCTGGCTGCCGCCAGCGACTGCCCCCCCGATCTCGATGCCTTCCTGCGATGCGTCGGCGGCGATGTCGTCGACCAGATGCGCGGCTATCCCTGGTATTCCCCAGCCGAGGGGGAGAGCTTCCCCTTCGAGCAGCAGGCCATGCCGATCACGCTCTTCGGCCGGGGCCTGCGGGCGGAGATGGAGCGGACGGGCGCCCGCTGCGTGCATCTGCAAGCCCGCATCGTCCTCGAGCGGCAGCTCAACCACATGTTTGAGCAGACGCGGAACAAGAGCAGCGCGCTGTTCTCGGTGGCTGCCTCTCACATCGACGTACTGCTGCGGAACTTCGCCGATCGCGGGCTGACGATCTTCTGCGATCGCCATGGCGGCCGGGCGCGGTATGGGCATCTGCTGCGGCTGATGTTCGAGGACTGGGACCTGCACATCGAGCAGGAGACCGACGGCTACAGCGAGTATCGCCTGACGCAGGGGGATCGATCGGTGCGACTCATCTTCACCGAGAAGGCGGAGGCACAATGCCTGCCGGTCGCGCTGGCGTCGATGCTCAGCAAATATGCCCGCGAGGCGCTGATGCGCCGTTTCAATGCCTGGTGGCAGCGCCTGTTGCCGGATCTCCAACCCACAGCCGGCTACTACGGCGACGGCTCGCGATTCCTGAAAGACATCGACGCCAAACGGCGGGAATTGGGGATTTCCGACGAATTGCTCATCCGTTCTCGTTAGTCTGCAGTCGGCGGTCTGCAGTCTGCAGCTGGAGTTGGCGGTTGGCAGTTGGCCGTTCGAAACAACGAAACAACCAAGTACAAAACACGCTCAGGCTGTTGGTAGGGCACGCTCTTGCGTGCCGGAACTCCCGTCTTCGCGTCAGGTTGCAGCGAGTGACCAATGACCGGGGACCAGTGACCCCACCATCACATCTCCCGCTCCTCATCACTCGGGCCGTCGACGACCGGGCCGCTATCTGTCCATCTCAAGGGATCGATGCACATCCGGCGGGCGGTGTGGCCGGGGTCCCAGGCGTGATACACGACGTAGATCGTCCGGTTGTCCGGGCCGAGAACGGCTGAGTTGTGGCCCGGGCCGACGATGCGCCCGGGCATGCCGCGCAGGACGGTCGGGCCGTGCTCAGCCATGTGGTCCGTCCATGGCCCCAGCGGATGGTCCGCCACCGCGAATCCCAAGCCATAGTTCTGCGTATGCCACGCGCCGCCGCTGTACAGGCAGTAGTAGCGGCCGTCGTGGTAGAGCACGTACGGCCCTTCGACGCAGTGCCACGCCTGCCAGATGCGCCCCTTGTAAGGGCGATTGTGCTCGTAGACCTGCCAGCCGCAGCTTGCGCGCACGACCGGCTGAGGCTGGCCGGCGACATGCAGCATGTCGTCCGCCAGTGGCACGACGGCCAGCCCCGTGCCATGCGGCTCGTCGTCCACAAAATCCATCGCGAAATAGAGATACCACTGCCCGGTCCGCGGATCGCGGAACGGATGGGCGTCGATGCTGAAGCCGATATCCGGCATCAGCAGATGTCCGGAGTCGACAAACGGCCCATGCGGTGAATCGGCTGTCGCGACGCGCAGGCGATGGTCTTCGTCGCTCTGGCTGGTCGAAGCGGAATAGTAGAGATAGAACCGCCCGTCCCTGTGAGCGACCTCAGGCGCCCAGTAGGTGTAGGCCGGCGGATCTCGAAGCGGCTGAAGCGCATGGCAGACGTACTCCCACTGCGCAAGGTTCGGGCTTCGCAGAACCGGAAACTGCCATCCCCGCTCATCCGCCGGCGCCGTGCCGTAAGCGTAGTACACATCGCCCACGCGCAACACAAACGGATCGGCGAAATACTCCGGCCAGACAGGATTGCGATACGTCACACGCGTCGTCTCAGCCATGCATCCGAGCTTAAGACACCCGCCTCAACGCGGCAGCCATGAAAATGCCCGGACGAGAGTACCACCGGTGTTCCTTCCGTAGGGGCACATGGCAATGTGCCCGCGATGGTAGGGGGCGTGCGCGTGCTTCGTTGCCGGAGACGGTGGGCCATCAGCTCCGGCAGAGTTTCGTCGACAACCCTAGACACCCATCGCGGCACGGATGCTGTCGGCGTGGTTGGCGACGAACTGTTCGAACGTCTGCAATGAGGGGTTGAGCTTGTGCGTTTCGGTGAGGTCGCGGTTGGCCAGGAACTGGGCGGCGAAATCGCGATAGGCCTGGAACATGTTGCCCGTCTCGTCGGCTCCGGGGAAGCCGAAACTGCGGAAGGTGTCCGCGTCGACGGCGTTGTACTGGATCGGGCCGACGCCCAGGACGCGCGAGAGCGTCCTGCCCATCTCGTCGATCGTCAGGGCTTCGCCGAGGATGCCGACCGTCCTGCCGATATATGGCTGGCCGGCCTTGAAGATGCCGTAGGCGGTCTTGCCGATGTCCTCGGTCGCGATGCCGGCCAGTTTGCTGTCGCCCATGGGGAACGTCCAGGCGAGCTGGCCGTCGGCTCCTTTCTTCGGGGCGAGGCCCAGCTTGTACAGGTTGTCCCAGTAGAACGACGTGATCAGGTACGTGACGGGCAAATCCGAGAAGTATGCGTTGGCTTCAGCCTTCGCGTCGAAATGCGGCACGCGGTAATGGCCCTGCAGCATCGGCATGCGCGTGTCGTCGGCGGGCATCATCTTGCGGATGTCTTCCAGCGTGGACCAGATGACATGCCTCACACCGGCAGCCGCGGCGGCTTCGACGATGTGCTTCGCCTGCGCCTTCTCCTTCGCGGCGGAGGAGTGCTCCCAGAAGTTGGTCACGGCGTAGACGCCATGCGCGCCGGCGAAGGCCTGCTTCAGGCTCTCGACATCATCCAGATCGGCTTGGACGACCTGGGCCCCCTGGGATTGCAGGCGTTGGGCGGCGTCCTTGCCCGGATCGCGTGTAACCGCCCGGCAGGCAAAGCCGCCAGCCGGGTCTGCCAAAATCGCCCGGCACAGCCCGCCACCCTGCGCGCCGGTCGAACCCAGTACCGCGATGATTCTTCTGTCAGCCATTGTCTTGCCCCACGGTGAGAGGCGGAAGATCCCCTTCAGGCACAATAGGCGCGCCTCTGCGCCGATGGCGAGACTTCCTAAGGAAAAAACACGCCGCCTGAGCCCCATCCCCCAAACACCAGAACACCAGACGCTAAAAACCACCCCATTTGCGATATGATGACCGCCGATGATTTCCGTTGTTGTTCCCATCTTCAATGAGCAGGAGAACTTGCCGGCGCTGCGCCAGCGGCTGACCGCGGCGCTGGATCAGACCGGCGACTCCTGGGAGGTGATCTTCGTCAACGACGGCAGCCGCGACCGTTCGTTGGAGATCCTCCGACAGTTCAACCTGGAGGATCCGCGCCTGAAGACGATCAGCCTGTCGCGCAATTTCGGCCATCAGCCGGCGGTGACGGCGGGGGTGCATCACGCCAGCGGCGACTGTGTCATCCTCATCGACGGCGATCTGCAGGATCCGCCGGAGGTCATCCCGCAGATGGTCGCCCGATGGCGCGAAGGGTTCCAGGTTGTGCTCGGTGAACGTGTCAGCCGGCAGGATCACAACCTGCGGGGGATCGGGTTTCGGCTTTTCTATCCGCTGTTCCGGCGGATGAGCGATCTGCCGACCGGGCCGGACGCGGGCATCTTCGGCTTGATGGACCGGCGAGTGGTGGACGAGTTCAACAAGCTGCCGGAGCGGAACAGGTTCATCCCCGGCCTGCGCGGATGGCTGGGCTTCCGCACGACCACCGTCCAGTACGACCGGTGCGACCGGGCCGCCGGCAAGCCCAAGCAGACCATGCGCCGGCTGATCCGCTATGCCATGGACGGCATGATCAGCTTCAGCTACAAGCCGCTGCGCTGGGTCAGCTACACGGGGTTCCTCATCAGCGGGATTACCTTCCTGCTGGCGATGTACTACTTCGTCACGTTCTTCACCTACGGCAAGGAAGCTGGCAGCGGGTTTACGACGACGATCCTTTGCGTGCTGTTCCTCGGCGGGGTGCAGCTCATCTCCATCGGCATCCTGGGCGAGTACATCGGGCGGATCTATGAGGAGATCAAGCAGCGGCCGCTGTACATCGTGCAGGACCGGATTGGCTTGAACGGCCGCGATGCGCCTGTCCCTTCAGCCGGCGCGTCCCAGCCGCTGAGCGCGGCGCATCCGTGATCGCCCGCATTCATCACCATGCCGCAGATCGTCGACTATGACCGCGTCGTCCAGGACATGCAGGCTGTGCACCTGCAGTGCCTGTATCACAACAGTGGGGCGTTCGGATTCGACTTGCGCATGGCTGCGCATCATCGCGGATGGATCGGCGAAGAGGATCCGAGCATCCGGCCTGAAGCCCGCGTGCTGGCGCGCCGAGTGGCTGAGCCGTATGTGGCGCATCTGACGCGGCTTGCGGTACAGGCGTGGCAGCGACTGCTGCAAGGCGAGGTGTGGCTGATGCCGAAAAGCCACTGGGCGTATGAACTTCAGTTCGGCTCGCAGCCGTGGCTGGGGGATCTGCTGGGGCGGCTTGGTGTGGATGCGGCGACGCTCGAACCGCGAGCAGACGGGTCCGCCATCGCGTTCACGATGGACGAAGCCGGCGCCTTCGAACAGATGCTCGTGCAACTGCTGGAGAATCTGCGCGGCAGCGATTTCTCGATGGCTTTCCCGGGCAGGCCGGTCATCTGCACGGTGCATCACCACGGGCAGTTGTGGTGGAGCACGGCGGACGCCGAATTACTGGAGGGCCTGGACTCTGTGGCCGAGCGGTCGGGCTTGATGGTGTGATGGCGGATTGCGGACTTTATGAAGTTTGTCGTTTGAGAGTTGGAGCTTCTTTGGAACTTGGTGGTTGGAGCCTGGAGCTTCGCGGCACGCATCAGCGTGCCCTACCTGGTTGGTGGGGGGAACTTAGCGCTTCGCGGCACGCAATAGCGTGCCGTACCTACACGGCACTGCCGACTACCGACCCCTGACTGCAGACTGCCGACCGCCGACTGCAGACTATCTATCGCTGCCTGCCGTCGTCCGTCCTATGCCCCGTGAACAGATAGATCTGGATCGATCCATCCCGCCGGGTCCAGTGGATCATGCCGCGGAGTGTGCCATCGGACATGAGCTCGCCGACCCACAGCGCATTTCCGGCATCTTCACGATCGAAGACGGCTCGGAAATCGGGCGTGCGGAACTCGTACAATGTCGAGCCGAAGAGGCTGCCCAGCGGCCCGTGGACCTTCAGCCGCTGGTCGTCGAAGGTCAGCAGATGATCAGCCGCCCGCGCGCCGGCGGCTGCGGCTGCTTCCGTAGGAACGACATGCACCTGCCACTGGCCGATCAGCGGCGCGGGGGCGTCCGCCTGCGTCGTAGCGGGGGCCGGCTGGGTTGCGGCGGGGGTGTCCGGCTGGGTCGCGGGCGCGTCGGTCTCGGCGACCGCCGCAGCCGCCAGGATTCCACTCGCGACGATGAACCCGATCCCACGGATCATGCTCAGCCCTTCTTGGCGGCGGCCTGGTCGGATGGGGGCGCTTCTTCTTCCCAGTTGACCGCCTTGGCGTCGCCCCACAGGCCCTCCAGGTCGTAGTAGTCGCGCGCCTGTTCGCTGAACAGGTGGAACATCACATCGACGAAGTCGACCAGCATCCAGGTGTCGCCGTCGAGGCCCGAGTCGGAGAGGGTCGACTGCTTCATCTGCTGGGCCAGCTCCATGACCTCCTCGCAGACGGTGCGCATCTGCCGGGGGCTGGTGCCGGTGGCGATGATGAAATAGTCGGTCACCGGGGACAGCCCGCGGACATCGAGGACGACGACGCGCTGGCAGCGGCGGTCGGCAGCCAGTCGAGCGGCTGCGACGGCGAACTGCCGGACGGCGTTGTTCGCGGGAGAACGGGATTTTCGAGTGCGTGCGGCGATGGCAACCTCCTGTCGGGCAAAAAAATACGGCGGCTGGCGAAAAACGCAAACCCCGGAAGCGGCAGAGGCATGCAATGGATCGGCCATGCGGCGGGGGATTGCGATGCTGGGCCGGCTGGCACGGTAGCGCCGGGCCGGCGTGGCATTGCGGTTGCAGACTTGCACAGCACGCGCCACATCCGCGACAGGCGGTCGATCCGTTGTCGCGGCGTGACAGTGTGTCGCAGCCCGAAAGGAGATTCACATGACCGCCGTTCAGCAACAACAGCAAGCCGGAGATCGGCCGGAGGCCCAGCCGGCGCATTGGGTTAACGTCAGCCACGCCGAGCGACGGGTCTCCACCATCGCCGGCGGCGTGATGACACTGCTGGGGCTGACACGCGGCAGCCTCGGCGGGCTGGTGATGGCCGGGCTGGGCGGAATGCTCGTCTATCGCGGCGTCAGCGGGCATTGCCCCCTGTGTGCAGCTGTGGGGCGCGATACCTCCGATCCCGCCGAGCCCGAGGCCTACTACGACCGCGGCATCCATGTCGAACAATCCTTCACGATCGACAAGCCGGCTGAGGAGCTATACCGCTTCTGGCGGCAGTTCGAGAACGTGCCGACGTTCACGCGCCATGTGAAGGAAGTTCGGCAGATCGACGACAAGCGTTCCCGCTGGGTCGTCTCCGGCCCGGGCAACATCGACGTCGAGTGGGATGCCGAGGTCATCAATGACATCCCCAATGAGCTGATCGCCTGGCGCAGCGTCGAAGGCGCCCAGGTCGACAACAGCGGCAGCGTACGGTTCATCCCGGCTCCCGGCGGCAGGGGGACGGAGGTGCGCGTCGTCATCGACTACATCCCGCCGGGCGGCGTCTTCGGCAAGTGGTTCGCGAGCATCTTCAACGAAGCCCCCGAGCAGACGATCCGAGAGGATCTCCGCCGCTTCAAGCGCCTCATGGAGACAGGCACGATCCCGACGACAAAGGGGCAGCCCCAGGGGACGTGTGCATAGGGTGAGCGACGAAGGGGCAGGGTAGGGACCAGGAGACGAAGCGCAGCTCGGGCGGGAGGAGTATTTGTGGGGGCCGCCTTGGCGGACCGGGTACGGGCGGGGGCAGCCCAACGTCTGGATAACTGTCGTAAAAAGGGCAAATTGCCATTTGCCCCTCCAGAGGGGGGAGGGGGCTTTACCGCAGCAGGGGGCCCAAAACTGACCCGATCAGGGCCTCGATATCGGCTCCGTCGAAGGGGGGGAGATTCAGCGATGTCATCGCATAGCCGATACCTGTATAGATAAAGTGCCACGCCGTCACATTGGGGTCGAGATCCGCGCGGAACTGGCCGCTGGCCTGGCCGTCGCGAATAATCGTCACAAAAAACGCGTGGATGCCGATGTAGTGTTCGCGCAGACAGGCGAGCACCTTCCGGTCGTTGCTGATCGCCAGGGCGCCGTGCAGGACGTGATAGGCGTCCTCCAGCCGCCGCATCTGGGCGGGAAACTCTCGGGCGATCGTGCGGATCTGCTCCGCCGGATCGGTGGTGCCTTCGATCAGCGCACGCCACTGCGTGAGCGTCTGCTCGCTCATCCGGCGGACGATCGCGACGAAAAGTTCCTGCTTGCCGGAGAAGTGGCGATAGAGGATTGGCTCAGTAACTCCGGCGGCTTCAGCGATGGCGGCAGTTGTGGTGGCTTCATAGCCGCGTTCGGCAAACAGGCGCGTCGCCACCTCGATCAACTGCTCCCGCCGCTGCGGTGCCTTGAGTCTGGCCATACCAGACAAATAGCGGGCGCTAGCGTATTTTGCAACCAACGTTCACGGCGCGTGAGGTGTCATGGCCAACAGCGAGCGCACCTCAGCCGTCGCTACGCATGACGGCTGTACGAGATTGAGCTCGAGCCTCGCCACACCGTGGCGCAGGGGGCGATACGCCGCTTTCGTTGAGGGCCATCAGGGGAGTGAGCCGTTCATGTTCCTGGCTAACGCTCGGCTGAAGCCAGCGAGGGAAACCCGTCGCCTGAGCATCGACCGCGTCGGCGTGGTGATCGGCGCCGTCGTGCTGCTGCACCTGGCGACGATCTGGAGCTTTCGCTTCTTCGCGTCGCAGGACGGCCCGGCGCATGTGGATTCGGCTGCGATCATCAGCGCCCATCTTCGGGGCGACGCCGCCCAATATGAACGGTACTACGATGTCCGCCTCGAGCCGCTGCCCAACCAGCTCGGGCATCTGCTGATGGCGGTGCTGATGCTGGGGCTCCCACCGCTGGTGGCTGAGAAGATCGTCCTCAGCCTGTATGTCATCCTGCTGCCGCTGGGGGTGCTCTATGCCGCCAGGGGAATCGACCGGGAAAGCGGATGGGTAGCGCTGCTGGCATTGCCGTTCACGTTCAACTACCTGTTTCACGCGGGGTTCTACAACTTCTGCCTGTCGCTGGCGCTATCGCTGTTCCTGCTGGGATACTGGCTGAGACGGCGCGAGACATTTAACGGTCTGCACGCGTTGGTGATGGCGGTGCTGACGCTGCTGGTCTACGCCGCCCACATGCTGCCGCTGATCCTGGCGGGGATGGCGGTGGTCGTTGTGACGGGGTGGGACTGCCTCATCCGCTGGCGGGAGGGGCAGGACCTCAAGCCGTGGATGCGGCGGCTGCTGCCGATCGCGGCGTTTCTGCCGGCGGCGCTGTTGGCCTTGCCGTATCTCGATCAGGAGTCGATGGCGGGCGATCAGGGGCAGGGGGATGTGGTGTTCTACACGCGGCTGGACCTGCTGCGACGGCTGGCGTTTGGGGCGACAATGGCGTCGTACGACCGGCTGGAGCTGCTGGTGTCGCTGGCGGTGGTGGTGACGTTTGCCGCCATCGGAGCCTGGATCCTGCACATTGCCCGGCGCGACTGGGCGGAAGCCGCCGGCGGCGGCTGGCTGATCTTCTTGCTGTTGGTAGTGTGCCTGTACTTCGCCAAGAACAGCCGCCTGGACCGGGCCCTGTGGATCCCGCCGCGGCTGGAGCTGTACACCTTCTTCGCCGCGATGCTCTGGTTTGCGACGAATCGCCCGCAGCCGCGACTGAAACAGGCGGCGTGCATCGTCGGCGTCGGCGCGACGCTGCTGCTGGCGGGGATGCACGCGCGGACGTACGCAGCCTTTAACCGCGAGCTGGAAGAGTACGTTGCGCCGCTGGCCGTGATCGAGCCCGGCAGCACCGTCATCCCGCTGCCGTTCATGCCGCATGGCGTGGATGACGAGGGGAACTGGATTTCCTACAAGGTGTCGCCCATGTCCTATGCCGGCGGCTATCTGGGCGCGCTGGGGCAGGTCGTGAACCTGGGCAACTACGAGGGCGCGACAACGCACTTCCCGATCCGGTTCGATCCCGACGTCAACCCCCGCAAAGTGCTGAAGTATCTCGACGGCGAACCGCCGGGCGTCGACCTCAGGGCGTATCAGGCTTTCACCGGCGGCCGCGTGCAGGTGGATTACGTGCTGATGTATGGGCTTCAGGACGATCAGCGGAAGCATCCGCGCGTCGCGGCGACGTTCGAGTCGCTGAGAGAGCACGGCTACGAACAGGTCTACATCTCTCCACGCGGCCGCACGCAGGTGTGGGCGCATCCCAATGTCCGCCAGCGTCGCGCAGGCGACCGGTAACGTGAGCACCGCGCACGCGGGCGTGCTACGACGGGCCTCTCCGGGGGGGAACGGCCGTTTCGACACCAATCAATAGACCGCGATGCCGAAAAGGCGCGCTTCTGGTGCGCCATTGGTGGCATTGATGACCAGCCGCAGGCGGCTGACCTTTCGCGGCGCATCCAGCCGATGGACGCGCTTCCGCTGGTAGTTGCCGCTGACGCTGACGACCTCCTGGCCGTCGAGGAGGATCTGATAGTCGCGCACCGTCTCCGGCTGGGGGCCGCGGATGACGGTTCGGTTCGTGCTGTCGTTGGCTGACAGCGTCAGTTGCCGCTGGAAGCCGGTGTCAAACCAGAAGTGGATCTCCGAGGCGTTGACGGGCGCGTCCCACGTCAGCTCGATCCACTGCGGCTGGTTGGCGACCATCGGCCCGCTGCGCCAGGCATGGCTGCGTACGAGCTCTCCGCTGCCGACGTGCAGCTCGTCGCGTGTGACGCCGTCCAGCACATTCGTCGCGGGGAAGTGCTCGTCACTGCTGCTGGCTGTCACGCGTGCGGAGGACGCCAGGCTCGGCTGGGACCGGGTGTGCAGAAGCGTCACGTCGTGGCGGAGCATCTGCTGCTGGTAGCGCCCCAGATGCGTGCGGTCGCGCACGAGCTGTGACGGCGTCAGCCCCTCGCGCGCGCAGTAAGCGGCTGCATGGCCGACCGCTTCGCCGGCAATGGCGCAGGTTGCCATCACGCGCGTCGACGCGAAGGCCACATGCGTTGCGCTGATGTTCCTGCCGGCGAAGAAGAGATTCTCGATGTTGCGCGAGTAGAGGCACCGCAGGGGCAGGGGGTAAACATGGTCAAACCCCGTCGGCGTGAAGGGCGGTTCGTCTTTCGCATCCAGGCCCAACGGGGGATGCAGATCGATCGCCCAGCCGCCGTAGGCAACCTCATCCTCAAAGCGCGCCGGTGTCAGCACGTCCTGCTGTGTGAGTATGTGTTCGCCGATGAAGCGGCGGCTTTCGCGCTTGCCGGGAATCGCGCCGATCCAGTCCAGCGCCCAGTTGGCTGACTCGGGGAATTTGCCGCTGTTCTTGATCGCATCCCACAGGCCCAGGGCGATCGCGTACAGCTCGCGGCGGATGATGGTGTGATTGTCCTTGATCGTGTCGAGATTCCCGCCCCATTCGATCCACCAGAAGCCGTACTCCCAGCTTCGGATCGTCCGGCCGACGCCAATATTGTCCGGGTCAAACTTGCGCGCCCACGGCGGCGGCACGAACGGGACAGGGTGATCCGTCTTGCGCGAGGTGATCAGGATGCTGCTGCCGAGGGTCTGGATGTCGTCGGTCTCCTGCGCCAGCGACTCGCCGTGCATGTCGCGCGATTCCCGACCGATGCGGAAGTCGGCGCGTGCTTCCATGCCCAGCCGGCCATCGCCGGTGCAGTCGGCGAAGAACTTCGCATGGATGATGAACTCATCCTCGCTGAGCTCGCGCACCGCGCGGGCGGAGCGGATACGTCCGCGCGGGCCGGAGAACTGATAGAGCCGATTGGTCCGCGGCGGCAGGGGAGGCAACTGATCGTCATACTCGGCTTCGACCCCGACGACGTCGGTATCGAGCAGGAGTGTGATGTTCGGCTCAGCCGTGACCTTCTCATACAGGATCACGTCCCACAGCGGGAAGCAGCGATCGGGGTTGCGCACGGCATCTTCAAGCCGCAGCTCCTCGATGATGCCGGATTCGCGCCAGCCTTTTTTCGAGCCGTGACAGTCCGCGCCGCAGATGTGCATGCGGATCTCGCTGGAGGCATTGCCGCCCAGCACGCTGCGGTCCTGCACGAGCACGACCTTGGCTCCCTCGCGCGCGGCTGCGATCGCGGCGCATACGCCAGCCATCCCGCCGCCGGCGACCAGCAGATCGGCGTGAATCTCATGACGCTGACAGGTGCTCTTGTGCTCAGGCATAGCATCGAACCTCAAACAAGCTGGCCGGCGCGCGGCCGTGGGTTTCAAGAAGCTGGATGACCAGCCGGTCGGTCACGGCCGGCTCGGGCAACTTGATCTCGTTGATCCGCTGATGGTTGTCGTCGCACGCCGCCAGCACATTGCCGGCTGCGTCGCAGACGCGATAGCGCTTCACGCAGAAGGGCATTGCCCGCTCGGGGTGGCCCATCAGCACCGATTCCATCGGATGATCCAGGTCGACATCGAACGTCAGCACGATGCGGCGGATGGATTGCGCGCGATCCCACGCGAGCGTAAGCGTCGGTGTGGGATCGGCGGGATCCGCCACCCATGCATTGGGCTGGTTGACCGGGCGCGTGACGCCGTTGGTGACATTGTCCGGGCCGAAGCAGACGATCGGCGGCGCGACGTCGATTGCAAAGTTCTGCCCGTCCGGCCGGCGCCACGGCGTCCAGAACTCGAAAGCGTCGATGCCGATGTCCCCAGTCGGATGCTGGCTGTGCCCATGTTTCACAGCCAGCACGCCGGTGATGCGCAGATCCGTCCGCCGCACGCGGATGTGCTCGTTGCGCATGAGGCAGACCCACGCGTATCGCGGCTGGTCGATCGTCGCGTCGAAGGCGAGCGTGACGGGGACGGCTTGGCCGGGATCGAGCCGCAGCTCGCGCGTGGCGAGGGTTGTGTCGGGCGTGTGGCCGGACGGGCGGCTGCTGACACGCAGCTCAGCCTGCAGGACGGTTGGCTGATCGATGTCGAGATAGACCGTGACCTGCGGCATGGCCCCGGGCGAGACGGGCAGCATCTGTCCAGCCGATCGCTCGGCCAGCGGCAGGGGGGCGACCTGGTCCGACGGGGCAAGCCGCCCGATGCGCAGCTCGCTGCTGGCGGTGATAGTCGCGCTGCGAGCCAGATCGGCTGGATCCTGCAGGCGCACATGCGGGATGTACTGGCCGGTTTTGAGCAGTTCCTGCTGCAACTGCTCGATCCGCGGCGAAATCGACAGATCGCGCGGCAGCAAGTTCTGCTCGCGGCACAGGCGCGCCGCGACGGCGACGGCCTGCCCGCCGACGGAGCATGTCGCCATCACGCGCGTCGTGCCGAAGGCGACGTGCGACGAGCTGGCGATGCGCCCGATGATGAACAGGTTGTCGATGTTGCGGCTGTACAGACAGCGATAGGGGATGGGATAGATGCTCTTGGCCTGCCAGTGCGTGCAGCCGGGATACTCGCTGAACACGCCGTCGGCTGGATGCAGATCGACGCCCCAGCCGCCGTGGCCGATGTCATCCGGATGCCGGCGTCCCTCGATCACGTCCTGCTGCGTGAGGATATAGTCGCCCTCGAAGCGGCGGCTTTCACGCTTGCCGGGGATGTGACTGACCCATTCCAGCGTCAGGTTCTCGGCATCGGGGAACTTGCCGGAGTTCTTCAGGTAATCCCACACGCCGTAGACGACCTTCCACAGCTCCCACTTGATCGTCTCGGTGTCGTGAACCGTGTCCAGCCGGCCGCCCCATTCGATCCACCACAACCGGCAGCCGTGGTCCTTCGTGTTGAACGAGCGGAAGCGCGGGATCTTACCTTCGACGTCGCGCAACGCGAACGCCGGCGGGATGAACTTCACCGGGCGGCCGGTGTCGCGGGTGTAGAAGTACATCGAATGCCCCAGCAACTCGCCGTACTCGCGCGACGGGGCGAACTTCTCGCCGAATTCGTCCGCCGATTCGGCCCCCATGCGAAATGCCGCGCCGGCCAGAAACCCGACGATCCCGTCGCCGCTGGCGTCGGCAAACAGCGGCGCGGTGATGTCGTACTGCGTCGAGTTCTGCGAGCAGAACGCGCGCACGCCGCTGATGGTCTTTTCGTCGGACTTGCTTACCTCATACGCAGCCGTGTTCAGCAGCAGCGTGATGTTGGGCTCAGCCGTGACCGTCTCCAGCAGGATTGTGTCGAAGATCAGGGCATTGCCCTCGGGGTTGCGCCACATGTTCTCGACGAGGATCTCGTCGATGACGCCGGTTTCGCGCGCCCAGCGGTTGTTGTTGCCCATATGGGCGGTTGCGCCCAACGTCCAGAGTCGCACTTCGCTGGAGGCGTTGCCCCCGAGCACGGGCCGATCCTGCACGAGGACGACGCGCAGGCCCTGGCGTGCGGCGGTGATCGCGCAGCATGTGCCAGCCAGACCGCCGCCGATGACGGCCAGGTCGCAGTGAAGCTGCTCGCGCTTGAGCTGACGGCTGGGGGCGGGGGGGGGGACAATCATGCGTCTGCCTCTCCAGAGCCTTTACCGTGGCGACCGGTGTAACTATGATAGTTACATATGTCCCGCAAGCAAGCCCCGACCCTCGAGCGGCCGTCGCTGCTGCCCGCCCAGCCGAACCGCAGCCTGATCGACGGGCTGGCGGTGCTGTCGGCACTGGCGGTCAGCCGCGAGCCGATCGGGAGCCGCGAGCTGGCCCGCCGGCTCGGCTGGAACCCCATGCGCGTCAACCGCCTGCTGCGGACTCTTGCGGCTGTGGGCATGGCCCACCAGACAGCCGATCGCCGTTACACCGCCGGGCCGGCGATGCATGTACTGTCGGTGCAGGCGATCTACGCCTCGGGGCTATTCACGCGGGCGATGGCGGCGGTCGAGATGCTGCCACGTGACAGGCATGGCGTGGCGCTGGGCGTGCTGTGGCAGGACCAGGTCTGTTACCTGTTCCACGCCAAGCCCGGCGAGCCGCTGGCATCGGCGGTGGGGGCGCACGGGTTATACCCGGCTACGCAGTCGAGCATTGGCATGGTGCTTCTGGCCGCCATGGCGGAGCAGCAGGTGCGGGAGCTTTTCGCCAGCCGGCCGATCGTCGGCTATGAGCAGATCGACGATCTGCTGCGCGACCTCCGGCTGGTGCGCGAGGACGGCTATGCCTGCGTCGTGCAGCAGCGCCGCCCGCGGCAGGCGAGCGTGGCTGTTCCCATCGGCGAGCCCGCCTACGCGGCGCTGGCCCTCACGCACGACATCCGCAAGCGCAACCTGTCACACCTCCTGCCCGCCATGAAGCGCACAGCCGCGGCGATCGCGGGCTGATGTCTCGCGCGAAGAGGCGGAGGGGCAGAGAGAGCGACGAAGGGGGGATTACCGCGTGGCGCGTTGACATCCACCGTCCGCGGTGGCCGTCAACGTGCGACCCTCACAACAGGCTGAACAGAAGATAGGCGAAAGGCGACGCCACCAGCGGCGAGTCGATGACGTCGAGGATCCCGCCGAAGCCGGGAATCGATGAACCGGAGTCTTTCACATCCGCGTCGCGCTTCATGAGGCTTTCCAGCAGGTCGCCAAGCTGACCGATGCCGCCGAGGATAATCCCGAAAATCACGGCTGAATGCCATTCCAGCCCGGTCACGCCCGGTCGGCTTTCGGAGATGAACGGCGCCATCGCCGCGCCCACTGCTCCCGCCGTCAGCAGGCCGCAGATCAGCCCCTCCCAGGTCTTGCCCGGCGACAGCCACGGGATCAGCTTGTGCCTCCCGAACGCCCGCCCACCGAAATAGGCCCCGATGTCGGTGAACTTCACCACGAGCAGGACAAACAGCAGCTTGAGCGTGTGCCCCGAGAAGTGATCCGACTGTTTCACGCGGATCGCCACCAGGAACCACGCCAGCCCGCCCAGGTAGAGCGTCGCGAGCACCGTCCCGGCCATCCGCACGATCGCGTCGCTGGTCTGCCGCTCCAAAGCCCGCCGCAGCGCCGCAAAGAGCATGACGAAGACGATGATGAACGCCAGGGCCGATGCTGCGATCTGCTTGAATGCCGGGAACTGCGTGAGAAACGCATGCACCACCAGCGCCGCGCAGGCTGTGCCGGCGATGATGCGGTAGGGGCGCACATTCTCGGCTGTGAAAAGCCGAGCGAGCTCAACCACCGCCAGCGGCAAGACGACCACCAGCAGGATCAGCAGACCGAAGCCGCCAATGCCGTGATCGATCTCGAATGTGCGCATCGCCCAGGAGCGCGTCCATTGTTCAAAGGCATGGTCCAGCCAAAGCAGCAGCCCCAGGGCTACCAACATGATCGGGCCGTATGTCAGGCGGTTGCGCAGCGCAGCTTCCAAACAAAGCCTCCTTCTACGGGTGCGTATGTTCGTCGGGAAGGGCAACAGAAGCAACGATGACACATCGGCTGGGCTCGCGTTAAAATACGCGACTCGCGGCATGATGGTCATGCCGCATGTAGCGTTACAGGAAAGGAGCGGTCTTATGCTACGAACGCTTATCGCGGCGGTTGCCGTGCTGGCATTGGGTTTGGCTGGTTGCTCGAACTTCACGTCGGGCCAGCCTGTGGTGAAGTACGAGAAGGGCAAGTCGCCCCTGCTGCTGGAAGCCCCCATCACGGGCACCTACGCGCTGTATTCCACCTTCGACAATACCCCGAAGCTGACGGTGAACCTCGAGCAGGGTGACCGCCTGGGCTTCGAGGCGGCGCAGACCGGCGCGATCAAGGTCATCGCCGGCGAGCGGAGCTGGGAAATGCCCGACGCCACCTACGTCTGGAAGCGCAAGCCGTAACCCCGGCGTGATGCTCATATGAAAAGAATCCCGATCGCCCCGGCGGTCGGGATTCTTGTTTGGGGACTCGCGATGAGGGGTCGGGAAACGGCCCCTGATTGTGGATCTCGGATCGAGGGGATGTCATTGGTCCCTGGTCACCTGTCATCCGCTGCAACCTGACGCGGGGCGTCGGACGAAGACGGGAGGTTCCGGCACGCAAGAGCGTGCCCTACCAACAGCCTGAGCGGGTTTTGCGTTTGGTTGTTTTGTTGTTTCGAACGGCCAACTGCCAACTCATCGCAGCGGACTGCTGACCGCAGACCGCCAACTGCTTACACTGTGAGCAGTCCATGCGACGCATTCTGCTGCTGATCACGGATTTGCAGGTGGGTGGTACGCCGACGGTCGTGCGCGAGCTGGCGTTGCGCCTGTCGCGCGGGGGCGGCGTGGAGGTACATGTAGCCTGCCTGGCGCCGTGGGGGCCTGTCGCCGATCAGATCCAGGCCGGCGGGGTGCCGGTCACGGCGCTGGATGCCGATGACGTGTACGACCTGCCGGTTGTCGTCGCGCGGCTGGTACGGCTGATCCGCCAGCAGCGGATCGATACGATCTTCAGTTTCCTGATCCATGCCAACGCGGTGGCAGCCATGGCATCGCGCTTCGTGCGTGACCTGCGGCTGATCCAGTCATTTCAGACCACCCAGCCGCGGCCGCGCTGGCACTGGTGGCTGCACGCGATCGTGCATCAAGCCGCCGAGGCGGTGGTCGTGCCGACGCCAAGCGTCGCCGCCGCGGCTGAGCAGCGATCGTGCGTGCCGCGCGAGAAGCTCATCGTCATTCCCAATGCCATCGACGTCGAGGCCTTCCGCCAGCCGCGAGCCGAGCGAGATCGCGTGCGCGAGATCGCCTTCATCGGCCGGCTGGACCCGGTCAAGCGGATCGGCGATCTGCTGCAGGCGATGCAGCGGCTGGACGGAACGATGCGGCTGAGCATCTACGGCGACGGCGAGCTGCGATACGAGCTGCGCGAGCAGATCGATCAGCTCGGGCTGCGGGGAATTGTCGAGCTGCGCGGCACGACGCCGGCGCCGCAGGCATTGGCTGATGCCGATCTGCTGGTGCTGCCCTCCGAAGCCGAGGGGTTCGGACTGGTGCTGATCGAGGCGATGGCTGCGGGTGTGCCGGTCGTGGCGACCGATGCACCGGGGATCCGGGATGTCGTGCGGCATGAGCAAAATGGGTTGCTCGTGCCTGTGGGCGATCCCGAGGCCCTGGCGGGGGCGATTGTGCGCCTGGCTGAGGATGCCGATCTGCGGCGGCGGCTGACCGAGCAGGGGCTGCGCGACGTTGCCGAGCGGTATACGTGGGAGCCGGTGATGCGGCAGTATCGGCGTGTGCTGGGTCTGCCGGGCGAATGATCTCGATCTGAGCTGTAGGGGGCATGGCGATGCACCCCGTCTCCGGATGCGCTTCTTGGCGTTTACGGGTCACATTGCTCTGTGCCCCTGGAGGAGGCCGGTCACACCTTTCGACCAGCCGATGCCGCGATGGCTGCAGGCATCTGGCGATCCTGCACGCGGCCGAGCAACAGGATCGACAGCGCGCCGCCCAGCAGCGCCAAGCCCATGTCCTTCTGAGCGTCCCAGATGTCTCCCTGGCTGCCCAGCAGGTTGTCCGCCTGTTCGCCGCCGGTCATGACGGCGTACTGCCACTCGAACAGCTCGTAGGCTGCGCTGATCGCCAGGGCCATCGACACGCACGTGAAAAACAGCCATTTGCCCCGCTGCATCGGCGAGGTCCGCAGCAGCAGCTCCCGCGCAAACATGGCGGGGATCACGCCCTGGAAGAAATGGCCGAACCGGTCGTAATGGTTGCGCGAGAGGTTGAAGGCGTCGCGCGCCCAGTTGCCGATCGGCACTTCAGCGTACGTCCAGTGTCCGCCGATCATCAGGATCAGGGCGAAGAACCACGCCAGCACGTAGGTGATGGTAGTGAAGCGGAATCGACGGTAGGTGGCAATGAGGATGGCGCCACCAACCATGGCTGGCAGGGTCTCCATCAGCCAGGTGAAGCGATCTCTCGGCGCGATCCCCGACCATACGAGCACCACCGCGGCTGACAGCAGCAGGGCGACGTGCAGGCGGTTGACGGGCGAAGTGGGGCGATCGGTGATCGAGCTCATGGGAGCGCATCATACCGCCGCAATCGATCGGCTCGCCAGCATTCGCTGCGAAGCGCGCCTACCATCAGGATGGAGAGCCCAATCATGCGCACACACCACCCCGGCACAGATAATCCTCCCATCCGCCCCAGCCCGAAAGCGGGGGAGATCCGCACCATCCACGACGACACACCGCTGTGGAACGACACCCCATGCTGCTGCGAACCCGAACCGCGATGGCAGAAGGTCGGCGAAGAGATGGATCGTTGCAAACCGCAGATGAACGCGGATGAACGCAGATGATTGGTGCTTGGTGTTTTGATGTTGCGCTTAGGGCAGGCTATTGCCTGCCAGGGCAAGCGCGGCAGACGCGGCAGGCAGCTAGCCTGCCCTACGCGCAACATCAAGTAACAAATAACAAATAACAAATAACAAAACGAAAAAAAAGGCGTGGTCGTTTGACCGACCACGCCTGTTGATTTCACTGCCAGCGAAGCTTACCGCTTCTTCGCCTTCTTGGCCGTCTTGGCCTTCTTCGCGCCGGCGGTGCCGCTGTTGATCGCGGCGTGGGCTGCAGCCAGACGCGCGATCGGCACGCGGAACGGCGAGCAGCTCACGTAGTTCAGGCCCACCTGATGGCAGAAGTGGACCGAACGCGGATCGCCGCCGTGCTCACCGCAGATGCCCAGCTTGATGTCCGGGCGGGTCTGGCGGCCCTTCTCGACGGCGATGCGCACCAACTGGCCGACACCGTCCTGATCGAGGCTCTGGAACGGATCGCGCTCCAGGATCTCCTTGTTCAGGTAGTCGGACAGGAAGGTGTTGACGTCGTCGCGGCTGAAGCCGAACGTCATCTGCGTCAGGTCGTTGGTGCCGAAGCTGAAGAACTGGGCTTCCTTGGCGATCTCGTCAGCCGTCAGGGCCGCACGCGGCACCTCGATCATCGTGCCGACCAGGTACTGGACCTTGGTCTTGTTCTCCTTCTGCACGCGCTCAGCCGTCTCGGTCAGGAACTTCTTGAGGAACGACAGTTCCTTCACCGTGCCGACCAGCGGGATCATGATCTCGGGCACGACGTTGATCTTCTGCTTCTTGCAGGCGATCGCGGCTTCGATAATCGCCTGGACCTGCATCTCGAGGATCTCGGGATAGGTCACAGCCAGGCGGCAGCCGCGATGGCCGAGCATCGGGTTCATCTCATGGAGCTGTGCCACGCGAGCCTGCACCTGCTCGAGCGTCAGGCCGAGGTCCTTGGCCAGCGCGGCCTGGTCCTTCTCCGAATGCGGCAGGAACTCATGCAGCGGCGGATCCAGCAGGCGGATCGTCACCGGCAGGCCCTTCATCGCCTTGAAGATGCCGATGAAGTCCTGGCGCTGGTAGGGCAGGAGCTTGGCGACGGCCTTCTTACGATCCTCGGTGTTGGTCGCGAGGATCATTTCGCGCACATGGTGGATGCGCTGCGGGTCGAAGAACATGTGCTCGGTACGGCACAGACCGATGCCCTCAGCGCCGAAGCCGCGGGCGACTTCCGCGTCGTGCGGCGTGTCGGCGTTGGTGCGGACCTTCAGCGTGCGGTACTTGTCGGCCCACTTCATGATCGTGGCGAACGGACCGCTCAGCTCGGGCTCGACGGTCGGGACCTGGCCTTCCATCACTTCGCCGGTCGAGCCGTCGAGCGAAAGCCAATCATCCGGACCGAAGGTCTTGCCGTTGACCGTCAGGCGGCGGTTCTTGGCATCGATATGCAGGGCGCCGGCGCCGGCGACGCAGGGGGCGCCCATGCCGCGGGCGACCACGGCTGCGTGCGACGTCATGCCGCCCGTGCTCGTGAGGATGCCTTCGGACACGTGCATGCCGCCGATGTCAGCCGGTTCGGTCTCGCGGCGGACGAGAATGACCTTCTCGCCGTTCTTGACGCGCTCCTCGGCTTCGTCAGCCGTGAAGGCCAGCTTGCCGACGGCCGCGCCCGGCGAAGCCGGCAGGCCCGTACACAGCACCTTCTTGGGCGCCTTGGGGTCGAAGGTCGGGTGCAGGAGCTGATCGAGGCTGGCCGGATCCACGCGGAGAATCGCGGTCTTCTCGTCGATCAGCTTCTCCTTCACCATGTCGACGGCGATCTTCACAGCCGCGGCGGCGGTGCGCTTGCCGTTGCGGGTCTGCAGCATGTACAGCTTGCCGCGCTCGATGGTGAACTCGAAGTCCTGGACGTCCTTGTAGCGCTTCTCGAGGACGTGCTTGATGTTCTGCAGTTCCTTCCAGCTCTTCTTGCTCCACTCGCCCATGCGCTCGCAGGGGATGGGCGTGCGGATACCGGCGACGACGTCTTCGCCCTGGGCATTGACCAGGTACTCGCCGTAGAACTTGTTCTCGCCGGTGGAGGGGTTGCGGGTAAAGGCCACGCCCGTGGCGCTGTCGTCACCCATGTTGCCGAAGACCATCGTCTGGCAGTTGACAGCCGTGCCGGCCAGGCCGCGGATGTCGTTGAGCTGGCGATAGCGGATGGCACGCGGGGTGTTCCAGCTCTTGAAGACGGCTTCGATCGACTGCTCGAGCTGCTTCATCGGGTCCTGCGGCCACTTGGAACCGACGTGCTTCTCATAGACGGCCTTGTAACGCTCGACGACTTCCTTCAGATCCTCAGCCGTCAGCTCGGTGTCCTGCGTGACGCCGCGGGCCTTCTTCACTTCGCTGAGCTCGTGCTCGAAATGCTCGTGCTCGACGCCCATCACGACGTCGCCGAACATGTTGATGAAGCGGCGATAGCTGTCATAGGCGAAACGCGGATTGCCGCTGATCTTCGCCAGGCCCTCGGTGACTTCGTCGGTCAGGCCGAGGTTGAGAACCGTGTCCATCATGCCGGGCATCGAGACCTTGGCGCCCGAGCGGACCGACAGCAGCAGGGGGTTGCGGGGATCGCCGAACTTCTTGCCCGTGGCCCTCTCGACCTTGGCCAGGTTCTGGCGAACTTCGTCCATCAGGCCAGCCGGCAGCTTCTGGCGGTTGGCGTAGTATTCGGCGCAGGTTTCGGTGGTGATGGTGAAACCGGGAGGCACCGGCAGGCCGGCGCTGGTCATGTCGGCGAGGTTGGCACCCTTTCCGCCGAGCAGTTCCTTCTGGTCGGCTCGGCCTTCGGCCTTGCCATTGCCGAAGAAGTAGACGCGCTTGATCTTTCGGGAACCGGCTTTGCCGGCGGACTTGCTGGACTTTTTCGCGGATTTCCGCGTCGTCGTCGTCATCTGATTGCTCCTGCAACGGTAAAGGGAAAATCTATCGCGCCACGTACTCGCATTCGGGCGGGATGACCATGCCGGGGCGGCGCCGGCGCTGTCGGCCGCGTCGTCGCCAATCCTCAGCAACTCGTGGGAATTCTCACGCCGCGTGCGAAGAGCGCGGAGTATAGAAGTGCCGCTGGCGCGTGTCAATTTTGCGAAAGTGTGCCCTGGGGCGAATCGCCCCTGTCATGGGCCGTGTTAAGTGGTGTCGGCTTCCTCCAGCAGTACAATGCCAGCCCATATGGGCACCTCCCCGCTCCTCCAGCCGTTTGCTCCTCATCCATTGACTGATCGCGAATACTGGCAAGCGATCCGCAGTAACCCCGCCTTGGACAAGTTGCTGGCTGCGATGACCGACGGCCTGGACCAGATCCCGCCGGCGCCGACCCTGCCGCAGGCCAGCGATTACCTGGCTGCCCGGCGCTTCAACGACCGCAATCGCGTCGACTTCGCGTGGGGCCGCCTGCGGCAGCAACTGGCTTCGCTGACACTCAACCGCTGCCTGCGGGGGATGGACCCAGCCGACCCGGACGACCGGCTGCTCGACTGGCTTTGGGCGCTGCTCAACATGCCGACCTGGGTGCTGTCGGCCCATCTGCCGAAGATGGACCTGCCCGCAGCCGGATCGCCGCAGCTCGACCTCATCGCCTGCGAGACGGCAGCGGGGATGGCCGAGACGCTGGAGGTGCTCCAGCCGTGGATCAACTCCGTCTCCGGCACGCTGCAGCAAAGCATCATCGCTGAGATCGACCGGCGCGTGCTGACGCCCTTCGTGCAGGGTCCCGACCTGCCCGGCTGGGCCAAGGAAGAGCCAAGCCCGGGGCGCAACAACTGGACGGGTGTTTGCGCCGGGGTGATCCTCGTGGCGTGCGAAGCCCTGGCGCGGCTGGGACATCCCCGACCGGAGGCGCGTGAGCGGGCGCTGCGACTGTTGCGCATCTTCTTCGATGAGGCCTTCACGCCGGCTGGGGAGTGCGACGAGGGGATCGGCTATTGGTCCTACGGCGTCGGCATGGCATGCCTGGGGCTGATGCGTCTGCCAGCCGAGGAGGTGCGGGATCGCATTGGAGCCGAGCGGCTGGCGCAGGTGGCAGGGTATCCGGGCAGGGTCTACCTGTTTGACCATTGCTTCTACTCAGCCAACGACGCCGACATGTGGGCGCGAGCGTCGGTTCACTTTGTGCCGTGGCTGGCGGAGCTGACGGGCGATCGGTTTCTGTGGCATTGGGTGCGGACGAGCGGCCAGACGCACCGGCTGGGGATTTTGTCGGCACTGCGCGAGATCGAAACGCGGTGCCGCGGCGATGCGTTGCTCAGCCGTGCGTCGTCGTACGTGCCGCCGGCTGTGCGTGAACTGCCGGATCAGCAGGTGCTGATCGTTCGCCGTGGCCGGCTGACGGTTGCCATCGGCGGCGGAACCAACGCCGAGCGGCACAATCACAACGACCTGGGGCATTTCATCGCGGCGGTCGATTCGCAGGTGATCATCCCGGATCTGGGGGCGCCGTATTACGCAGCCGATTTCTTCGGCTCGCGGCGATACACCTATCTGCCCGCGTCCAGCCGCGGCCACTGCTGCCCGCTCATCAATGGTCAGGAGCAGCGCGCCGGTAGCGATGCTGCCGGTGCGGTGCTGGAACGGCAGATCGATGATCAGTCGCCGCGGTATCTGCTGGATCTGACCAGCGCCTATCCGTCGGGCGCGGGCCTGCGGCGGTGGACGCGCGGGCTGTCGGCGGAGGGGGATGCGATCGTCATCGAGGATGTGATCGACTGCCCAGCCGTCGCGCTGCCGGCGGTGCGGCATGTGCTGTGGTCGGTGGCCAAGCCGGCTATCGATGGCGCGAGCCTTCGGCTGGACAGCCTGAAGGTCACGCTCGATCCGCCGCCGGCGAAGCTGCGTGTCGTCGAGGTCAATGCCGACGACCTCCGCCTTCGCTCGCTGGCTGGGCGGACGCTCTACCGCATCGACGCGGACTACGACACCGACGGCACGGGACCGATCCGGTTCTTCACGCGTCTTGAGGTTTGATCTCGGTGCGGGCCGCGAATGCGCGAAGCTCGCGAAGGGGTCTGGCGCAAAGATCTCAAAGACTACAAAGATCGCAAAGGCGATGAGGTAGGGTCTGATTCAGCGGACCGGTTATTCGGGCGAGTAACGAAGGGGGCGAGGAACAGGCGAAGGGACTGAGAGACGAAGAGACGAAGTGGGGGAGCGACGAAGCGACGAAGGGGGTGAGTGGGGCACTGTGGGGGGCGGGAACTTGTTGATGTATCTACGATAGTTGTGTCCTCTGAGGGGTCATCCTGAGCGAAGCGAAGGATCTGGTGCGTCAGAAATGGTTGAGATGCTTCGCTGCGCTCAGCATGACGGCTTGGGGCTATGGCATCCGTAAATGCGTGACGTTTCGGACGCTCGCGCCACACGGGCATTCGCACGGGCGAGGCGCCCGTGCCACGGTATTGCTGGAATCGCAATAGACGTGGCACGGGCTGCCGGGCCGTTAAGCCGTCTTACATCTTGACGGACTTGACCAGTTCCTTGACGTGATCGACCGACGCCTGGAACGCCTTGCGCTCCTCGTCGTCGAGCTCGATCTCGAGGACCTTCTCCACGCCGTTGGTGCCGAGGATGCACGGCACACCGACGAAGTAGCCGCCGATGCCGTATTCCTTGTCGCAGTAGGCGGCGCAGGGGAGGATGCGCTTCTTGTCGCGGATGATGGCTTCTGCCATCTGGACCGTGGCAGCCGAGGGGGCATAGTAGGCGCTGCCGGTCTTGAGCAGGCTGACGATCTCGGCGCCGCCCTTGCGCGTGCGGTCGATGATCTGCTCGAGGCGATCGGGCTTGACCAGTTGCGTGATCGGGATGCCGCCGGCGAAGGTGTAGCGCTTCAGCGGGACCATGTCATCGCCATGGCCGCCCAGCAGCAGGGCCTGCACGTCTTCGACGCTGCAGCCGACTTCCTCGGCCAGGAACGAACGATAGCGGGCTGTGTCCAGCACGCCGGCCTGACCGACGATGCGGTTGGTCGGGAAGCCCGAAGCCTTCCACGCCACGTAAACCATCGCGTCCAGCGGGTTGGAGACGACGATCATCACGGCATTGGGCGAATACTTGGCGACCTGCTCAGCCACGCTCTTGACGATGCCGGTGTTGATGTTGATCAGGTCGTCGCGGCTCATGCCCGGCTTGCGGGCGACGCCGGCGGTGACGATGACCACGTCGCTGTCAGCCGTGGCTTCGTAGCTGGTGGTGCCGGTGATCCGGGCGTCGACGAGGGCAACGGGGGTGGCTTCGTAGAGGTCCAGCGCCTTGCCCTGGGGCATGCCCTCGACCTGGGGGATGTCGACGAGGACGACATCACCGAGCTGCTCGGTAACGCACCAGTGGGCGCAGGTCGCGCCGACGTTGCCGGCGCCGATGATCGAGATCTTTGCACGTCGCATGAACGGGTTCCTTTCGGATGAGTGACAACAAAGTCAATGCAGGCGGGCAATTATCGGGAATCAGCGGCTGGATTGAAAGAGGCCGGAAGTTCAGTGTCAGTTAGCAGATGCGTTGCGGGGGAGCTGTGGGCAGTAGGGGCGATGAAGCTCCAAGGTCCAACCACTAAGTTCCAAGGAAGCTCCAAGGTTCAACAAAAAAGTTCCAAAATCAATTCCGCGTTCATCCGCATTCATCTGCGGTTCCAATCCGCGATCGGCAATCAATCGGATTCAATCCAAAATCACAGCCCGGCGCTCTTGCCGGTTTCGGCGCTCTTGTAGATGGCGTCGACCATCTGCATCAGCGCCACGCCCTCAGCCGGGCCGGGGGTGGAGGGGGTGGTGCCGCGGATGGCGTCCCGGAAGGCTCGGATCAGGGCGTTGTGGCCGGCTGTCTTGGGGCCCTTCAGCGGCTGGCTCTTGGAATTGCCTTCCTTGTCGAACTTGCGGTAGATGACCGGGCCGCTGCGCGTGTAGACCTCGATGGCGCCTTCGCTGCCGTAGATGCGGCAGGCGGTGCCGTTCTGGGTCGGCGGCTGGTTGATCGCCCAGCTCGTCGCCAGCTCGATGCTGCAGCCGTTTTCGAAGCGCAGCAGGGCGAAGGCTGCATCCTCGACGTTGCTCGGCGTGGCGGCCAGATCGGCAAATCGCTGATGCGTCAGGGCATAGGCGCTGGTCGGCTTGGGCTGACCCAGCAGCGACCACGCCAGGTCGAGCATGTGCAGGCCGATGTCCATGACCACGCCGCCGCCGCTGCGGGCTTTGTCGGTGTACCAGCCCGTCCCGGCGGGGATGCCGCGCGTTCGCGTCCAGACCGTGCGGACATGGTACGGCTGGCCAATGTACCCCTTGTCGACAGCCTGCTTGGCTGCCAGTTCATGCACGCCAAAGCGGCGCTGCATGGCATACATAAGGACCTTGCCGGAGCTCTCAGCCGACCGCTGCATGGCCTTGGCGTCTTTGGTCAGATGGGCTGGTGGCGATTCGCACAGGACATGCTTGCCTGCGCGCAGGGCGGCATTGACGATCTGGCCATGAAGATCGCTGGGCAGGCAAACGCTGATGACATCGATCTCGCGGTCACGGACGAGTTCCATCGCGTCGGCGTACTGCCGGGCGATCTTGTAGTCGTCCATCAGTTTCTTCCGCCGGGCCGGGATGAGATCCGCGACGGCTACGAGCTTGAACCCGCTGGTTGCCTGATACGCGGCTGCATGTGCCAGCCCCGGCCAACCCCCACCCGCAATCCCCACACGCAAAGTCTCCGCCATGAGTAGATCAGTCCTTTCGCAAGGCGGCAGTTATAGAGGGTGGGGAAGGGATCGCCAAGAAGGGGAAAGGGCAGGCGAGCGATGAAGCGACGGCGCGACGAAGGGGATGAGCGACTAGATAGAGACGCAGGGACTGCGCCACGAAGAGACGAAGTTGTGAGGCACGGCGGCCTGCGAGCCCTCAGCCCGCAAGGGAGGGGCGGAGACGAATCGCGGGGTCCCGCCTTGGCGGGCCGGACGACGAGAGGGGGTATAATGCTTTGCAGAATAAAGGTTTGTGGCGACTGCATGCGGAATCGCTCGCCCTGCGAGATCGCCCCTGCCCTTGGCGTCGTGCCTGCAATCACTGAAGATAGCCCCCAATGCTGCGACGCAACGTGCTGATCTTCCACTCCGGCGCCCTTGGGGACTTTGTCCTCAACTGGCCGTTGGGGCTGGCGCTGGGGCGTATCTATGCGCAAAGCCGCGTCATGTACGTCACGCACCCGTCGAAGGGGGCGCTGGCGGAGCGTGTGCTTGGGCTGGAGTGGCGCGACATCCAGTCGCAGTGGCATCAGTTGCATACAGACAACCCGGTGCTGGACGAACCGCAAGCCCGCCTGCTGGCAGGGGCTCAGTTGATCGTCAACTTCGTGGCTGGGCCGGAAGAGACCTGGTCAGCCAATCTCAGCAGGCTCAGCGGTGGGGCGCCCGTGATCTCACTGGCGCCGACGCCGCCACCGCAATGGGACGAGCACGCGACGCGATTCCTGCTTCGCCAGCTCGAGCCGCATCCGATCCTGGGCTCAGCCACCGAGCAGATGCTGCGATCGGTGGCTGAGCGGGGCGTGGGCGCACCGGCGAGCAGGGGGGAGGCGGTCCTCGTGCATCCGGGCAGCGGATCGGCTGGCAAGTGCTGGCCGCTGGAGCGGTTCATCGAGCTGATCCGTCGCCTTCAGGCGGCGGGGCATACCGTCCGGGCGATTTTGGGCGAGGTCGAGCTCGATCGCTGGCCAGCGGATCGGATCGACGCGCTGAAGCGCGTCTGCGAAGTCCGCACGCCGCAGACCTATCTGGATCTGCATGCCGAGCTGTTGCAGGCCAGCGCGTTCATCGGGAATGACAGCGGGCCCGGCCATTTGGCCGGGTTCATCGGCCTGCCGACGCTGGCGCTGTTCGGGCCCACGGTTCCGGACGTCTGGCGGCCGCTGGGGCCGCGCGTGACGACGATTCACAACGACCCGCTGGAAGCGCTGACGGTCGACGACGTCTGGGCGGCTGCCGAAAAGCTGGTGTAGACAGGCGGTTACGAAATGACAGAGCTATGGCTTATCCGTCACGGGCAGACCGAATGCAACGTCAACCAGACGCACCAGGTGTACCAGACGCCGCTCAGTGCCCACGGCCATGAGCAGGCGCGCCGGCTGGCTGAGCGGCTTGGCCGTGAACGAGCCGATGCGCTGTACAGCAGCGACCTCACGCGAGCCCTGCAGACGGCTGAGGCGATCGCCCGTGTGACGGGATTGCCGATCCGCACCGATCCCCGTCTGCGCGAGCACGATTTGGGCATTTTCAAGGGTCTGACAGCCCAGGAGGCGATGGCCCGGGATCCGCAAGCCTACGCGCGGTGGCGCAGCTACGACCTCGATGCCGAGTGCCCCGGCGGCGAAAGCCCGCGCGCTGTGATGGCACGCATGCACGCGGCACTGCAGGAGATTGCCCATGCCCACGCCGGCCAGCGGGTCGTGATCGTCAGCCATGGCCGGGCGATCCGTTGTGCAGCCTTGGCGATCTTTCATCTGCCCGACAGCCTCTATGGCCGTCTGGCCACCCCCAACACCGGGATCAACATCATCCGCTACGCCGACGGCCAGCCTCATTTGGTCGCATGGGGCGATACGCATCACCTGCAGACGCCGTCGGCATAGCCGTCCCTAAATGCGCTATGGGCAGGGGGATAGACCCGCCTTCCGGGGGCTGCAATGGTCCCCATCCAGGGCTGCGTCCGATAAGACCTTCGACTGGCGTATTGGATGCCCTAAAGCCGATCTCTTACGGCTGATACGGATGATTTTATTTGCATGCATGATAGCGTTCGACTAGACTTTCCGCCCGGCTCGGTTAGTTCGCGTTGTGGTCGTAACCCGGTGTTGCGGCAGCGGATAGAGCCCCCAGGCTATTGGAATCCTGCCATCGTTGTTCTGACCACGGCCGTGAAGGATCGCGCAGCGCAGTGGCAGTCGCAGCAGCCGTCTGGCGGCGCGATCTGATGGTGAAAACGGCTTCGGGCGCTAACCTGCGAACTGATCGAACGATAGAGGCTGTCGCGAGCGAGTTCCGATTTGGCGTGACGATGCCTCGATCTGTTTTAATGCACCCGTGACCGACTCCGACTGCGGCGCGCCAAGCGATGATCGATCGACGCTTTACGCATCGCCGCACCGGTGAGATCCCGACCGGGGTCCGGCAGGACCGCGAATCGGGCTTCGTGGATTGAACATCAGGGATTGACAACAGACCGGTATTCCCGCCCATGCATTCGCCATCTGCCGCTCGCCACCGTTGTCGACTCGTCGCTGCCTCCCGCAGCGGCCGGTGGGAGCGCCTGGCTGATCGCCAGGTGGTGCGTGCGTACCGCGGGTATGTGACGCAGTCCGACGGCAGGGCGTGACCCGCCGCGGCGAAGTGGCATCGGCGTGCGGTGGCGCGTACGCCGGTGGACAAGACGAGCTGGCTCGTCGTTACCTTCAAGCGGAAGCGCGCTTCCGCGTAAAAGGAGGAACATCGTGTTCTTCAACCGCATCGGGTCCGTTACTCACGCAACCATCTCCATGAGTTCGACAACCAATTGTCCGCGCGAAGTGTCCCTGCATCGACCCGCCAGCCCGCAGCGCCGCCGCAAGGCCGCACTCGCACTGGCTGTGGCGATGACCGTTCCGATGCTCTGGTTTGACCCGGTCCCGGCGCCGGCCCAGCAGATCCAGGAAGTCGCCCTCCCGGCTGACCTGTTCGCTCAGGCCGACGTGGTCGCCATCCCGGCAGCCGACCAGGAACTGTCCGATGCCGACAAGCTCGCCCAGGGCATTCGCCTCCACCAGGCTGACCAATACGAAGAGGCCCTCGCCCTCCTCCGCGCGGTCGATCCCAACAATCTCACCGATGCCGAGAAGAAGCGCCTGAACGACACGCTCTCCAGCGCCGAGCAGGCTGCCCGCCAGCGCCAGGAAGCCCGGGCCCAGTTCGAACTCGGCGAGCAGGCCCTCGAAGCCGGCAATGCTCAGCAGGCCATCGAGCATTACCGTAACGCCGCTCGCAACCGCTTCGCCGACAACGCCACCCGCCAGAAGGCCAACGAAAAGATCGCCGTCGCTCAGACCCAGATCGGCACCGAGCGCAGCAACCTCCAGGCCACCTACAACAGCGCCGTCGAAGACTTCAATGCCGGCCGCTTCGAAGAGGCCCGTGCCAAATTCCAGCAGCTTCGCGACGCCAACTATCGCGCTCCGCTGTTCAAGCGCAGCCCGCAGGACTACCTGAAGGACATCGATCGTCGCGTCGCTCAGGCCCAGCCGGCGGAGACCCCGGTTGAGCAGCCCGCTGAAGTCGTCGTTCAGCCCGAGGCTGGCACCCAGGTCCCCGGCGAAGCCGTCGTCCAGACCGAGCAGGGCACCGATGTCGTCGTCGCCCAGCCGCAAGCCACCGCCGAAGGCGAAGTCGTCGATGCCGGCGGGGCTCCCGAGCTGACCCGCCAGGAGCGGGCCGCCATCGCCAAGCAGGCCTACAACGACGGCAAGGCCGCCTATCGTGCCGGCGATCTCGAAACCGCCCGCGCCAACTTCGTCCGGGCTCAGGAATACGGCTATCGCGCCGGCCTGTTTGAGGACTCGCCCGCCAAGTACATCAGCCGCATCGATGCCCGCCTCGCCGCAGAGGCTGAGGCCGTCGCCCAGGCCCAGGCTCAGACTCAGGCCTCGGCGCAGGCAACGGTGACGACGCCGACCGCGCCGCCGTCGGATACCCTGGCCATCCGTCCTGACCCCAATGCCGAGCGGGCGCTCGAAACGACCGCTCAGCTCGAGCGCGTCCGCCAGCAGGAAGCCGCCCTCCAGGCTCAGGCTCTGGTCGAGCAGGCCCGCCGTGCTGAAGCCGGCCGCGATTACCAGCGGGCTCTCGAACTGTACACCCAGGCGCTGGAGCTCCAGCCCGGCAACGAAGCCGCCGCCCAGGGCCGCGCCCAGATGCTGGCCCTCGTGACCGGCACGCCCACCAGCCCGCTGGATCAGCGCGAACGCGAAATCCTGATCGCCATCGACGAGTTCAATGTGCGTTTCGGCACGCACATTGACGCAGCCACCGAGTCGGCTCAGCGTGGCGACTATGTGACCGCCCAGCAGGAGATCGATCGGGCCCGCGTCGCCCTCGACTCGGCTCGTACGCTCCTGCCGCCGGATCGCGCCCGCGAAGCCGCCCAGATCATCGCCAACTCGCAGGCGGGTCTGGACCGCATGCGTGCCCAGGCCGCGGCTGACGAAGCCGAGGCTCGCCGTCGCGAAGCGCTGGAGCAGCAGCAACAGCAGCAGCGGCTGGCCGCCCAGCAGCGTGAGCAGACGATCCGCGAGCTGATCACCGACGCCAAGCGTCTGATCGATCGCCGCGATTACCGTCAGGCTGCCAGCGTCCTGCAGCAGGTTCTGCAGCTCGATCCGTACAACGAGTATGCCAGCTCGGTCCTGCCGCTGGTTCAGGATCAGGTCATCATCCAGACCCAGTCGCGCTATCGCGACCAGTTCCTCGATCAGTTCGAGCTTCAGCTCAACCAGTCGCAGGAAAAGCTGATTCCGTATGACGACATCTTCCGCTATCCGGACAACTGGCCGGAACTGAGCCGCTCCCGCGACCGCCTGGTCGCTGAAGAGCAGGCCCTGTCGCCGGAAGACGTCGCCACGCAGGCTCTGCTGGATCGCAAGCTCCCCGAGGTGCGTTTCGATCGCGTCAGCCTCGAGGACGCCATCGAGTTCCTGCGTGACCTGACCGGTGCCAACATCTACGTCAACTGGGGTGCTCTGCAGGCTTCGATGATCGACAAGAGCACGCCCGTGACGGCTCGTCTGCGTGACGTGCGTCTGAGCAAGGCGCTGCAGGTTATCCTGCAGGATGCCGGCAGCGTGCCCGTGCCGCGCGTGTCGCTGGACTACGCCGTCGAGGATGGCGTGATCACGATCTCGACGACCGAAGACCTCGAGCAGAACGCCGTCTACATCCCGCGTACCTATGACCTGAACGACCTGCTGCTGACCCCGCGCGCGGTTGACCGTCCGGACACCCAGATCCTTGGCGGTAGCAACACCAGCGGCAGCAGCCGCTCAGGCGGTGGGTTCAGTGGTGGCGGCGGCGGCGGCTTCGGCGGCTTCGGCGGCAACAATGGTGGCGGCCTGTTCGGCGAAGACGACGACGATGATGAGGACATTGAGGAGCAGCGTGCCGAGGACGTGCAGGCGATCATTGACCTGCTGATGGCCTCGGTGCCGGAGAACTCCTGGCAGGTCAACAACATCGACGCCCGCGGCACCATCACCGAGCGGCCTCGCTCGGGCGTGCTGGTGGTCGTGCAGACGCCCAAGAACCATGCCACGATCAACGAGATCCTCACGCAGTTGCGGCAGGCCCGCGGCGTGCAGATCGCGATCGAGGCCCGCTTCCTGACGGTGTCGCGCAACTACCTGGAGGACGTCGGCATTGACCTGGACTTCCAGTTCAATGACGTCGGCAGCAACTTCCCGGGCGGCATCGGCGTTGATCAGGATACGTCCGACTTCACGCGTGCTCCGCAGACGCCCGTTCCGGGCACGCTGGGCGGCTTGGTCGGCAACCCGTCGCTGCAGATCACCGGCACGTTCCTCGATGACTTCCAGGCCGACTTCCTGATCCGCGCCACGCAGGCGCAGGTCAACTCGGCGACCGTCAACGCCCCGCGCGTGACGCTCTACAACGGCCAGGAAGCCGTGCTGGTCGTGGTCCGCCGGCAGTACTACGTGGCTGACCTCGAACCGGTCGTCGGCAGCGTGGGTCTGTTCAACCCGACGATCGAGCCGTTGGACACGGGTATCATCTTCTACGTGCGTGCGGCGGTTAGCCCCGATCGCAAGTACGTCGACATGGACCTGCGTCCGGTGCTGACGTCGTTCAACAGCTTCACGACGTTCCAGTTCCAGACCGCCGCGGAAGGTGACGACGGAGACGACGGCGTGGCCGGCGTGCCCGGCGCTCAGGTGCAGCTGCCGGACCTGACGATCACCACGGTCCAGACGTATGTGACCGTTCCGGACGGCGGCACGCTGCTGCTGGGCGGTCAGACGCTGGCGGGTGAGGTTGAGCGTGAGAAGGGCGTGCCCGGGCTGAGCAAGGTGCCGTTCATCAAGCGCCTGTTCACCAACCGCTCGATGGCCAAGGACGACCAGATCCTGCTGATCCTGGTCAAGCCGACGATCATCATCACCCGCGAGCGTGAGGAGCAGTCGTTCCCGCTGCTGAGCACGCAGGTGACGAACTGATCACCATCAGCAACAAAGGAAAACACCGCAGCCCCGGAGATGTGTCTCCGGGGCTGTGTTTGTTTCGGCAGGCGGCGGGCGGCAGGCGGCAGGCGGCGGGAGCAGCCTGCAGTCTGCGGTCTGCGGTGGGGAGTTGGCGGTTGGCCGTGGCAGTAGGCAGTCGCAGTAGGCAGTGGCGATGCTGCGCGGTTCGTTCTTCGCTTCGTC
>CALEKX010000030.1 GCA_937904525.1 uncultured Phycisphaerales bacterium
GTCTCTTCGTCTCCCCTCCGTCGCTTCGTCACTCCCTTCCCTCCTTGACACATCCCCCACCGTCCACTACTTTGATTACTCAAAATCCCATCACCGGAGACATCAAAACAATGTCGACCGCCCCACCCCTGGCCTTTCCTGCCGCGCATCCCGCGACCGGCGACGAGCATTCGCCGGCGGCTCCGTTGTCCATCCATGACATGACCGTCGCCTACCACCGCAAGCCGGTGCTGTGGGACGTCGATCTGGACATCCCGGCTGGGAAGCTCGTGGGCATTGTCGGGCCCAACGGCGCGGGCAAGAGCACGCTGATCAAAGCCGTGCTCGACCTCGTGCCCAAGGCCTCCGGGCGGGTGCTGATCTACGGCAAGCCGTACCGCCGCCAGCGGCACCTGGTGGGCTACGTCCCCCAGCGGGAGAGCGTGGACTGGGATTTCCCCGTCAGCGCGCTCGATGTCGTCGCGATGGGCTGCTACGGCCAGATCGGCTGGCTGAAGCCCGTCACCCGCCGCTGGAGGGACAAATCGCTGGAAGCGCTCGATCGTGTCGGCATGGCTGACTTCGCGCATCGCCAGATCAATCAGCTTTCCGGCGGCCAGCAGCAGCGCGTCTTCCTGGCTCGCGCGCTGGTGCAGGATGCGCAGATCTACTTCATGGATGAGCCGTTCGCCGGTGTCGACGCAGCCACAGAGAAAACAATCGTCCAGACGCTGCAGGACCTGCGGGCGCGCGACAAGACCGTGCTGGTCGTGCATCACGACCTGCAGACAGTCCCCGAGTACTTCGACTACGTGATCCTGCTGAACATGCGTGTTGTTGCGCACGGACCGACGGCAGAGGTCTTTACCAACGAAAACCTGCAGAAGACCTACGGCGGCCGCCTGACGCTGCTCGACGAAGCAGCCGAGGCGCTGCGCCGCGGCCCGGGCGTTTCCTGATGCAACGCGGCGACAGCCGCACGAGGCGATGAAGCGTCTTTGCACCATCCTGATCGCCGTCGTCGTGCTGAGCTCGGGCATCGCCTGGGCGCAGGGATCGACGACCGTCGACGCAACCGCGGCGCCGGACAGCGCATTTTGGCGCGTGTTGACGCTGCGCGACTACAACACGCGCGTCGTCGTGCTGGGGGTGACGATGCTGGGCATCGCAGCCGGGACGATCGGCGGCTTCATGCTCTTGCGCAAACGCGCGCTTCTGGGCGATGCCCTGGCGCACGCGACACTGCCGGGGATCGCCATCGCGTTCATGGTGATGGTGGCAGCCGGCGGCACCGGCAAATGGCTGCCAGGGCTGCTGATGGGCGCGGTCATCAGCGGACTGGCGGGCGTGGGGATGATCCTGCTGATCCAGGGCCTGACGCGCCTCAAGGAAGACACGGCCCTTGGGATCGTGCTGAGCATGTTCTTTGGCCTGGGCGTGGCGCTGATGGGGATCGTCCAGCGAATGAGCGCCGGCTCGGCTGCGGGACTGGAGACATTCATCTACGGCAAGACGGCGGCGATGCTGGCCTCGGACGCGAAGCTGATCGCCTGCACAGCCGTGGTTGTCAGCGTGATCTGCCTGCTGCTGTTCAAGGAACTGCGGCTGCTGAGCTTTGATCCCGCTTTCGCGCGGGCCCAGGGTTGGCCGACGCTGGGGCTGGACCTGCTGATGATGGCGATGGTCACGGGGGTGACGGTGGTCGGCCTCCAGGCGGTGGGCCTGATCCTGATCATCGCTCTGCTGATCATCCCCGCCGCGGCGGCTCGGTTCTGGACGCATCGGCTGAGAACGATGCTGCTGCTGTCGGCTGTGCTGGGAGGCGTGAGCGGGTGGATCGGGGCATCGATCAGCGCGCTGGTGCCGCGCATGCCGGCCGGCGCGATCATCGTGCTGGTCGCCGCCGCGGGGTTTGTCGTGAGCATGTTTGCCGGGCCGGCGCGGGGCGTGCTGGCGCGATGGATCCGGCTGCAGCAGCTCAATCGCCTTGTGGCGCGGCAGCACCTGCTGCGCGCGGCGTATGAGCTGATCGAAACCGGCCATGCCCCTACCGGCCCCAGCGGCCGACCGCGCATCCGGATCGCCGACCTGATGGCGATGCGATCCTGGTCGCGTTGGTCGCTGATGCGGCTGATCCATCGCCTGGACCGCCAGGAGCTGATCACGCTCCTGCCCGGAGAGGTCATCGAACTGACCGATGCGGGCATGATCGAAGCGCGCCGTGTGGTGCGCGATCATCGCCTGTGGGAGCTATACCTGATCACGCACGCCGAGGTCGCGCCCAGCCACGTCGACCGCGGCGCGGACATGATCGAGCACGTGCTGGGCAACGAGATGGTCGCAAAATTGGAACGGCTGCTGGAACAGGAGCGACAGGAACAGATTCCGCAGACGCCGCATGTGATTCGGTGATTAGCACGCAGCCAGGCAGTCTGCGGTCAGCGGTCGGCGGTCAGCAGCAGAATAAGAAACACCAAGCAACAAGACACCATGTCATGGAGCGTCTTTGATACCTGGGTCGTTGTCATCGCCGCGTTGTGCGGATGCGCTTGCGCGCTGGTGGGCAACTACCTGGTGCTGCGCCGGCTGAGCATGATGGGCGATGCGATCTCGCATGCCGTCCTGCCGGGCCTGGCGGCTGCGTTCCTGCTGACGCACAGCCGCGCGAGCCTGCCGATGTTCATCGGCGCGGCGGTCGTGGGCGTGCTGACGGCGCTGCTGACCGAATGGATCCGCCGTTTCGGCAAGGTCGATGAAGGCGCGTCGATGGGCGTGGTGTTCACAGCCCTGTTCGCGCTGGGGTTGATCATGATCGTGCGCGGCGCCGACGCGGTCGATCTCGATGCCGACTGCGTGCTCTATGGCGCGCTGGAGCTGGCTGTGCTCGATACGACCACCCTCTTTGGGATGACGATCCCCCAGCCGGTGCTGACGCTGGGGACCGTGCTGCTGATCAATGCCGCGTTTGTGGTGCTCTTTTTCAAGGAACTGCGGATCAGCGCATTCGACCCGGAGCTGGCGACGACACTGGGGATCAACGCCGGCGTCATGCACTACCTGCTGATGACGCTGGTGGCGATCACGGCGGTCGCGTCGTTCGAGGTGATCGGGAACATTCTGGTAGTGGCGATGATGATCGTGCCAGGGGCGACGGCCTACCTGCTGACCGAACGGCTGAGGAGCATGGTGCTGGTCAGCCTGGGGGTCGCGATCGCATCGGCTGTGCTGGGGCATCTTGCAGCGATCACCGTGCCGGGGTGGTTCGGGTTCCCCGACACGATCACGGCTGGCGCGATGGCGGCGATGGCGGGATTGATCTTCCTGGTCGTGCTGCTGGTGGCGCCGCGCCAGGGCGTACTCAGCCAGATGGCGCATCGGCTGATGCTGTCGTTGCGGATCGTACGGGAGGACCTGCTGGGCAACCTGTATCGCCAGGAAGAGCAAGCCGCGGCGGCTGGGGCGTATCCGCCGCATGTGGACGCGCCGCGCTGGATGGTGCGGCTGGCTGTATCGCGCCTGGCGGCTGAGGGATTGATCCAGCGGACGAACGGGCACGTCGCGCTGACGGACCGGGGTCGCGTAGCGGCCAGCGAACTGCTGAGATCCCATCGACTTTGGGAGACGTTTCTGGCCGATCAGATGTCGGTGCGGCCGGACCACACACACCGCACCGCCGAGCGGCTGGAGCACGTCACCGACCGGGAGATGCGTCTCCGCCTCGGCCAGGATACGCAGGCCCCCCGCCTCGACCCGCAGGGTAAGGCGATCCCCCCTGAACATCCCCCCGCCACATAACCGCCCCTGCGCGGTGCAACTTCTTGCGAACTTCCGCAAATTGTAAGAAAACACATCGTCGCAGACGGAAATTCTTCACCGCACGGGGCGGCTGATTTGAGTTGTGAATGCCGCGCCAGTAGTCTACGCCCCCGCTCGACGAGCACACCCACTGGCGAGAGAAAGAGGAAACGAATGGACATCAACAAGCGTATCGAGGCGATCTACGAAACGGTTGTCAATCGCAATCCCGGCGAAGCCGAGTTCCACCAGGCGGTGCAGGAAGTTTTTGACTCCCTGGTGCCGGCGGTGAAGAAGCACCCGGAGCTGCTGGAGGCGAAGGTCATCGAGCGGATTTGCGAGCCGGAGCGGCAGATCATCTTCCGTGTTCCCTGGGAAGACGATAAGGGCGAGATCCACATCAACCGCGGTTTCCGCGTGGAGTTCAACAGCGCGCTGGGCCCGTACAAGGGCGGTCTGCGGTTCCATCCGTCGGTCTACCTGGGGATCATCAAGTTCCTCGGGTTTGAGCAGATCTTCAAGAACGCGCTGACGGGCCTGCCGATTGGCGGCGCCAAGGGCGGCAGCGACTTCGATCCCAAGGGCCGTTCGGACCGTGAGATCATGCGCTTCTGCCAGAGCTTCATGACCGAGCTGCATCGGCACCTGGGCGAGTACACCGACGTGCCGGCGGGCGATATCGGCGTCGGCTCGCGCGAGCTGGGTTACATGTTCGGGCAGTACAAGCGGATCACCAACCGCTATGAGTCGGGCGTGCTGACTGGCAAGGGCATCAACTGGGGTGGATCGCATGTCCGCCGCGAAGCCACCGGCTACGGCCTGGTCTACTTCGCCCGCGAGATGCTCCGCACGCAGAAGCAGGACCTGGAAGGCAAGATCTGCGTGGTTTCGGGCGCGGGCAACGTCGCGATCTACGCGATCGAGAAGCTGCAGGCGTTCGGCGCGAAGGTCGTCGCCTGCTCGGATTCCAACGGCGTGGTGTACGACGCCGACGGCATCGACCTGGATCTGCTCAAGCAGATCAAGGAAGTCCGCCGTGCCCGGCTATCGGAATACGCCAAGGCGAAGAAGGATGCCAAGTACGAAGCCGGGGGGCGCATCTGGAGCATCAAGTGCGATGTCGCCCTGCCGTGCGCGACGCAGAACGAGCTGAACGGCGAAGACGCCCGCACACTGGTAAACAACGGCTGTCGCGTGGTGGCCGAAGGCGCCAACATGCCGACGACGCCCGATGCGATCGAGGTGTTCGAGAAGTCCAAGACGCTGTTCGGTCCGGGCAAGGCCGCCAATGCCGGTGGCGTCGCCACCAGCGCCCTGGAGATGCAGCAGAACGCCAGCCGCGATGCCTGGACGTTTGACTACACCGAGCAGCGCCTGGCTGAGATCATGCAGCGGATTCACCAGACCTGCTACCAGACGGCTGAGGAATACGGCTTCCCCGGGGACTATGTCCGCGGCGCCAACATCGCCGGCCTGCTGAAGGTCGCCGATGCGATGCTGGCCCTCGGGGTGATTTGATTCTGGATTTGGATTGCGGATTTTGGATTGTGATCTGAGATTTGAAATTTGAGATTTCAAGTTTCAGATTTGGGATCTCAGATTCCGGATCGCGGAATGCGGAATGACAGATGACCGTCTGGCATTCCGCATTCTGCGTTTTGCTGTCTTCTGCCTTCTGACTTCTATCTTCTACCTTCTTCCAAACGCCATGTCCCCCACCACCGCCTACGCCGAGCTGATCGCGACCCTCAAACGCATTGCCGTTCTCGAGAGCACAGGCGCGCTGCTGGAGTGGGATGAACGGACAGGGATGCCGCCGAAGGCGGCGGCGTATCGCGGCGAGCAGTTGTCGCTGCTGGCGCGGATGACACATGAGCAGTTCACAGATCCGCGCATCGGCGAGCTGCTGGCGGCGTGCGAAGGGACGGAGCTGACAGCCGATCCGGAGTCGGATACGGCTGCCAATATCCGCGAAATCCGCCGGGACTACGACCGCGCCACACGCCTGCCGGGGTCGCTGGTGGCGGAGCTGGCGCGCATGCGGACGCTGGGCCATCACGCCTGGGCGGCGGCGAAGAAGGCCTCGGACTACGCCTCGTTCGAGCCGACGCTGGCGCGCATCGTGGAGCTGGTCCGCCAGGAAGCCGCCTGCTACGCCCCCGCCAGCGGCGAACTGTACGATGGCCTGCTTGAAGGCTACGAACCGGGGGAAACCACCGCCAACCTGCGGGCGGTGTTCGCATCGCTCCAGCCGGCGCTGGTGGAGCTGGTGCAGAAGATCACCGCATCGTCACGCAAGGCGCCGCTGGAAATCCTGACGCGGCACTATCCGATCGACGCGCAGGCAGAGCTGTCGCGCCAGGCAGCCGAGGCGGTCGGATATGACTTCCAGGCTGGGCGCATCGACCTGAGCGTGCACCCCTTTTCGACGGGCATTGCCCCGGGCGATGTCCGCATCACGACGCGCTACGACGAGCATTACTTCAGCGATGGCTTTTTCAGCACGCTGCACGAGGTGGGCCATGCCTTGTACAACCAGGGCCTGCCGGCTGAGCACTTCGGCACGCCGATCGGCCGGCACTGCTCGCTGGGGATTCATGAGTCGCAGTCGCGGATGTGGGAAAACCTCGTCGGGCGGAGCCGGGCGTTCTGGAAGCTGTTTTTCCCGCGAACGCGGGCGCAGTTCCCCGCAGCGTTGAAAGGCGTCAGCGAAGAGGCCTGGCACTTTGCCATCAATGACGTGCGGCCGTCGCTGATCCGCACGGAAAGCGATGAGTTGACCTACAACCTGCATATCCTGCTGCGATTTGAGCTGGAGCTCGAGCTGCTGCATGGCCGCCTGTCGACGAAGGATCTGCCCGAGGCATGGAACGCGAAGATGCGGCAGTACCTGGGCGTGACGCCCGGCTGCGACCGTGAAGGTGTGCTCCAGGACGTGCACTGGTCGAGCGGCGCATTCGGGTACTTCCCGACCTATACGCTGGGCAATCTGTATGCCGCTCAGTTCTTCGAACAGGCCTGCGGCGAAATCGGGGACATGGATGGGCGGGTTGAAACCGGGGACTTTGCCCCCCTGCTGGGCTGGCTGCGGGAGAAGATCCACCGCCATGGGCGGCGGTACACGGCGGCGCAGCTTGTCGAGCGCGTGACCGGCCGGCCGCTGTCGCCTCAGCCGCTGCTACAGCACCTGCGCAGCAAGGCGGCTGAGCTGTATGGCGTTTAGGCCGCCAGTTCCATCCCAAATGGGGTCATCCTGAGCGCAGCGAAGGATGACGTTCTCAACTACAAGCGCAGATGATGCAGGAAACGCGACGGCCGCGCGTGCCAGGGTGCAGCTACGCGGCTTTGGCGCGGAAGGTAAAGACGCGGACGCAATTGCGGCCGGCGTGCTTGGCGGCGTAGACGGCCATGTCGGCGGCTTTGATCAAGTGCTGGAGGCTGGCCAGCGGGCCGCCGGGTTCGTAGGTGGCGACGCCGATGCTGGCGGTGATGGGGATGGTCGCCTCGGTGCAGACAACCGGCTTGGCGGCGATGGCGCGGCAGATTGTCTCGGCGATGGTCGAAGCCGTCGCGCGCGGCGTATCGGGCAGGACCAGTGCCAGCTCCTCGCCGCCGTAACGGGCGGCCAGATCCTGCTGGCGCACGGCTGTGCGGAGCAGGCGGCCGACATAGCGCAGAACCGCGTCCCCTGCCTGGTGGCCGTAGGTGTCATTGACCGTCTTGAAGTTGTCCAGGTCCAGGATCAACAGCGACAGCGGCTTGCGCGAGGCGCGGGCGGCGTTGAACTGCTCGGCGAGGAACTCGTCGAGGCGCAGGCGATTGGACAGGCCGGTGAGGCGGTCGGTCGTCGCCTGCTCCTGGAGCTTGATGTTCTGCTGCTGGAGGGTGGTGGCCTGCTGTTGCGAGCGGAGCGTCAGCTCGACGAGGGCTTCGTTGGCTTTCTTCAGAATCTCCTCGTAGCTGCCGCCCGAGCCGATGTTGATCTCAAACAGCGGCGCGACCTCGCGTGTTCGCGTGCCGATCTCCTCGAGCATCGCGTCGCAGGTGTCCTGGTCCATGTCGTACAGCACGCGGCAGAGCTTGCGGACTTCGGAGATCGGCGCGGCGGCATGTTCGTCAACGAAGATGTCAGCGCATCGGCTGGCCAGATGGACCACATCCGCCAGCTTTCGGGCGCTGGGGTCGCAGACGCCGGACGGATTGTGGTGATGCGCCATCGGCTCCGAGAGCACCGGCGGCAGCTTCCATTGCTCCGCGACGATGCCGGCGACTTCGGCATGGTTCATGCCGAGGACGGCATTCTCCACAGCCGGCAGATCGTTGTGGACGGGGGCCTGCTCGTTAATCTGGCCATACTGCTCGCCCAGGATCTGGTCGAGCACCAGCATGCCGATGTCCATCAGCAGCGCCGCCAGGAAGCATTCCTCCTGCTGAACGACGTTGATCTTCCCGGCGATGGTGCGGGCAGCCGTGGCTGCGTAGATGCTGCGCCGCCAGTAAGTCAGATGCTTGAAACCTTTGCTTTTGCTCTTGGTGAGGTTGGTGACCAGCGAGAAGCCGAGGACGAGCGTTTTAACGCTCTGCAATCCGAGGATGACCAGCGCATGGCTGATCGTGCTGATCGACTGGCTTCGTCCGTAGAAGCTGGAGTTGACGGTGCGGAGGATCTTGCCCGACAGGGCCGGATCCTTGGAGATGATCCGGGAGATCTCGGGGATATCGACCGCTTCCTTCTGGGCCAGGTCCAGCACCTGCATCGCAATCGTCGGCAGCGACGGAAGAGACGGACACTGTCGGATCTGGTTGACCAACTGCTCGTTCATGCGATTATCGGAGCGGATTGACCGGGTGAGCTTGCCGCGCAGTACACCGGCACTGGGGTTGTATCGTCATGGAGATGGGGGCGCGTTAGGTAAGGGATGTTACACGGACGATTCAACGCCCGCGTCAAGGGTGCAGGGTTGATCCGGACCGTCCGGTAACCGCCGGCTGGGTTCGGGCGACTGCAGGCTGATCGGCTGACGGTCGATAAGTAGGCATCACGGCGGGCGCCGCCGAGGGTGCTTGTTGACTTGGCATGACGCGCAACATAAGGTTTTTATGGGGGTTGTGCTCGGTGCCCGCTTAAAGACGAAGCAGACTGGTCCGCTGTTGTAATCCTGGTGAGGCAGCAATCCATGGCTGAATCCGACAGCAACGCATCCACCGGCCTCTCAGCAAATCTCGATACCGAGATCGGCCGTGTGGTGGTGGAGCTTGGGCTGGCGACACGCACCGAGGTTGAGTTCTGTCGCGAGCAGCAGAAGCAATCGTCTGATCCCAATCAGCGCAGCCTGGCCGACCTGCTGGTCGAACATGCGTTCATCACCGTCAATCAAGCCAAGCGCATCCGCAAGCAGCTTGACGAGCGCCGCCAGTCGCAGATCCCCGGCTATCAACTGATCAGCAAGCTCGGCAAGGGCGCCATGGCGACGGTGTACAAGGCCCGCCAGAACTCGCTGGACCGCATCGTCGCGGTGAAGGTGCTGCCGAAGCGCATGAGCGAGAATCCCGAGTTCGTCGAGCGCTTCTACAAGGAAGGAAAGGCGGCTGCCCGCCTGTCGCACAACAACATCGTCCAGGCAATCGACGTCGGTTCGTCGCCCGACGGGTACCACTACTTCGTGATGGAATACGTCGAGGGTAAGACGCTCTACGACGTGATGCAGCCGCCGCCGGTCGGCGAGGGCCGCCACTTCACGGAACAGGAAGCCCTGGACATCATGATCCAGATCACCGACGCCATGGTGCATGCGCACCAGCGCGGCCTGATCCATCGCGACATCAAGCCCAAGAACATCCTGCTGATGCCCAACGGCGTCGCGAAGCTGACGGATCTGGGTCTAGCCCGGGCCGTCGACGACAAGGAAGCGGCGGAATCCGAAGCCGGCAAGGCCTATGGCACGCCCTACTACATCAGCCCCGAACAGATCCGCGGCGATGTCGATATCGACTTCCGCGCCGATATCTACTCGCTGGGCGCGACGCTGTATCACATGGTCACCGGCCGGCCGCCGTTCGAAGGCGATACGCCCAGCGCTGTGATGCATAAGCACCTTAAGCAGGCGCTGGTCCCCGCCGACCACATTAATACAGCTCTGTCTTCCGGAATTGGAGAGATCATCGACGTCTGCATGGCCAAGCGGCGCGACGAGCGTTACGCCAGCACAGAAGACCTGCTGGCGGATCTCAAAGCCGTCCGCCGCGGCGAGCCGCCAGTCCATGCACGCAAGGCGATCGACCTGGAAGCCCTTGCAGCGGTCGAAGCCACCGGCAAGACCGTCGATATCACGCCCGATCCCGGCGCCAACGTCTGGGCGAACCCGGTCGTGATCGGCATCCTGATCGGCTTGGGGGTGTCGGTGGTGGCCAACCTGGTGCTGCTGCTGATTGTCCTGTCCCGGTGATGGGGCGTGATGAATGATGGATGATGCATGAAGCTCGTGGCGTGTGGATGCCGGCTGTCGGGGGATGACAGTCCGAACAAGCAGCACGCCCTTCCTTCCCCCACCGTCGCTTCGTCTCTCTGCTAACGCCCCCTGCTCTCGACCAATTGGCGCAGACGCGTTGGCAGTTGGGCGCGAGGAACCCATTCGACATCGTCCTGCCCGATCAGGTAGGCGCCGGCTGACGTGCCGTCGACCATGTCCAGCGTGTTGGCGACGAGGTAATCAGCGCCGCTGGCGACGCGGCTTTTTCGGCCGATCTCGATCAGCTCTTCCTTCGTCCGCCCCACCTCGAGCTTGAACTTCACTAGCAAGCCGCGAAACCCCCATTCCGTTCGGAACAGGTCCACCAGCTTCTCGGTCGTCTCCGCCAGCACCGCGATCTGCCCATGCGTCGAGCCGACCTTCGGCGCCTGCACGTCCTGCACGAGCCATCGCTCCTGGCCGTCCGGGCCTGTTTCGCGGGAGACGACGCGATACGTCCGCACCGGCTTGTAGTCCGCCACGGCTGCGGTCATGAAGATCGCGTCATACGACGCCCGGGCCATGTGCTCCGCCAGCAGCGTGCGCAGGTCGGCATGGGTCGTGAACGCGGTGCCGTGGATGGGATGCGGCAATGCAAGCTCCGGCAGCGACGCCAGATGGGCGCGATTGCTGGTCAGCAGATCCACGTCGCCCAGCTCCGCCATGGCCCGTGCGATGGCAAAGCCGGTGTTGCCTGTGAAGATGTTGCCCCAGTCGCGGACCTGATCGATCCGCTCGCGCGTGTTGCCGGCAGTGACAAGGAATCGCATGCCCGCATCCTACACGCTTGCGGCCCGCGCTGGCAGTGAACCCCCAGGACAGCCAAGCATCAAAACACCAAACATCCAAACACAAACAGCAAACAACAAACAACAAAAACACCTTCCCGCCTAACGCATGAGTCTGATAGATTGCAGGCTGGGAGGCGCTAACCGCATGCAGACACTTCAACTGGTCGACTGGCTGGTCGTGGCGGGATATTTCGGGATGCTCATCGGCGTGGTGTGGTGGGCATCGCGGCGGCAGGACACGACAGCCGACTACTTCCTTGCGGGGCGGAACATCGGATTCTTCGTGATCGGCGCGTCGCTGTTTGCGTCGAACATCGGCTCGGAGCATGTCGTCGGCCTGGCCGGCCAGGGGGCGACGACCGGCATGGCGATGGCCCATTACGAGCTGCACGCCTGGATCATGGTGCTGCTGGCGTGGGTGTTTGTGCCCTTCTACTACCGCACGGGCGTCTACACCGTGCCGGAGTTCCTCGAGAAGCGCTTCAGCCCAAAGGTGCGGATGGTGCTGAGCGTCGTCTCGCTGCTGGCGTATGTGCTGACGAAGGTTTCGGTGACGGTCTACGCGGGCGCGAAGGTCTTCGAGACGCTCCTGCCGCAGACCTTCGGCTCGCCGGAAAACGCCTTCTGGATTGGTGCGATCGCAACCGTCATTCTCACGGGCATTTACACGATCTTTGGCGGGCTGCGAGCGGTGCTCTACACCGACACCGCCCAGGCGATCATCCTGCTGGTGGGGTCGTTCTGCATCACGGGGATCGGCCTGTCGATGCTGGGCGGATGGGAAGAGCTGCGTCTGACGGTTGCGGCGCAGGCCGAGCGGTTTGAGCTGTGGCGGCCGATCGACGATCCGGAGTTCCCGTGGCTGGGCATTTTGATCGGCTCTCCCATCGTCGGGATCTGGTACTGGTGTACGGATCAGTACATCGTCCAGAGGACGTTGGCAGCCAAGGACTTGCGCAACGCCCGGCGCGGGGCGCTGTGGGGCGGCGTGCTGAAGGTTACGCCCGTGCTGATCTTCATCATCCCCGGCCTGATCGGCTATGCGCTGCATCAGCGAGGGCTGATGGAGCTGCCGACGAAGTCGGTCTCTCAGCAGACGATGGCAACGATCGACTCGACGGACATCCCGGTCCAGACCGAAGACCGCCCTACCGGCCAGCCGACCAACGGCGGTCAGCGGATCATCGACGGCGATCGCGTGTTTGCGTCGCTGGTGACGGGCCTCCTGCCGCCGGGACTGCGCGGCTTGGTCGTCGCGGGCCTGCTGGCGGCATTGATGAGCTCGCTTAGTTCACTGTTTAACTCATCCGCATCTCTTTTTACTGTCGATATTTACGAACGACTCCGCCCCGGGATGCCCGAGGGGCATTTGGTGACCGTCGGCCGGATTGCGACGACGGTGGTCGTCGGTCTGGGCCTGCTGTGGATTCCGGTGATGTCGCAGATCAGCGAGCTGGGGCTGTACCACTACCTGCAGAGCGTCCAGCAGTACCTGGCTCCGCCGATCACGTGCGTCTTCCTGCTGGGCTTGTTCTGGCGCCGGATGAACGCGACGGGGGCGATGACCGCCCTGCTGCTGGGGTTCGTGCTGGGCGTAGGCAAGCTCGCGCTGCAGGCCGTCTTCGGCAAGGGCAAGCTCGAGGACCCCACCTTCCTGGCGACCCTCGCCGATTTCAATTTCCTGTACTTCTCCAGCGTGCTGTTCGTCATCTGCGTGGTGACGATGATCATCGTCTCGCTGATGACCGCGCCCCCCGATCCCCAGCACGTGCAGGGCACGACCTACGCCAGCCTGACAGCCGAAGACCGGGCTGAAATCCGGGCCTCGTGGAATGCGTGGGATATTGTGTTGACCTGCATGGTGCTGGGGTTGGTCATTGGGATGTATGTGTACTTCTCGCTCTGGCTGGGGTGATGAGGAAAGCGACGGAGTGACGAAGGGAGAGGCGAAGCGACTGAGAGATGAAGTGCGCGGCTTCAGCGAGTCAGGCGTCCTTGCCCCCTCCTTGACCACCCCCGTCCCGGCCCGTACGATGCTGCCTTCCGGGAATTAGCCCCCGGACGTCGTCGAGAGGTCCAGCGCGAGCTGGAAAGGTAGACAGACATCAGCCGACCAGTCGTAACCCCCGTCAAAAACAGGGATTTACGTCGTCTGAGCTTATCCCTTCAATCGGCCAGATCGCCATGTGGGCGGTCGGTGGGCCGTTCCTCCTCGACACGATTGCCTTTACCCGGTGGTGTAACGGTAGCACAGCAGGTTTTGGTCCTGCTTGTCCAGGTTCGAATCCTGGCCGGGTAGTGAAATTGGTCAGTCGCTTGTTGTCAGATGCAGGGCAGCAGGCAGTAACTGGCAACCAGTAACTGGCTACTGCGTTCGCATGAGCACAACCGCCATCATCCTCGCAGCCGGCAAGTCGACGCGAATGAAATCGCGCCGGCCCAAGCCGCTTCACGAAGTGTGCGGCCGCCCCATGCTCCAGTATGTCCTGGATGCCTGCTACGAAGCCGGCTGCGACCGCGTGCTGGTCGTCATCGGCCACGGCAAGGACGAGATCACTGCCAGCTTCGCCCACGACAAGCGGATCACCTGGATCGAGCAGACCGAACAGCTCGGCACCGGCCATGCCGCCCGCATGTGCGAGGAGCACATCCGCAAGCATGGCGGCGATGTCTTCATCCTCGCCGGCGACGGCCCGCTGATCCGCGGCGAAGTCCTGCGGACGCTCCTGACGGCTCATCGCGAGGAAAAGGCCGCCGCTTCCATGGCCACCGCCGTCCTCGACAACCCCTACGGCTACGGCCGCATTGTCCGCGACGACAACGGCGACTTCGTCGAGATTGTCGAGGAATCCGACGCCACCGACGCCCAGCGAGCGATCCGCGAGGTCTTCCCCAGCTATTACTGCTTCCGGTCCGAAGCCCTGCTCTACGCCCTGTCCCGGCTGACCAACGACAACAAGAAGGGTGAGTATTACCTGACCGACACCTACGCCATTCTCCGCCGCGCCGGCAAGAAGGTCGTGGCTGTGCAGGCCGTCACGGCTGAGGATGTGCTGTCGGTCAACACACGCCAGCAGCAGGCTGAGGTCGATCTCATCATGCAGGATCGCATCCACCGCGCCCTGCGCGAGGCCGGCGTCACGATCGTCGACAGCGACACCGCCTACATCGAAGCCGGCGTCAGCATCGGCCCGGATACGGTCATCCAGCCATTTACCTTCATCGGACGAGACAGCCAGATCGGCGCCGGCTGTGTCATCGGCCCCTTTGCCGCCGTGCCCAGGCAAAGCATCGTGCCCGAGGGGACGGTCATCTCCGGATCGATCCCCCCGATCGGCAACGGAGCCGCCATCGCCTGAAAACGCCCGGAACCACGATCGAGAGAACCGCCATGCAGGCAGATGCAGACAAAGTCAAAATCTTCACCGGCCGTGCCAACCCGGCACTGGCGCAACGTATTTGCGATTATCTGCAGCTTCCTCTCGGTCGCGGACGCACCGAGCTGTTCCCCGACGGCGAACTGATCGTGCGCGTCGATGAAGACGTCCGCGGACGCGACTGCTTCATCATCCAGTCGACCAGCCATCCGGTGAACGCCCACCTCATGGAGCTGTTCATCTGGATCGACACACTCAAGCGCGCAAGCGCCAGCCGCGTGACGGCGGTGATCCCCTACTTCGGCTATGCCCGCCAGGACCAGAAGCACGCCGGCCGCACGCCGATCACCGCCAAGCTCGTCGCCAATCTGATCGAGCGTGCCGGCGCCCATCGGGTCGTCGCGGTCGACCTGCATGCCGGGCAGGTGCAGGGGTATTTCGACATCCCCGTCGATCATCTGACGGCTGCCCCGGTGCTCAGCAAGTGGTTTGAGTCGCTGAACCTGAGCAACCGCGTGTTCGTCTCGCCCGACGTCGGCAACGTCAAGCGGGCACAGGTCTACGCCGAGATGCTCAACGGCGAGCTGTGCTTCATCGACAAGCGGCGCCGCACCGGTTCGACGATCGAATCGCGCCACGTCGTCGGCGATGTCGCCGGCAAGAACGTGCTCATGGTCGACGACATGATCACGACGGCTGGCACCGTGACCGAAGCCTGCAAGATCCTCAAGCAGCACGGCGTGCTGGACATCTATATGGCGGCGACGCACGCGGTCTTCGCGCCGCCGGCGATGGAGCGTCTGGCGGCCTGTCCGTTTGCCAAGCTGGCGATCACCGACACGATCCCGCTGGGCAACCGGGCGGACGCGATCGCCGATCGCCTCGAGGTGCTGAGCGTCGCGGAGCTGATCGGTGAAGCCATCCACCGCATCCACCACAACGAGTCGGTCAGCGCCCTGTTCAAACGCGAAAACGCTCACAAGTAACCGTCTACTGACAACGAATCACTGACATCAGGCAATTCAGGAGTAACGCAATATGGCAAAGACAGCAGAGATCCAGGCTAAGCCTCGACAGCAACTCGGCACCCGCGCCAATCGGCGCCTGCGCGCCACGGGCGCGCTGCCGGGCGTGATTTACGGCCACAAGCAGGACGTGATCCCGATCACCCTGCCGGCCAAGGAAATGACCCAGCATCTGGAGCGCGGCACGCATCTGTTCAACCTGAACCTTGACGGCCGCAACGAGACGGTGCTGATCAAGGAAGTGCAGTACGATCACCTCGGCAAGGAGCTGATCCATGTCGACTTCGCGCGCGTCGACCTGACCGAGCGCGTCAAGGTGAGCGTGCCGCTGGAGCTCAAGGGCGAAAGCATCGGCCAGAAGGAAGGCGGCGTCCTCCAGCAGATCATCGGCGAGCTGGAAATCGAGTGCCTCGTCACCGAGATGCCGGACGTGATCCGTCACGACATCTCCGATCTGCCGATGGATGGCGAGGTTCGCATCAGCGACCTGAAGCTCCCGGCGGGTATCCGCGTGCTGCAGGACCCGTCGCTGATCGTCTGCTCGGTCCATGCCGTCCGCGAGGAAGAGGCGGAGCCTGCTGCTGAGGCCGCTGCCGCCGAGCCGGAAGTCATCGGCCGCAAGAAGGAAGAGGAAGGCGAGGAGGCCCCGGCCGACCAGAAGAAGGCCGAAGCCAAGAAGTAATACGCTTCCCGGCGGCAGGCGACAGGCAGCCTGGACCGTCCGGCTGATGCGTGCCTGTCGTCCGCGGGAGACTGCAGGATATGAAAATTGTCGTCGGACTGGGCAATCCCGGCCGCCAGTATGCCGCCACGCGTCACAACATCGGGTACGATGTCATCGACGCCCTGTCGGTCCGCCTGGGGTGGACCACCGGCCCTGGCGAGTTCGATCGCCTCGCCCGGACGAAGTTCGACGGCCTGGTCATGGACGGTACGACGGCTCGCGGCAGCAAGCTGCTGCTGCTCAAGCCGACGACCTTCATGAACCTCAGCGGACGGGCGGTTCGGGCGGCGATGGATTTCTATCAGGTCGCCGCGTCCGACGTCCTGATCGTGCTGGATGACCTGGCACTGCCGTGCGGCAGGCTTCGCCTGCGGGCTGGCGGTTCCAGCGGAGGCCACAACGGCCTGAACGACATCCAGCGGGTGCTGGGCACCGACCAGTACCCCCGGCTGCGGATCGGGATCGATCCCCCGCCGCCGAACGTGCCCGGAAAGGCGTATGTCCTCGGGCGTTTTTCGCCCGAGCAGAGACAACTGATCGACCCAGCCATCGCCCGCGCGTGCGACGCGATTGTGACCTGGGTCGAACAAGGCATTGAACCGGCGATGAACCAGTTCAATCGGAATGAATAGAGTGTTGTTCGTTGCCCGTGATCCGTTGTAAGTGAGAACTGACAACGGATTACGAGCAATCGGCAACGGATCCGTAACCACTAGCGGCCGTCGAAACGGCCAGAACCCATGCTAGGAGCATGACACACATGGCAGAGACAAAAGTGAATCAGTATGAGGCAATGTTTCTTCTTCCGTCGTCGGCCGACGTCGAGGGCGCGCTGAACCTCGTCCGTTCGATCGTCGAGCGGCACGGTGGTGAGATCCTCGTGCTCAAGAAGTGGGATGAGCGCCGCCTGGCCTACGAGATCAAGAAGAACAAGCGCGGGCTGTATGTCCTGTGCTATTATCGTGGGCCGGGGTCCTCCGTTGCGGCGATCGAGCGCGATGTCAACCTGAGCGTCGATTTCCTGCGCGTGCTCATCACCCGGGCGGACCATCTCAGCAAGGAAGAGATGGAGGCTGTCGAGCCCCAGCCCGTCGAGCGTGAACGCCCGCGCGACGAGCGCCCCGCTCGCGAGGACCGCCCCGACCGCCCCGCTCGCGCCCGACGCGAAGAACAGCCAGCCGAGCAGTCGGCTGAATAAGGAGCCTTCCCATGGCCAGTTACAACCGAGTCGTGCTTCTGGGAAATCTCACGCGCGACCCACAACTTCGGTATCTGCCCAACCAGACCCCCGTGGTCGAGTTCGGCCTGGCGATGAACCGCCGGTTTACCGCCTCCAACGGCGAGCAGCGCGAGGAAGTCACCTTCGTCGACTGCGCCGCCTTCGGCAAATCCGCGGAAACCATCAACCAGTACTGCCAGAAGGGCAAAGCCATCCTCATTGAGGGCCGCCTCAAGTACGACCAGTGGGAAGACAAACAGGGCGGTGGCAAGCGTTCCAAGCTCAGCGTCGTCGTCGAGAGCTTCCAGTTCGTCGGCAGCCGCGATGGCGGCGGCGGTGGCGGCGGCGGGGACTATCAGCAGCGGCCGCAGCGCCAGCAGGCTCCGCAGGAGCCCGCCCCCTTCGGCGACGAACCGCAGTTCCGCGAGGATGATATTCCGTTCTAGCCCGTCGTTCGTCGCCGGTTGGGCGTTGCGCGACAACGACTATCGGCTGCGGACAATGGACAACTGACAACCACAACAAGGATTAAGAACCATGGCAACCGTCAAACTGCTACTCCGCGAGTCCATCCGCAACGTCGGCAAGGTCGGCGATGTGGTGGAGGTCTCTCCGGGCTTCGCCCGTAATTACCTGCTGCCCAAGAACCTGGCCGTCGAGCCGACGCCGGGCAACATCAAAAAGGTCGAAGAGCGCCGCAAGGAGATCGAACGCCTCGAGCGCGAGCGCCGCGAGCAGCAGGAGGCCCTCATCCGCCAGCTCGAGGGCGTCGAAGTCACCCTCGAACGCCGCGCCAACGAGCAGGGCCACCTGTTCGGCTCGGTCACCGCGACCGACATCGCCCGCGCCCTGCAGCAGCAGGGTTTCAACATCGAGCCGGACGACATCTACCTCGACGGCCGCCTCGACCGTATCGAGCGGTACACCGTCCGCGTCCAGTTCGACGAAGACCTCAAGGCCGAGATCAAGGTCTGGGTCGCGCCCGACCCCGACTCCAAGGCCGCCATGGACGCCTATGCCGCCGCCCAGAAGCAGCAGGAAGGCGCCCAGGCTGAGTAATGATCCTGGTCACGCAGACGCAGCACACGGGCCCGGGGGCACACGCCCCGGGCCCTTCTCTTTGCGCATCACCCCGTGTACTGGCTCCGCTGGCAGGAATCGCCATCGGAGGGTTCCATCTCTCGACAACCCCCGTTGGATAGCATGTGCATATCCTGTCCCCCCACCCCGCCGTCCGGCCCGCGATGTTCAACAGCCATTAGACTCCGTTGACCTCGCCCGCATTGCGAGTCCATCCGTCAGCGTTTAGCATCAGGCCCCACGATGTTGTTTTTCCGGTGGCGCCGGAACGGAGTCCTGCCATGAGCCAGTTGATCGAAGGTACGCTCGCGGCCCAGTTCGACCGCCTGCCCCCCGCCTCCATCGAAGCCGAGATGTGTCTCCTGGCGTCGATGATGTTGGATAAGGACGTCATCGGCCAAGTCGTGCAGATCGTCGATCGCGACGCCTTCTACCAGGCGGACCATCAGATCCTCTGGGACATCATCGTCAAGCTCTATGAGCAGAACCGCCCCATCGACGCCGTCATCGTCTGTGAAGAGCTGAAGAAGCGGCAACTGCTGGAAGAGATCGGCGGCACGGCCTACCTCGGGCAGATCCTCAACACCGTCCCCTCCGCCGCCCACGGCGCGCACTATGCCCAGATCGTCCGAGAAAAGGCCCTGCTGCGCCAGTTGATCTCCGCGTCCAACGACATCCTCCGCGACGCCTACGCCCCCCACGAGCAGGCCGACCTCGTGCTGGATAAGGCCGAGAAAAAGATCTTCGACATCGCCCAGAAGAAGGTCGGCAGCGCGATGGTCCCGCTGGAAACCGTCCTCCACGAGGTTTTCGAGATGATCGAAAACCGCGGCCAGCGCGGCCTGGAGACGATGTTCACCGAGCTGGACGATATGCTCAACGGCCTGCAGAAAGGCGAGATGATCATCATCGCCGCCCGCCCCTCGATGGGTAAGACGGCCTTCGCGATGAACATCGTCGAGGCCCTGGCAGCCGATCAGCGGCTGCCGGTGGCCGTCTTCTCCCTGGAAATGAGCAAGCAGCAGCTCGCTCAGCGTATGCTCTGCAGCCGCGGCGACATCGACTCTCACAAGCTGCGCAAGGGCATGCTCCAGGCTCACGAATACCAGAAGCTGGCCAACGTCGTCGGCGAACTGGCCAAGGCCCCCATCTGGGTCGACGACTCCCCCGGCCTCACCCCCCTTGAGCTGCGCGCCAAAGCCCGCCGCCTCAAGCTCCAGCACGACATCAAGTGCATCATGATCGACTACCTGCAGCTCATGGACAATCCGGGTCCGGAAAGCCGTCAGCAGCAGATCAGCGAAATCTCCCGCGGCATCAAAGCCGTCGCTCGCGAGCTGGAAATCCCCGTCATCGCCCTCTCGCAGCTCAACCGTGCCAGCGAGGGCCGCGACGGCCACCGCCCGCGCATGTCCGACCTCCGTGAATCGGGCAGCATCGAGCAGGACGCTGACGTCATCATGCTCCTGCACCGCGAGGACTACTACCGCATGTCCGAGCCCGACTTCGTGCCCGACAACATCGCCGAAGTCATCGTCGCCAAGCAGCGAAACGGCCCGACCGGCACGGTCAAGCTCACCTTCGACAGCAAGTGCACCCGGTTCCGCAATCTCGCGGCACATATCGACCCGTTCTAGGGTTGGTGTTTTGTGTTGGGTGTATCGATGTTTGGAGAGGATGCGCGGGGGCTGATGCGCTGTGCATCTGGATGACTCGCCGTTGCCGCAATTCGCTATAATGCCGCCATGGCCTCATCTCGACTTCGCTTCGCCGGTGGAAGTGTGCTTGGGCTGGGCGCGGTGCTCGTTGCACTGCGCGTGGTTGCGGGCATACAGGCATCTGAGGCGGCATTGCCGATGGTCGCCTCGGCCGGCCTGATCCTCCTGCTGAGCGTCGGCTTGGGCATGCTCCTGCTCGGCCTGGCCAGCCAGGACGCCCCAGCCCGCGAATCGAGCTCGGGCGATGCGTCGCTCCTGGCCCATCTGGACGAAGCCATCGCCGAGATCCGCGACGAGATGGCCCTGCTGCGCAGCGATCTGGCAGCCGAGCTGGCCAGGCGCGATGAGAACCCCGCGCCGCCGCCCGAGTCGGCAGGCGCACATCCAGCCGTCGATCCCAACGCCCTGGCTGAGATCCGCCGCCTGCTCGAGGAGATCCGCCACCTCGCCCTGCTCGATGAAGCTCAGCGTAAGGAACACCTGCGCCGCTTCCGCCAGCAGCACAAGCTCAACACCCTTCGCCGCGCCCAGACGGCCATCGCCCATGCCGACTGGGCTCGCGCCCAGTCGCTGCTGGACCATCTGCGGCCGGAGTTTGGCGACGATGCCGATTTCCTGCAGGTGCAGGACGAGCTGCGCATCGCGCGATCGGCTGTCGAACAGGAAACATTCCAACGCATCAGTGCGCAGGTCGAAGACCTCATGGCAATTTCCAACTGGGATGAGGCCCTTTCGATGGCGCAGCACTTTGCCAGCAACTATCCCGACCATGCCGAGGGCCAGGCGCTGCTCGCCCGCGTCACCCGTGAGCGGGATCTGTTCCGCGAGAACACGGCTGAGCGCCTGTATCAGGAGATCAAGCAGCACATTGAGCATCGCGAATGGACGCGCGCCGCAGCCGAAGCCGATCGGCTGCTCGAGAAGTTCCCCGACCATCGCCGCGCCGCGAAAATCCGCGACCAGATCGACGTCATCCACGAGAATGCCGAAATCCAGCAGCGGCAGGAGCAGGAAAAGCGCATCGAAGAGCTGATCCGTGCCCGCCGTCTCTCCGAAGCCATCGAGCTGGCGGAGGATCTGATCGAGCGCTACCCCGGCTCGCCGCAGGCACAGACACTCGAGCAGATGCTCCCCAAACTGCGCGAACGCGCCATCCGCGAAGAAATCGGCACCTGACCGGCGTTCTTCTGTCTTCTCTCTTCCGACTTCTGTCTTCTACCCCACCCCCATGCCCCAACTGCTGACCGAACTGTGCTCGATCCCCACTGCTCCATTCGCCGAAGACTGCGTTGTCGCGTATGTCGAGCAATTCGTGAAGGCGCGCCGCCGGCTGCGCCTGACGCGAGATGAGTGGGGAAACCTGCTGATCGAGCTGAAAGGCCGCAGCCGCGGGCCGCGGTGGGTTTTCGCGGCGCACATGGATCATCCCGGGTTTGTCGCGAAGCGTATGCGCGATGATCACACGGTCGAAGCCGATTTCCGCGGCGGCGTGCTGATGGACTACGTTCGCAGAGCCAAAGTTCGGTTTTTCGACGGCGATCGCGAGATCACCGGCACGGTCATCGAGGCGACCTCAGCCGACAGGCAGCGTCCGAGCTATCCGGACAAGGCCGTCGTCCGCGTGCGCGGGCTGGTCACGCCCGGTTCGCCGGGCATGTTCGACCAGGGCACGGGCCGCATCCGCGGCAAGCGGTTCTACTCGCGTGTCTGCGACAATCTCGCCGGCGCAGCCGCGGCTTTGACGATGCTCGATGAGCTGCATCGCCGCCCGCCGCGGGCGACGGTGGCTGTGCTTCTGACGCGCGGCGAGGAGGATGGGTTTGTCGGCGCCATCGCCGCGGCCACCCAGCCGCGCCTCTTGCGAAAGACCGATCGGCTGATCGTCATCGAATGCTCAGCCGAGCAGCCTTACGCAAAGCAGGCCGACGGCTGCATCATCCGCGTCGGCGACCGAACCAGCATCTTCAACTCCGACCTCTCCTACTTCATCACCGCGCAGGCCCAGGCGCTGGCGAAGAAGGACCAATCCTTCAAGTACCAGCGGGCCCTCATGCCCGGCGGCACGTGCGAAGCGACGGTCTACGATGTCTTCGGCTTCGCCGCAGCCAGCATCTGCGTCCCCCTGGGCAACTACCACAACATGGACCGCACGAAACAGAAGATCGGCCCCGAGTATGTCCACCTGGACGACTGGCAGAACATGGTCCGCCTGTTTACCGGGATCGCCCGCACAGCCCACACCTGGCAACCCGGCCACCAGCTCCTCAAAACCCGGCTCATGAAGCGATTCGACGCCAGGAAACGCCTGCTCTAGACGCCATTTTTCCCACGTTTTCGCCGTGTTTCCGGGCCGCTGTGGTTCGACAGGCCGATCACTGGCAGGCCGATCCATTTGCCACTATCCTTTCTCGCCTATGACCGCAAAGCAGCGAGCCGCCGAAGCCGCGATGGACTACGTCCACGACGGCATGATCATCGGCCTGGGTACCGGATCGACAGCCGATTTCTTCCTCCGCGCGCTGGCCGCTGCGCTGCGGACGGGCCGCCTGCGCGACATCCGCGGCGTCCCGACCTCCCGCCAGTCCGAGGATCGCGCCAATGAACTGGGCATCCCCCTGATCGAGCCTACCCCCGGCGCCATGCCCGATGTCACCATCGACGGAGCCGACGAGATCGACCCGCAGCTCAACCTCATCAAGGGCCTTGGCGGTGCGCTGCTCCGCGAAAAGATCGTGGCCCAGGGCTCGAAGCGGCTCATCATCATCGCCGACGCCAGCAAGCGCGTGGACAAGCTCGGCAGCAAGGCTCCCCTGCCCGTCGAGGTCGTGAAGTTCGGCCATGATCTGCAGGCTGACTTTCTCCAGCGCCTCGGCTGCGAGCCGACCCTCCGCCGCGGCGCTGATGGCAACCCCTTCGTGACAGACAACGGCAATTACATCTACGACTGCCGCTTCCCCACCATCCCCGACCCGGCAGCCATCGAAAAGGCCCTCTCCACCCGCGCCGGCATCGTTGAGTCGGGCCTCTTCATCGGTATTGCCAGCATCGCACTGATCGCGGACGACCAGAAGGTCGAAACACTCCGCCGCTGATCGCCCGGCTCATCCACGAGTCGACACGAACAAGCTGCGATGCGAACGCACGCTGATCATTCGTGTCCATTCGTGACTATTCGTGGATTCTCAGCCAGCGGCGGCACGCAATAGCGTGCCCTACGTTGCCACTGTGGCGCGGGCGAGATGCCAGCGCCACATGCGCAGCCATCAAGCATCTGTGTCCATCCGTGCCCCATCTGTGGCTGATCGATCACATCCGGCGGACGACCAGCGCGCTGTTCTTGCTGCCGAAGGCGATGCAGTTGCACAGGGCGATTTCGACGTTCGCCTGGCGAGCCGTGTTGGGGATGTAGTCGAGATCGCACTGTGGGTCGGGCTGATCGAGATTGATCGTGGGATGCAGCCATCCCTGGCGCATGCACAGGACCGTTGCCGCCAGGCCGGCTGCGCCGCAGGCGCCCTGCGGATGGCCAATCATGGACTTGGTCGCGCTCATCGGAATGCGATTCGCCCGCGCGCCAAAGCATCGCCGGATCGCCGCCGTCTCCAGCCGATCGTTCAGCTCCGTGCTGGTCCCGTGCAGATTGACATAGCCGATCTCGTCGCGGGCAACGCCCGCATCGCGCATCGCCAGCTCCATCGCGCGCACCGGCTCGACCGTGTCCGGCGCGATCTGCACGCGATGATACGCATCGCACGTTGACGCATACCCGGCCAACTCGGCCAGGATGGTCGCCCCGCGCGCAAGGGCATGTTCGCGCTCCTCGAGCACAAACATCCACGCCCCTTCGCCCAACACGAATCCATCGCGATCCCGGCTGAACGGGCGTGAGGATTGTCGCGGATCGTCCCAGTATCGCGTCGAGATGACACGCATCTTCTCGAAGGCCGTCAGGATGCCCGGCGCGATCGGGGCATCGGCTCCACCAGCCAGCATGACTGGCACGACGCCGCTGCGGATCAGCAGCATTGCATAGCCGGTGGCGTCCGTGCTGCTCGTGCAGCCGGTGCTGATCACGTGCGACGGTCCGCGCAGATGCAGCGCGATCGACAGCTCGGATGACAAATTGCCGTGCGTGCCGGCTGTGATGGAGTAGAGCGACCCCTTCCCCTCACGGAAAAACGTCTCGTACTGCTGCTCGACAAACGCCAGCCCGCCGCCGCCCGTGCCGAGGGCGACGCCGATCTGCCGCTGGGCGTCCAGATCGCCTTCGTCGATGTGCAGATCGGCCTGTTGCAGGGCCTCGCGCGCGGCTGCGAGCGCCATTGGGACCATGCGAGGGACACGGCGCGCCTCGGCTGGGTCCAGGACGCTTTCCGGGTCGAACGCGTCGACGGCGGCGACGGCATTGGTCTTCAGCGGGGTGCCGTCAAACGGCTCAAGCCGCTTGATGCCGCTGCGGCCTTCCACGCAGGCGCTGGCGAACCGCTCGGCGCCGATGCCGTTGGGGCTGACCACGCCGATGCCGGTAAGGACGACCCGCCTGGGATGAGGTGTAGCCAAGCAAGCTCCTGTTTGCCGCGCCGATCATAGGATGGCCGTCCCAAGGCTGACCACGTGCAAAGCGCCTTCGGCATCGGCTTTGCGAGGGCGCAATCGGTCAACCGACGCCCAAGCCCACTCCCCAAACCAAAAGGAGCCGCCATGCGACCACTGACGCACTTTCTCGCCGCTGCAATGTGCCTCGGGTTCACGCTGCCCGCCCAGGCGCAGCAGCTTGTCGTGACCGATGCCCAGCGCATCCAGGAAGCCGAGCTGGCCACCGTCATGGGCGGCCCAGCCGACGGCAAGCGGGCTGATCGGCTCCAGGTGCATGCCCTGTTCTACAACGCCATGCCGACCGTCGTGACGGTCTCGAAAGAGGGCCGCATCTTCCTGGCTTTCCCGCGGTGGGAAGATCCTGTCGGTGCGACGGTGGCTGAGATTCGCGGCAATGAGCTGGTCCCCTTCCCCGATGCCCAGACCAACCCGTTTCACCCCGATCAGCCGAGGATGTTCAACCCATCGGAGCATCTGGTGTCCGTCCAGAGCGTCGTGGTCGATGCCGTCAATCGGCTGTGGATTCTCGACACCGGCAGCATCGACATGAAGCCGCCCATCGAAGGCGGCCCGAAGCTGTGGGCCTATGACCTGGCGACGGGCGAGCGCATCAAGGCGATCGCGTTCGATAAGGGCAATGTCATTCGCAGGAACACCTATCTCAACGACGTCCGCATCGACAACAATCGCGGGGCTGAGGGGATGGCCTTCATCACCGACAGCGGCGAAGGCGGGATCATTGTGGTGGATCTAGCCACGGGCGAGGCATGGCGGAAGCTCGACAATCACGAGTCGACCCGCGCCAACCCGGCTGTCAAGCTGCAAGCCGATGCGCGGCTGATCAAGCTGCGGCCGGAGAACTCGCCCTTCACCGAGTCGCTTGCGATCCACGCTGACGGCATCGCCCTGTCGCCCGACGGCGGTACACTCTACTACACGCCGCTGACCAGCCGGACCGTCTACGCGGTGCCCACGGAGTTTCTGGCCGACAAGAACTCCAACGACCGCGCCATCAACGATGCCGTCCGCGTCGTGGCTGAGAAAGCCTCAGCCAATGACGGCATCGTCTGCGATGCGCAGGGCCGCATCTATACAACGGACTTCGAAGACAACTGCATTCGCCGCATCGTTCCTTCTCGCGCCGAAGCCGACCCCGCCGGCCCGCGCATGGCCGGGGCGCGCAGCGATAGCAATGTCGAGGTGCTGTTCCAGGATGAACGGTTGCTGTGGCCGGACAGTGTCTGGATTCACGACGGCCACCTGTACATCGTGAGCAATCAGCTCAACCGCCAGGCGAAGTTCCATAACGGTGAAGACAAGCGTCAACAGCCGTATGTCCTGTTCCGCTATCCGCTGGCGGATGGACGCTGAAACGCGGCCATGCCACGCCGCAACGCCATTGGGGGCGCGCGTGGGGCACGCTATTGCATGCCGCGCGGTGGCTGCATGATGACAACCCACCGCGCCGCGATTCCGGCAGGCAATAGCCTGCCCTACTCCCCTTTCGTCGCTGCGGGACAATAAACAACCCGACCGCGCCATCGGCGCGGTCGGGCCACCCACTGACTATTGTTGTACGCGACCGGCTTAGCCGGCTTTGGCGGAGTAGTACGGATACGCCGCCCGCTCGACGGCTGGATGCGGAATCGTCGGGGCATCCGCACGCGGATGAGCCGCGTCGTAGGCTTCCTTCATCCGCTGGGTCGTCAGGTGCGTGTAGATCTGTGTCGTGCTGAGGCTCTGGTGGCCGAGCAGCTCCTGAACGCTGCGGAGGTCCGCGCCGTTGTTCAGCAGATGCGTGGCGAAGCTGTGACGCAGCGTGTGCGGGCTGATCCCCGGATCCAAGCCGGCGGCGACCAGGTACTTGTCGAGCTTGCGGCGGACCGAGCGCGTGCTCAGCGGCTCGCCATGCTTGTTCAGGAAGACGCGCTCCGCGTGGCGCGACTGGCTCATGCGCGGGTCCACCTGGCGCATCTCGAAGTAGCGCTGCAGGGCCTTGATCGCCTGCGAGCCGATGGGCGTGAGGCGATCCTTGCGGCCCTTGCCGCGGACGCGCAGCACGCCCTCCTGCAGATCCAGGTCGCCCATCTCCAGTTCCACCAGCTCGCTGACGCGGATCCCGGAGCTGTAGAGTACCTCGAGCATCGCGCGATCGCGGGCTGAGAGCACATCGCTGTCGCCGGGCGCTTCGAGCAGGCGCTGGACCTGTTCGAGGTCCAGACAGCGCGGCAGGCGCTTCTCCTGCTTGGGCGTGCGGATCGACGCCAGCGGGCTGGCCGACAGCATGCCGCGGCGGATGAGGAACTTGTAGAAGCTGCGCAGCGTCGCCAGCTTCCGGGCGGTGGTGCTCTTGGTGTAGTTCTGGGCGTAGAGGTACGCCAGGAACTCGCGGACCGTCAGCGATTCGACCTTGAGGGCGCGCTGATCGATCTCCTCGGGCGGAACCGTGCCGGGCGGGACGTTGGCGTGCGCCTGTCCGATCTCGCCGGCAAGGAATTGTGCAAACTGCACCAGGTCGGCGCCGTAGCTGCGGACGGTGTAGTCGCTGAAGTGCTTCTCAAGCTTCAGGTAGTCGAGGAACTGCCTGATGAGGGGCGTAAACTTCTTGTCCCCAGCGGCTTGAGCGGGCTGTTCGATTGGTGCGGCAACGTTCGTCGCGGTATTCATAGGACCGGCTTTGCTGGCGCAAGAGGCATCCTGTGTACTTGCCACTCGGCCGGCGTTCCGGTGGCCCACGTGTGAGGTGCTCCGCACTTCACAGGCGGGAGACTCCGCATCCCGCTCAGGATGACCGGCTGTGAAACTGAGCCGATCATCGCGAGGCCACCGCCGCTGCAGTCCTGCGTCGCGGGTGTGATAACCGCGACGGCAACGGGCGATAACCTCACGCTGCTTTCTTCGGCAAATAGGCCTTCAATTCTTTGGCCAAATGCTGACCAAGCTGATGTGACAGCACCGCCGCATCAAACCAGTCGAAATTGACGTCGCGCCGATGCACCATGTCGATCAGCGCATCGAGGACCGACGACTCCTGGCCGGGCTCGTAACGGAAGCAGAAATGGTGCTGACCCTTGACGAGACTGAGCGTTCTCATGCCCTGCATAAACTCTCCCGCGCCGCTTTGCCCTGCCGCGCGTGCCCGTTACAACAACCCCCTGCTCAACTCCGGCGAACCGCACAGCCCGCAGCAGCGGCCTTTTACACTCAGCCTCTGCCCGCCTGCTTTTTCAGCAGGTCGCGGATCAACTCGTGGTACACGAACCCGCAATAGCGGTCCATGTTCACGTAATACTCTTTCAGACCCAGCGGCCCGGCGGGCTCGTAGCGCCCGCGTGCGTAGGCCTCCAGGGCTGTTCGGACCGACCCGTTGGCGGCGTCATAGATGCCGACCGCCTGCACAAACTCGACCTGCACAGGCATCGGCTGGTCGATCGCCGGCGCCGCGCTGCGTGCCAGCTCGCGTGGGCTGACGGTCGTCTGCCGCACCGGACGAGCCTGTGGTCCGAACAGTTGCAACGCCGCCCCAAGCTTGGGCGGGTTGAACGGATCGTAGATCGTCACCGATGGAATCAGCAGCGCATCAGCGCCCAGCACATCGCAGACGATCGCAGCCTGTTCCTGCGACTGCACGCTGTCGATGCCGAGGGCGACGTAGACCTCGACGACCCGGTTGACCGGGATCACCGTCAGGCCGCGCACCTGTTGGAGCTGCTGGTAGACCAGATCCGCCTGCAAGAGCGGATCGATCGACTGCTCTCCACTGAGGTTGACAGCGGGCGCCACCGCCCAGACCTGCCCCTCGGCGCCGCGGAGGCGGATCGTCGCCTCGGTTCCGTACGGCGGCTGCTTCTCCACACAGCCGCTGAGAACGGCTGCCAGCACAAGCAGCATCACGTTTGCAAGTCGCTTCATCCGTGAAGCTCCAGTTGGTTGTGCGTCTACTCCGTAGCCGCGATCTGCGACGGCGTGGGCTCATCGACCCGGACCGACCAGATGCACTCCTTGCCGCTGCGGTCACTGATGAAGTAGACCCGATTATCTACTGACCATGCCGGCATCAGGTTCGAGCCGTTTCCGTCGGTCAGGCGCCGCCGGCCGGTGCCGTCGGCCTTGATGATCCAGACATCCTGCTGCCCGGATGGTTTGCCGCGCGTCGTCTTGGCCGGCTCGACGATGGTGCAGAATGCCAATCCCTTGCCATCGGGGCTCCAGCTCGGCTTGACGATGGCGGCATTGGTGCTGACAGCGATCTCGGTCAACTGGCGTGCCTCGCCGTCGACCAGGTCCAGCGTCCACAGGCTGAACCACCGGCTGCCTCGCTGCCGCGCCCGCTGGAACGCGATGCGGTTATGCGTCTTGTCCGGCGACCAGCTCGGGAACAGCCCATAGCCGATCATCCGCGTCTCGAGCGTGCGCGTATCGACGATCCACAGCTCCCACTGGTCGCTGCGGCCGCCCATACGGGCGAAGCAGATCATCGAGCCGTCGGGGCTCCACGTCGGCTGAAGATCCTGCATCGGGCCGCTGGTCATTTGCACAAGATTGCGGCCATCCGTGTCCATCACGTAGATGTCCCACGACCCTGCCCGATTGGACGCGAACGCGATGCGCTTGCCGTCATGGCTGAACGCCGGGTTCACGTTGTCAGCCTGGTCGTTGGTCAACTGGATGACGCTGTGGCCGTCGGTCCGCTGGAGGTAGATTTCCGGATGGACGTTGTGTCGTGTGCTGGAGAAGGCCATCCACTTGCCGGTCGGATCGATGGCGACGTCGGCATCGTAGCCTTCGGTGACGAAGGTGTGCTGCTGGAGGTTGACCGGACCGGCGGGCTCGGTGGCGAAGCGCGTGTTCGCGCCTTCGAACTCACCGAAGATATTGACCGGGACAGCCTTCAGGGCGTCATCCGGCAGTGCGGCGGCGGGCGCGTTGGCCTGGGCCTCCGCCGGCGGCTGGGGGGCTGCCACAGCCGGTTGAGGTTTGTTCCATGAGATCTCGGCCGACACCCTGCCACATCCGGCAGCGGCGGCCACGACAAGGAACGCCCCCCCTGCCACGACCCAGCTCACGATTCGCTTTCGATTGTGCGCCATGTTGCATCAACTCCCGTCCGGCGGCGGACAGACCGCGACACTATGGGCGCTATCGGCTGATTAATCGGCAGATTTGAGGCGGCTTAACATTCCAAAGAGCTTTGGAAGTTATCGGACGATTTGCCCCCCCAGCCGCAGATTTTCCCCGCATCCCCCGCAAGAAACGAAATCGCCGGCCCGCAACCGGACCGGCGATGGCCGTCGTTCAGATAATCTCACCCCTGGGCGGTCTGACCGCCGGGGAACGGCTCGTGGGGCCGGATTACCCGCCCTCACCCGTCGCATCGGACGCAAACACCTGCGGCACGTGGTGCACGCGCCATTCCCCATCGACCGTGCGGTATTCGACCGTATCGCTCACGGGCTCGTTCATCGACGGGTAGTGGAAATGCAACTGCCCGACGCCCCGTTTTCCGCTGCCGTATTCCTCGATGATGACGCGCGACCCCGACGTAATCCGCTGGAGCTCGCCCAGCCGGGCGTGCGTGCGGACCTGGATCACGCGGTCATGGAACTGCTGCGGCGGCCAGCGGTTCTGGAAATCCGGTGTAAACAGCTCGTACAGCTCCTGCCACTGCTGATTGATCAGCCGCTCGTTGATTTGCGCAACCAGCGCCTCGATGCGACGCTGCTCCTCGGCTGCGGTGATGCGGGCTGAAATTTCGCGCGTGCCGACCAGCGCCCCAAACGCCACCCCCAGCACGATCCCCGTCCACGCCAGCCCCCGGCCGGTTTGCGTACCGTTGCTGTTGCGGATCTGCCGCAGGGCGAACAACGCCAGGATCACCGCCGCGATCGGGATGACCAGCAGCGGCCAGCCCATCAGCACCAGGACGCTCAGCAGCCCCAGGACCACCGCCGTGACGGCCAGCGGATTAATCGCGACGTACTCCTGCGAGGCAAGCCCCGCCGTCGTCGACATGCGATACAACCCCTTCAGCGGATCGTCGCCATTACCCGACGCTCCGGCTGATCCCACCGGCGGCACGGTCGATGCTTCGTGCTGGTCACTCATAGGCTCGTCAATCGTTCAAGTTCGGAAGCGATCCGGTCCGATGACTTCCAGGAGTTACCGGTCCTAATGTGAACTCTCGAAGGTAAGCCTGTCATGGACAAACGTCAACTGATCGACGAGATCCGCAAGATCAACCCGACTGCCGGCGAGCAGTTCCTCAAGCAATTCGACGCCAACGCCCTCCAGCAGTACCTGGATCACCTGAACTCCGCCCGCCAGCGGCGGATCCATATCAGCGGCTGGGTCCGTCAGCGGCGCCGCGTCCGCCTTGCGTCGTAACTTCCCCCCGCCTGAGCCGTTCAGTACGCCCTCACCAGGATCGCCCCCGGATACGCCAAGAGCACGATGTCTTCGTGGCGCATCCCCATGCGCGCCCGCCGCTCAGCCGCCCATTGGCACATTCCGACGCCATGGCCATGGCCGTGGCCCTCGATGAAACGGATCATTTCGCCGTCGGTCAGGGGTTTCACAAATGAGCTGGGTAGACGCGTGCTGTCGTCGGGCGCATCGGTGTTGACGGCATGACGCAACTCCTCGCTGCGCAGCATGTAGCGAACGCCGCGGTCATCCGTCAGGTAGAACCGCACCGGCCGCCCCCAGCGATTCGGCTCGCTGTCGATTCGCACCAGCTTGCCCATGCGGACGACCGGATGCTGTCGCCGCTCGCCCCAAAGGCGGATTCGCCGCGTCAGCTCATCACGGGGGATGACGACCGGACCCCAATTGAACTTCGGGGCGCTGCTGCACAGGCCCTGGTCGACCTGGTCGGTGAGCGGTTCGATCCAGCGGTCGCCGAAGGCATCGGCTGCGCTTTGGCTGATTCCGCCGCAGGTGCTGCTGAAATAGGCTTTGAAGATCCGCTCATGGCCGCGCGGGCCGTAGGCCAGCACGATCCCGGCGGTGTCGTCGACGGCTGTCTGGCTCTTGCGAGTCTCAGCCGCGATCCCGCCGTAGACCTGGCTTCGCTGGTCGTCAAACAGGTCGAAATGATCGGAGATTGAAGCCGTCCTGGCTTCGTAGAGGGCATACGTCCGGGCGACGATCGCCTGGGCGCGGTAGGTCTCGATGTCCCAGTGGCTGTACAGTTCCTTGGAAACGACGCTCTTGAGATAGCCGTCGATGTCGACGTCATTGACGACGTCGAACCGCCCCCCGCCCCGCGGCACCAGCCGATACCGGCCGCGGTAGGCCTTGTCATTGATGCTGACCGTGCCGTCGTACGCCGGGATGATCGCAAGCTCCCCCTGGCCGGCATCGACGTTGCCGATCTTCCACGTGTCATTGACCAGCGCCATGCGAACCCGCGTGCCCGAACTGACGTTCAGCCGCCGCTGGACCTGGTCCGACGACGCCATCACGACAGGCGGATGCGTCGCCGTGAGCGTGACATGATCCACGCCCTCCAGCAGCCGCACGCGCACCAGCGGCACCGCCCCATCCAGCCGCGGCTGGGACAGATCACTCGAACACCCCGCCGGCACCGCCAGCAACAGCAGCAGTAACCCCAGAACGCAAGTTCGAAAAATCATCGGCATCCGTGCCTCAGCGATAAGCCCAACCCGAAGTATACCGCCCCCACCCCGCCACCGCACGCCATCCCGCATGAAGCACCGCCGCCCGGCCAAGCATGGTCTGGTGACTTGCCCGAATGCGTGGCCGTATTCGTCATTTGCCCGATGGGTTCGAACCGGGGCCTATCTGCATGAGCGGTGCTGCGGTTGCAACAATCGCCCGCCTGAAGTCATCGATTTCGATTGGGCAATCGGCTTGGGATGAAACGGTCCGCCTGGGCGGACCGAACTCCCCAAATCCGCATTCCGCAATCCGCAATTCCAAGTCCTCAGCGCCTCCGTGGTTCATCCCCCGCGCCCGATCCGCCGAAGGAACTCCGCCTCGTCGATGACCTCGATCCCCAGCTCTTTAGCCTTATCGAGCTTGCTGCCAGCCGCTTCGCCTGCGACCACGAAGCTCGTTTTCTTGCTCACCGAGCCAGCCGCCTTGCCGCCGTGCTGGCGGATCAGGTCCTCGATCTCATCCCGCTTGAGCGTCGGCAAGGTGCCCGTGACGACGATCGTCATCCCCGCGAGCTTCTGCTCGCCCGCCTGGCGGCGCTCGAACTTCGGATCGACCCCTACCGCCTGCAGCGCCTCGACCGCCTCCAGGCCGGCTTTGTTGTGGAAGAAATCATGCACCGAATCGGCAATCACGTCGCCGATCTCGTGAATCGACGACAGCTCCTGCACCGTCGCGGCTTTGAGCGCATCCAGCGAGCCGAAATGCTCGGCCAGAACGGCTGCAACGCGGTTGCCGACATGGCGAATCCCCAGCCCCGCCAGCAGCCGATCCAGCCCCTGGCTGCGGCTCTTTTCGATCGCATCGATCACGTTCTGCGCCGACTTGTCGCCCATCCGCTCAAGCTGAAGCAGATCCTCCTTCTTCAGCTTGTAGAAATCGGCAAACGTCTTCACCAGCCCGCGATCCACAAGCTGATCAATCAGCGCCTCACCCAGATTCTCGATATCCATCTGCCCCCGCCCGCAGAACCACAGCAGCCGCTCCTTCACCTGTGCCTGGCAGGCGGGATTGACGCAGCGGATGTACGGCGTATCCACTTCTTTTTCGACTTTCGCACCGCATGAGGGGCAGTGCGTCGGCTGCTCGACGGGCTTGGCGTCCTTCGGGCGCTTCTCCTTCACCGTCTCGACCAGATACGGAATCACCTCGCCCGACCGCTCGATGATGACGGTGTCGCCAATATGCAGATCCAGCCGGCGGATCTGATCGATGTTGTGCAGCGACACGTGCGTCACCGTCACGCCGCCGACGAAGACCGGCTCGAGATCGCCGACAGGCGTGAGGTTGCCCCCTTTGCCGACCTGCCAGCGGACGGCCTTCAGGACTGTCGGCTGCTGCTCGGACTCATACTTGTAGGCGATGATCCATCGCGGCGACTTGCTGGTAAAGCCGAGCGTCTCACGCTGGCGCAGCGAATCGACCTTCAGCACGACGCCGTCGGTCTGGTATGCCTGGGTTGCGCGCGTGTGCTCAAATTCAGCGATGATCTTCAGCGCCTCATCGATGCTGTCGATCCGCCACAGATGCTCGGGAATCGGCAGACCCAGGCGGTTGATGAGCTGCAGCGTCTCCCAATAGCTGTTCAGCTCGACCCCCTCCACCTGTCCCAGACCATGCGCAACAAAGCGCAGCCGCCGCTGGGCGACAATGCGCGAATCCAGCAGCTTGAGCGTGCCGGCTGTGAAATTGCGCGGATTGACGTACGTCTGCTCGCCAGCCTTCTCGCGCTCGCGATTGAGCCGCTGGAAATCCTCATTGTTCATGAAGATCTCGCCGCGCACTTCCAGCACAGGCGGGATCGAAATGCCCTGATTCTCGCGCAAGCGCAGCGGCACCGAGCCGATCGTCTTCACATTGGCGGTGATATCATCCCCGCGCCGGCCGTCGCCACGCGTGGCTGCCAGCACCAGCAAGCCGTTCTCATACCGCAGGCTGACGGCAACACCGTCCACCTTCGGTTCGAGCACATACTGGTACGGCTGGCCGTCCAGGCCGCGGCGCACGCGGTCGTCAAACGCGCGCAGCTCGGCTTCGTTGTAGGTGTTGTCGATGCTCATCATCCGCACGGCGTGTTCGACCGTGCGGAAGCCTTCGATCGGCTCCCCGCCGACGCGCTGCGACGGGGAGTCTGGCGTGATGAGTTCCGGATGCTGCTGCTCGAGCGCGATCAGCTCGTGCATCAGGCGATCGTACTCCTGGTCGGAGATCTCCGGCTGGGCAAGGACGTAGTAGAGATAGTCGTGGCGATGCAGCTCGCGTCGAAGCTGCTCGATGCGTTTGGCTGGCGATTCTGACATGAGCGCAGATTGTAGCCGCCCGGCCTCACCGGGAAACTGCTACAGCGCCGCCGAATCCAGCGAGTTTTCGAGGTTGATGCCGCACTCGAGCTTCTCGCGCCCCGCCCATCGGCCGGAACGCGGATCTTCGCCGATCTGCACCGGTCGTGTGCACGACAGCGGGTTGCAGCCGATCGACGGATACCCCTGGTCCACCAGCGGGTGATACGGCAGATCGTGCTCCTTCAGATACTCGTGCATCTGCTTGGTGCTCCACGACAGCAGCGGCGAGATCGCGTAGCAGCCATATCGCCGGGACCATTCGATGAAGCGCTTCTCGCGCCGGGTTTCGGCTTGCGAGCGGCGGATTCCCCGCAGCCACGCCGCCGGCTGAAGCTCACGCATCGCCCGCTCGAACGGTTCGTTCTTGTTGACGGCGCAGCAGGCATCGACATCCTTGCGCCAGGTGGGGTTTTCCTCCCCGGCTTTGTGAAGCCATGCGATCGGGTCCTGCCGCGTGCGGTAGACCCACACGTTCAGGTTCAGCCGCAGCCGAAGCTGCTCCATGAACGCGTATGTCTCGGGGAACAGATAGCCTGTATCCACGAAAATGACGCGGATATCCGGCTGATACTGCGTCGCCATATGCAGCAGGACTGCCGACTCGGCTCCGAAGCTGGACGACATGACCAGGCCATCGCCAAACTGCGCAACAGCCCACTGGATGATCTGCTGCGGTGTTTGCGCCGACAGCAGCTCCTCCACCGTCTCGAGGTCGATCTGTGCAGGGGTTGCGAGCGTCATCGACATTTCCGGTAGAATAGCTAGGCATTTGAGAAAAATCCAGCGGCTTTCGCAAATGGTTGCCCGACAAAGACTTCTGAATCGACAGGCGGTACGCCGATAAAACGACCGGACACCAACGGCGGGAATTCCCATGTCTAACAAGCCCCAATCCCCCATCACGCCAGCCGGGAATGCGATCGTCGAACCCGGCCCGCGCCCGCCGTGGATCTGCGTGGGTCTGCCCGATCAGGTGGAGTGGACGCGCCTGCGCCTGCCGATCCCGCGGTTGGATCCGCGCCTCGCCAGCCTGCGTCTGATCCACCTGACCGACCTTCACATGCGCCGGGCATGGTGCCGCGGCTACGACCGCCTGATCGAGCGGATCAATGCAGCCAATGCCGATCTACTGCTGTTCACCGGGGACTTCGTCGAGGACAAGCGCGACTACCGCCCCGCCTGGCCGATGGTGCGGCGCCTGGTCGAGCCCCTTCGTGCCCGCCTGGGCCGCTTTGCGGTCTTGGGCAACCATGACAGCGACATGCTGGTTACGCTCCTTCAGGAGCTGGGCATCGCCGTGATCGAGCACCAGCGGATTCGGCTGAGCCCGGCATCCCATACTCCCGCCGCGCCGGCTGATGCCTCAGCTCCAGCCATCGAGCTGATCGGCCTGCCCGGCATCGAGCGGGCCGATCTCGACCATGAGTTCCTCGCCAGCCTGCCGCCGCGCCCCGATGGGAGCGTCCGGATCGCGCTGGCTCACTTCCCCGATCTGTTCGAACAGATCGCCGCGGCCCCGCCGGACATCTTCCTGGCTGGCCACACGCATGGCGGCCAGATCTGCCTCCCCGGCGGCTGGCCCCCGCTGACCCACGCCCCCGGCCCGCGCCGCTACGCCACCGGCATCCACCGGCGTGGCAACTGCTGGTACATCGTCAACCGCGGCTTGGGCGCGGGGAAAATCCCTGTGCGCATCTTCTGCCCGCCGCAGGTGATTGAGATCGAGTTGGTGCCGGGGGGTGAGTAACGACAAGCGCGAAGGGCAAAGATCCCAGAGAACGGTCGAGCTCTTTGTGATGCGAAGCGCCAAGTTCCAACCAACAAGTTCCAAGGAAGTTCCAAGTTTCAAGAGAAGAAAGCGCCAAACGCGGGCGCCTGTAGGCGGCGCCTGCGTGAAGGGGCACATGGCAATTTGCCCCGGCTCTCGCAGACAGGTCGATCAACATGGCGCGATCTGCGCTCCCCAGGGCGGATTGCCGTCCGCCCCTACACCTGCGTGGTGCGAGCGATCAGCCAATGCCACTTCCTGCGCGCCAACCTTGGAGCTTTCTCCTTTTGAAGCTTGGAACTTCCTCGGATCTTAGTGGTTGGACCTTGGAACTTCCGGGCCCCCACAGGGACATCACTGCCCCTGCTCCGCCGGCTGATCGACCAGCTCCACAACCGCCAGCCGCGTGCGGCCATTGGCACCGAGGTAGACGATGTGAATGCTGCCGTCGGCTGCCAGATGCTGCGCCTGCGTTGACTGGATAGCGGTCGTGCCCAGGCGGCGGCCCGTGCCGGTGTGGATCAGGTCGCGGCCGTAGAGCAGCGCGGCTTCGCCGTTGCCGAGCAGGCTGAAGACCGGGCCCTCGCCCGTCTCGCCGCGCGGGGGCAATGTTCCAGCCGGGAACAGCAGCGGCTTGGACTCCCGGCCACCGGGGATTGCCCAACTAACCAGCAGACCATTGCCGTCCTGCTCAAAATAGGCGGCCAGCGAACGGCCATCGGCGGAGAACGCCAGCCCCGTCGGCTCGACGCCCCACCGCGGATCCAGCAACCGGATCGGCAGTACGCGCGTCGGGCGCACGTTCGGCAGGCTGAACAGCACCGCCGCAGGCCCCTCGCGCGTCCGGGCAGCCACGGCAAATGACCGCCCATCCGGCGACACCGCGAAGTTGCGGTGCAGCGTCTGCACGCCCTCCAATACCGCGCCGGCGCCGCGGCGGTTTTGCCGCAGATCCACCAGCTCCAGCCCCCAGGCCCCCTGCTGCTCCCATGCAACGGCTACCAGTCCATCCGACAGGAAGCCCAGCAACGACGGCGAGCCCAGCGATGCGTTCAACTCGACCAATTCGCCCACACGCTGCTCGCCGAACAGCCAGACCTGGATCGACAGCGTCGGCCAGCTCACGATCCGCGCCAGGCGCTGGCCGTCCGGGCTGATGGCGTACTGCTCGCCCATCTGCGGATCGGGTCGGAACTGCACCTCGCCGGCCTTGGTCCAATCGCTCGTGCGCCAGCGTTCGATGCGATCGCCGTCGTCGCCGGCATGGCGGATGACGGCGATGTAGTCATCGCCAACCAGCGGATAGAGCACGCGACTAAAGCCCGGCTCGACGGGCGGGTGGTCGATCCTGACGAACTCGGACGGGCTGGGCGTATCGCCCCGCGGCGGCTGGGTGCTCGACTGGCCGCTGCGGACATCCTCGCCGGCGTCGGGCTGGTGGGTCGATTCATTCACGACATCGAAGATCGAGGGCATCTGCGCGGCGACGGCGTCTGTCGGACCTGCCGGCTGGGGTGTCGAAGCGGTTGCGTTCGGATCGCCATGGTCGCTGGGCGCGGGGGTGAGTGTCGGCGGTGCCGGGGAGACGGGCTCAGCCGTGGTCTGCTCTTGCGGGGGGATGCCATCGCCCGGCACATCGGCGGGCGCGTTGGGCGGCAGCTCCGCCGTCGGGGCGTCCTCGGGGACGGGGGATGCCGCATCGTCCGGCGAGATCGCCAGCGGCGGCAGCGTCACCGGTGCCGGCTCCTCCGGCGGCGGCGACGGCTCCCACGGCAATCCGGGCATGATCGGGCTCGCGGCGAACTCGTGCGAGGTGTGCGAGCCTTCGGTCACCGCGAAGACTGTCAGATTGATCCCCGCCACCAGCCCCGACGCCACCAGCACCGAGATCACAAATCCAATGCCGCCATACACCAGCGGCTCGGGGCCGCGGTCCAGGCGCAGGCGGAACAGCAGCCACACCGCCGTCAGCGAAAGCGCCAGCCCCGCCAGGCAGCCCAACAGCAGGCTGGCGATGTTCAACCCCGCCAGCCACAGCATGTACGCCACCGCGTACGCGGCGCTGAAGACGCTGAACGTCTTCCATGCCGGCGACCAGGGCATGTGGCTGCCGTGCTTCCGCACACCCTGCTTCACGCTGAAGAACGTCAGCGGGAAGACGATGATCGCATACAGCCCCAGCACCATCGCCAGCCGGACCAGTGGAATCCACGATCGGCCCAGGTCGTCCTGTGCGAAAGTCTGTGTCACGATCAGCAGCAACGACAACGCCAGCATCAGCGGCGGCAGGAAGCGATCGACATGTCGGCTGTAGGGATAGTCAAACGGCTGGGCGGAACGAACGGCCTCAGCCGCGGAGATCGGCTCACCGTCGCCGGCGCCGCGGAGAATCGCATCGATGTCGTCACTGTCGGACAGCGACGGTTCGGACGGCTGATGGTCCTGGTCAATGTTCAGCTCGGGGACGCCGACAGGCACAGCCGCTACGGTAAATACGGAATGGCATCGCTTGCACCGCACACGCTTGCCCACCAGCGTGTCCGGCGCTGCATAGCGGAAACCGCATTGTTCGCATTGCACCGTAACCGGCATTCGGCCTCTCCAGATCGATGAGGTATTGCAGTCGGCTTCAGGAAGGCATGGCCCTTCGGCCCGCAATACTGATTGTAACGCATGGGCAGTCAACAGTCTGCAACTCAGTTGCGAACATGCGCAATGCACGCGCGGTGATGCAGGGACACATGGCCATGTGCCCCGTTTTCGCCCCCATCTGCCAGCCAAGTCGCCCCTCCAACCAGCCGATATGTATGCAGACACCGACACAGCAGGAGGCAACCGCGTTGGAAGGCATCCGAATCGGAGAATTATTGGTCGAACAGGGGGTCCTCGATGAACGGCAGGTTCGTCATATTCTGCGCGTCCAGAAGGCGACAGGCCGACCGTTTGGGGATCTGGCTGAGCGTCTGTTCGGCGTCAATCCCCGCGTGATCGAGGATGCCTGGGTCGAGCAGTACATCCGCATCAGCGGCGTCGTCGATCTCGAGCAGCAGCAGATCGATGAGGAGTGCCTTCGCCGCCTGAACCGCCGCCAGGCTTGGCAGTTCTACCTCCTGCCGCTGCATCGCGAGGATGACGAGCTGCACATGGCGACCAGCCCCACCCACCTGGTCCGCGCCGTCAACTTCGTCACACACAGCATCGACGAGCCGGTCTTCCTCCGCATCGCCGAACGCCACCAGCTCCGCGACTTCCTCATGCGCCACTACCCCGTCCCCGACTATATCGCGCAGTATGCGGAGAAGTTGAGGAAGTGATCGGGGTCAGGGGGACTGAGAGACTGAGAGACGAAGCGGGGGCGACGCGACGAAGCGACGAAGCGACGAAGCGACGAAG
>CALEKX010000031.1 GCA_937904525.1 uncultured Phycisphaerales bacterium
CCCGTCACCGCGCGATCCGCGCTTCCGCCCGCCGCCTGCGGCCCGCTGCCTGCTGAAATCAGGAAATCGATGACCTTCGCGCCGTATCGCACTTCGCCGCCGAGGCTGCGGATGTGATCGACCATGCGCCGACAGATGCCTGGGAGCTTGTCGCTGCCCAGGTGCGGCTTGGCATCGATGAGGATGTTGGGATCGCCGCCAAAGCGCACGAGCTGGCGCAGCACCCAGTCGTTGAGCGTGTCGTGCGTTCGGGAATAGAGCTTGCCGTCGCTGTACGTGCCGGCGCCGCCGATGCCGAACAGCAGGTTGTTCTCCGGGTCGAACTGCCCCTTGGTGTAGTACAGATGCAGGCCCTTGTGCCGCTGGGGCACGTCCTGGCCGCGCTCCAGCAGGATGGGCATGTACCCCTGCTCGGCGAGGACCAGCGCCGCGAACAAGCCGGCTGGGCCCGATCCGATTACCACCGGCCGATGCGCCAGCCGCCCGCTGCCGGGTTCGACGGTCGGATCGACTTCCTGCGGGATCGTCGACACCTGTCCCGGCCGGCCGCGGCGAAGCAGACGCTTCTCCTCGGCATCGACCGCCACCTGCAGGTGATAGACCTTCCGCAGGTCGTCATGGCGCCGCGCGTCGATCGCCCGCCGCACAATCCCATACGCCCGCACGCGATCGGCAGCGATCCCCAGGATCCGCGCCACGCGCTCGCGCAACAGTTCCTCGGGCTCGTCCAGACGCAGCACAACATTCCTGACCAGCAACGGCATAGATCAGCTACTACGACGCAAATGCCGCCGCGCGTCAAGAAGGGGCAAGAAAACGCAGGGGCGCGGGTTATCGGAGCTGGACGCATCCGCGTCGCCAGTGCCGCTTTCCCCAAGGGTCATCCTGAGCGCAGCGAAGGATCTCAGCCATTCGAACGCCGAGATTCTTCGCTTCGCTCAGTCAGAAGGACCTTGTGGAAAGACTGACGTTGCGATGCACGTGCGGGGCGCCCGTGCTACAGGGAGGGGGATTACTTCACGGTCTTGATATCCCCAGCCGACGGGGCAAGCTGGCCGGCCATTACGCGGTCGTACTCTTCCTTCACCCACGGGATGTGATCGCGGTTGCGCTCCATCCACAGCGGGATCGGCGTTCGCAGGCCCTTTTTGTCCAGCTCGACAAACTCCACAACCGTGTCGCGCCGCGAGTAGCCGGACAGGTCGTGCAGCTTGCCCATGTGAATGCACTCGGTCGGGCACGGCTCGGTGCACAGGGCGCAGAACATGCACTTGCTGTAGTCGATGGCGTATCGGAGAAGCTGGCCGCCCTTGGGGTCAACCTTGCCGGTGGCTTTGTCGATCTTCCGCGGGCCGGTCTTGTCAATGTAGATGCAGTCGACCGGGCAGGCCTTGGCGCACAGGTCGCAGGCGATGCAGCGCTCGGCTTCAAACTCGTGAATCCCTCGATACCGCGGCGCAAAGCTAAGCCGCTGCTCGGGATAGCGCACGGTCACCGTCTTCTGAAAGCAGTACTTGACCGTGATCTTCATGCCGATCGCGATCGTCCTGACGGTGTCGAAGATGTTGCGGAAGTACGAACGCACCATGGCTGGGATGATCTTACAGCCAATCGGCCCGTCCCGCCTCAGACGATCGTGCAAAGGCACATTCGTGGTGTGTGGGATTTAGTGGAAGCTCACCGCACAGACGCACAGAGCGCGGAGGAGGCGCGGCGATAACTGTCGTTAGTCTCAGGATTTATGGATCTGCGTGAGGCGAAGCTCCAAGGTCCAACCACCAGGATCCAAGGAAGCTCCAAGCGCCAAAGACATAAGCTCCAAAAGAATTCCTCGGCGCGGATCCTCTGCGCTCTCTGCGGTGAGACCTACCTCGAAAGCGCCTCATCCGGCCACCATTCGCCGTCTACGCGCGTGTAGCGGGTGGTGTGAGCCGCGACGAACTGCCGGCCGTTCCAGGCGCGGGCCTGGATCTCGACATGGTCCTTCTGGATCGTGATCCAGTTGTACCCCTGCGGCTCAGCCTGGCGGAGGCGGGTGGACGTGGCTGTCCCGGCGTGGACCGACAGGATCGACCGCTTCACAGCCGTGTGGTGCGTTCGCACGTCCCCGCTGTAGGCCAGGTGAAAATGCCCGCTCAGCAGCAGGTCCACCCCGCACTGCTCGAAGACGCGCAGCGCCTCGGCATGCCGCTTGACCAGATCCGTGCGCACCTCGCCGGGGGCTGGCATCAGCGGATGATGCGTCACCACGACCTTGAACAGCTCAGCCGGCGCCTCGCGGACGCGCAGTTGCACATCCAGCAGCTTCTCATCGGTGATGATCCCGCCCATCCGCGTGAACGATCGGGCCGTGTTGATCCCCATCACCAGCAGCCGATCGTCCTGAAACACCGGCCGAAGATCCTGCGTAATGCAGCGGCGATAGTGTTTCAGTGGATTGATGAACCGCCGAAACGGGTTGTATGCCGGGATGTCATGGTTCCCCGGCACAACAAGCTGCGGATGGGGCAGTTGCCGCAGGTACTCCGCCGCGGCTTCGAACTGCCAGGGCCGTGCGCGCTGGGTCAGATCGCCGCTGATGACCAGCAGCGACGGCGGATCGTCCAGCAGATCCGACTTGAGGGCATCGGCGATGGCGGGATCAACGCGTCCGAAGTGCAGGTCGGAGATGTGTGCGATCGTTCGCATGCCAGGGGCGCACAGAAGACGGCAGGGCGGCGTGAGCGGTCGGGCGGATCAGGCGTGGCTGCCGGGGCGGTCAGCCTCCCGCTGGGAGAATCCGGTGGCTTTGTAGCCAGCCTTGTTCACCGTCTCCATGAGGGTGCGGACGTCCACCTTCTCACGGTCGTAGAGGACCGACGCCTGGCCGGTGGGGAAATCCACCTCAACCTCATGCACACCCGGGAGCTTGCCGAGCGCCTGGCGAATGGTGCTCTCACATCGATGGCAGTGCATGCCTTCGATACGGATCAGGGCCAGACGGTCGTGTCCTACGGGTTGCGCCATCATCGCTCTCCTGGGGTCGCAAGCTTCAACTTAGCCGTTGCCGTCCGTTTCGACAACGCATCCATTTTACACGGACCGGCCCGCTTTGGGGGGCGGTCAACGTGGTGCGCTACATTGTCGGGCGGTACGACATAACGCAGGTTGCAGGCGGCTTATCCTTCCCTGGCAACGCCATTTATCGCCGCTCGCGGGCTATTTGCCGCATGCCGAACCAGTGGCACGCCTGTTGCATTATAGGCCTTTCGAACAGGAGCGGCACGAAAACGCTGCTCAGCACGGATTCGCGTCGCTCCTGCAACTTTGCCCGCGCATACCGACCTCCCCATTTGCCCAAATGGGACCCACAGGTCGGAACCCCATAGCCCGCGGCTGACGTTCTAACCAACGTCAGCCGTTTTTTTGCGCGCGTGTGGGTGCTCACCCGCGGAGGTCGTGTTGGGGTTTTGTTGTTTTGGTGTTTTGACGACTGCCAACCGCACACTGCCGCCTGACGCTTAACTCCAATCCCCAAACAGCGCCGCATTGAATGTCCGCGCTACGAACAATTGCGACCACACGTCAAACCCCAGCAGGTCCATCGTCCGCATCAGGCCGATGAACATCCGGTCAAACAGCGAGAACTGCCCGCGCCCGGCGATGATCACGATGAACAGCCCCATGAACAGCATCGTGCTGACCGGTGGCGTCCCCACCTTCATCCGCAGGTCCTGATCCATCCACGGGCCGATCGCGTTGAACCCGTCCAGCGGCGGGATCGGGATCAGGTTGAACACCCCAGCCAGGAACTGCAGCAGCGCCATCGCCCCCAGGAAGACGCCGAAGTTCCCGGCATCGCCCAGCGGCCCCGTTACATCGATCCATCCAATCGCCGGGTGCAACGGCAGCAGGCACAGCGCGCACATCAGGAAGTTCGACATCGGCCCAGCCAGCGACACGGCTGTCTCCCACCATCGGCTGCGCAGCAGGTCGCGGCGGATGTAGGTTGCTCCGCCCGGCAGCGGCACGCCGCCGATCATCAGAAACAAAGCCGGTAGGGCCAGGCTCCCGATCGGATCGATGTATTGCAGCGGATTGAGCGTCAGCCCGCCCCGTTCACGGATCGTGTAATCCCCACCCCAATAAGCCACGATGCCATGGGCAAACTCGTGGATCACCACCGACATGATCCAGCCGATCATCACCGCCCAGAACAGTGGCTGATCAAATGCAATCCCATTCATGACCGGAAGCCTACCGGGGAATCCCCTCTGCGTCGATTTTCCCCGACAACCGGCGACCGCGGAGTCGCGAAGGAGTCGTGAAGGCAAAGCGCAAAGATCTCAAAGGCTGCAAAGACCGCAAAGGATGTTTGAATTGACAGTGGCACGTGCGTCCTCGCCCGTGCAGACAAGAAGCCGCCAGCACGTGCGGGACGCCCGTGCCACAAGAGCGCCTTCCGCCGCCTGCTCGCCTCGGGCAGCGTAGGGCACGCTATTGCGTGCCGCTGCCGATTGCGCGATCGGTTTCGGCAGGCAATAGCCTGCCCTACGTCGCTGCTGCCTGCCGCCTGCCGCCTGCTCGCCTCGGGCAACGTAGGGCACGCTATTGCGTGCCGCTGCCGATTGCGCGATCGGTTCGGCAGGCAATAGCCTGCCCTACGTCGCTGCTGCCTGCCGCCTGCTGCCTGCTGCCCGCTTATCTCAGGATCTTCGGCACCAACGGAAGCTGATCGAGATACAGCTCATCCGCCAGGCCGCGCCGGGGGATCAGCACGCCGGCATGCCGCACCGTCGCAGCCCGCCGCGGGGCGACGATATCCAGGCATCGCACCACCTGGCAGACCAGCACGCCGCCGCGCGCATCGCGGGCTGGCAGATCCAGCATGGCGGACGGCGGGATCACGACGCCCAGGCTCAGCGGCTCGAATCCCTCGCGCCGCAGCTCGCGCACGACGACCGGATCCGCCCGCAGGTTCTGCACCTTCATCCGCACGCCGTCAATCCGGATGGCCAGATCGTGCATGGTTACAGCCGGCGTCGGAAGCTGCGGCGCCGGCGCGCCCGGCGGCGGTGGGCCGGGCAATGCCGGCAGTGTCTCGCCTTGCTCCACATCCGGCAGCGTGATTTCGACCGGATCGTCGGCATGGTGCTCGACATTGAACACCGCCACGAACTGGGCCGTGTAATCCACCAGGTAGCCGGTGAAGCTGCGCAGCACGTTGTTGGGATTGATCGGATCCTGCACGTCCAGGATCACCGGCTGGCCGATGTACTGCTCCAGCAGCGGCTCGTACGCATTGCCAAACTTGCCGACCAGCACCTGGCCGAGCTGCGTGACGTGGCTGGCCTGTGTGCTGAGCACGGTGGAGGGATGCGCCCGCTGGAGCTGTCCCACAGCCACCCCGATCGCCTGGCCGAAGGCGTCGCGCAGCGTGTTGACAAGGTTGCGGATCCACCGCCACATCCGCTTGAGCGGTCCGGGGTTGAAGCTCTTGCGGATCTGTTTCTGACGCTTGGCCTGCTGGACAGGATCCAGCTCGTCATGGAAGCGAACGATGCTGAGCACCTGCTGCTCGACTTCCGGCTGATAGAGCATGTAGCTGGTTTTGCGCCGCCCGCGCGTGTCGGTGTAGGCGTGATCGAACAGGATTTCCAAGCCGTTGCTGAAGACCTTCAGCGTGCCCCAGATGGTCTGGCCGCGTCCCCGCTCGAGCGTGACGTGATATCGGTGAAACAGCTTCAGGCACTTGTCGCGCGACCACTTGGTGACCAGCGTCGTGACGATGGCCGTCAGGAAGATGAACAGCAGCGTCAGGTAGAAGATGGTCGTGGCACTTGGCCCGCCCGGCGGCGGCGCCTGGGCTATCACGTGGATCATGGCCATGTTGTAGAAGGCTGGGGATTTGGCGTCCAGCTTTCCGAGGCGGCCTCACGCGGAGAGACGACGAGGCGAAAGGGATTCCTGTTTCCGTGGCACGGGCGCCAAGCCGGGCTGTATCCGCCGGCCGCCTATGCCCCAACCCAAGCAAGCCAAACCGCTTCGCCTCCCCGTCCCTTCGCGCGAGAGCGCCCTCCCGGCTCCGCGTGCGATGTCCCACTGGATGCCCGCCGGAATTCCCCGTAAATTGGACCACCTATGTCCACGCTCAGCTACCGCACAGCCGGCGAATCGCACGGGAAGGCCCTGATCACGCTGATCGAGGGCCTGCCTGCGGGTGTGCCGATCGACCAGGCCTTCATTGACGGCGAACTGCGCCGCCGCCAGGGGGGATACGGCCGCGGCGGCCGCCAGAAGATCGAAACCGACCATGCCGAGTTCCTCACCGGCGTGCGGATGGGCAAGACCATCGGCTCGCCGGTGACGATGCTCATCCCCAACAAGGACTTCCGCCTGGACGATCCGACCAAAACCCCGCCGCTGCACCGCCCGCGTCCGGGGCATGCGGATCTGGCCGGCTCGGTCAAATGGCTGACCACGGATTGCCGCGAGACGCTCGAGCGGGCCAGCGCCCGCGAGACGGCTGCCCGCGTCGCGGCGGGGGCGCTGGCGCGATGCTTCCTGCGCGAGTTTGGCATTGAGGTTTTCGGATTCGTGCGGCAGGTCGGTGAAGCCCGCGGCCAGTTCGAGGTGACCGAGGACAACTGGCGCGAGCTGCGCGACCGTCGCGACGCCTCCGAGGTCTACTGCCCCGATCCCCAAGCCGACGCGGCTATGCGGGCCTTCATCAACGACCAGAAGATGGCCAAGGACACAGCCGGCGGCATCGTCGAGACGCATGTGTTCGGCTGTCCGATCGGCTTGGGGTCGTGCATGACCTGGGATGGCCGGCTGGATTCTCGCATCGCAGCCGCGGTGATGGGGATCCAGGCGTTCAAGGGCGTGGAGATCGGCTTGGGCTTCGAAGCCGCGCGTCGCCCCGGCTCGAAGGTGCATGACGAGATCTTCTATGACGCATCGAAGCGCAACACGCCGTCGCTGGGCTTCGTACGCGGCAGCAACAATGCCGGCGGCCTCGAAGGCGGCATGACCAACGGCCAGCCGGTGGTCGTCCGCGGCGCCATGAAGCCGATCAGCACGCTCGGCAAGCCGCTGCGCAGCGTCGACCTCAACAGCAAACAGCCCTCCGAAGCCGGCTGGGAACGCAGCGACATCAGCGCCATCTCAGCCGCCGGCGTCGTAATGGAAAACGTGATCGCCTTCGAGATCGCCCGGGCATTCCTCGAGAAGTTCGGCGGCGATTCGCTGGCCGAAATCCGGGCCAATTACGAGAACTTCCTCGCCACAGCCCGCCAACTGCCGCTGCAGTGACGCATGGTGATTGATGTGAGAAGCCAATAGCCGGTTCGCCAAAACGAACCCTACGACCTGTCTTTGGCTCTTTTGTGCTTTGGAACTTCCTTGGAGCTTGGTGGTTGGAGCTTGGAACTTCCTGCCCCCTGCCTGCTGCCCACTCACCATCTCAGGGTCCGCTTCAACGCACCATGCCGCTAGTCCACGCGTTGATCCACCCACTGACACAACACATGGAACAGGAGCTGATGCACCTCCTGAATCCGCGCCGTGGATGGGTGGGGGACCAGCAGCTCGATATCGGCTAACCCGCGCGCTTTGCCGCCGTCTTTGCCGAGGAACGTGACGGTGACGAGCTTCTGCTGATTCGCCGCTTCCAGCGCCCGCAGGATCGACGGGCTGTTGCCGCTGGTCGAGAAGGCGATGAACACATCCCCTTCATTGCCCAGGGCTTCGACCTGCCGCGAGAAGACCTGCTCATAGCCGAAATCATTGCCGCAGCAGGTCAGCGCCGTCGGATCCATCAGCGCCACAGCCGCCAGCGCGCGGCGGTTCTTGTGAAATCGCACCGTCAGCTCCTCAGCCAGATGCATCGCATCCGCCGCCGATCCGCCGTTGCCCGCCAGCAGCACCTTCCCGCGCCCCTCCCAGCACCGCATCATGGCTTGCCCCAGCCGCTCCAGTTGCGGCGCCAGCTCGCGCACCGCCGGCAACAGGGCCACCAGCTCATCCACAGATCCGTTCAACAGGTCTCGCATGGTTACGATTCTAGTCGATTCCAGTTCCAACGCAGAGGGCGCAGAGGATTTCGCGGAGAACGCAGAACACGGATGGGCGTGATCAAATCCGCGCGTGGAGCGGGTGTCCCGTCTGCCATCATTTCGGCAGGCTATTTGTGGCATGGGCTACCAGCCCATGGAGCCATCAAAGGCGAAGAAACCACGGGCTCGTATCCCGTGCCACGGAGGGTTCCATTTCTCCCTGTGTCCTCCGCAACTTCAGCGTTGAACCAGGCAGCCCGGGTACGGCAGGCTATTGCCTGCCAGAACCGACCGCGAGATGGCAACAGCAATCCAACCCGCCGCGGCACGCAATAGCGTGCCCTACGTTGCGCGCTCTGCACCCACCTCCGCGCCCTCTGCGTTGGATCCTTCACCCGACGAACCCCACCTCCCCCGCATCGCCACGCGTTTGAACAGGTAGAACAGAATCGGATAGATCAGCAGTTCCAGCAGAAAGCTGCTGGCCAGGCCGCCGACCATCGGAGCCGCCAGGCGGCGCATCGTGTCGGCGCCGGCGCCCGTGGCGAACAGCAGCGGCACCAGGCCGAAGAACGTCGTCGCCACCGTCATCGTCTTGGGGCGAATCCGCTGAACCGCGCCGTCATGCACCGCCCACCACAGATCATCCGGGCTGCGCATGCGGCCTTCGCGCTGGAAACGCTCGAAGCTGTTGTCCAGATACAGCAGCATGATCAGCCCCGTCTCAGCATCCAGCCCCAACAGCGCGATCAGGCCGATGTACACCGCCCACGAGTAGTTGAAATCCATCAGGTAGATCAGCCATATCGCGCCGATCAGGCTGAACGGCACCGCCAGCAGCACGATCCCCACGCGCAGCCACGACCGCGTCGCCAGATACAGCAGCATCACGATCGCCACGCCCGCCAGACTGCCGGAGACCAGCAGATCCTGCCGCGATCGCTCCATGTACTCATATTGCCCCGACCAAACGATGCTGTAGCCGGCGGGCAGCTCGACATGATCGCCGACAACCTCCTTTGCCCGCCGCACATACGTGCCGACGTCGATGCCCGCGATGTCGACAAACACCCACGTCGTCCGCCGGGCGTTCTCGCTCTTGATCATCGGCGGGCCCTGCGTGATGCGCAGCTCCGCGAGCTGTCCCAGCGGAATGTGCGCGCCCGACGGCGTCGGCACGAGCACCTGCCGCAGCGCCGCGACGTTGTCGCGCAGCTCATGCGGATAGCGGATGTTCACCGGATACCGCTGCAGGCCCTCGACCGTCTCGGTCACGTTCATCCCGCCCAGCGCCGTCTCGATCACGTCCTGCACATCCGCGACGCGCAAGCCGTATCGCGCGATCTCGTTGCGGTTGATGTCGATGTCGAGATAACTGCCGCCGACGGTCTTCTCGGCAAAGGCGCTGGTCGTATGACCGGCTGTGCGCGGATCAGTCTGCAGGGCCTGGGAGATCTCATTGGCCAGGCGCGCCAGCACGCTCAGGTCATCGCCCATCACCTTCACGCCCACGGGCGTGCGGATGCCGGTCGAGAGCATGTCGATGCGCGTGCGGATCGGCTGGGTCCAGGAGTTGGTCAGGCCCGGGATGCGAACGGCGTCGTTCAGCCCCGGCACGACGATCGGCTCGCCGCCGGCGGGGTTGGGCAGGTGATAGCCGTAGACCAGCTCATCGACCGTGATCGGCCGGCGATCCGGCCAGATCTTGCGCGGCAGCCAGGCCGCCCACGCCGGCCAGCCGTCGTAGAAGCGCTCGATCGGCACCTGCCGCCAGGCTGACGGGTCGCGCTTCAGCATGATCGTCGTCTCGAGCATGCTCAAGGGCGCCGGATCCGTCGCCGTCTCGGCTCGGCCGATCTTGCCGAAGACGCTCTGCACCTCGGGAAACTGCTTGATGAGCCGATCGGTCTGCTGCAGCAGCTCCGTCGCCTTGGCGATGCTGATGCCCGGATCGGTCGTGGGCATGTACAGCAGATCGCCTTCCTCCAGCGGCGGCATGAACTCCTGGCCGATGCGCGTCGCCGGCCAGATTGTCGCAACTCCAAGCAGCAAGACGCCGATCAGAAGCCCCCACTTGTAGCGCATCGCGAAGACAAACAGCGGATGGTACACCGCCTTCAGGAAGCGCGAGATCGGGTTCACATCCTCATGGATGATCTTCTGCGGGATCAGCAGCATCCCCATCAGGATCGCCCAGCCGATGACGATCCCAGTGCGATACGCCTCCAGCCGCCCCAGAGGCGCGATCGTCAGCAGCGCCGCCGGAATCACCATCAGCGCCAGCGTGATCGCCAGATTCCGCCGCCAGCCCCAGCGCTTCGGCAGCACGCGCGGCGTGATGAACAGGCTCATCAGCACCGGGATCACCGTCACCGCCAGCAGCGAGGCAGCCGCCATGGCAAAGGTCTTGGTGAACGCCAGCGGCTTGAACATCCGCCCGTTCTGCTCGCCCAGCACAAACACCGGCAGGAACGACACCGTGATAATCAGCAGCGAGAAGAACAGACTCGGCCCGACCTCCGCAGCCGCTTCGGCGATGATGCGCGTCCGCGGCCGGGGCACGGCCTGCTGGCCGGCGCGCTGAAGGCGGTGCAGCCGCTCTTCCTCGCGGTCCAGGTGCTTGTGCGCGTTCTCGACCATGACGATCGAGCTGTCGACCATCACGCCGATCGCGATGGCGATCCCGCCCAGGCTCATGATGTTGGCGTTGATCCCCCACAGGTGCATGATCAGGATCGACGCCAGCACACCCGTCGGCACGACAAACACAGCCACCAGCTCGCTGCGCGCATGCAGCAGAAAGAGAATGCACACCAGCGCCACGACCGTGATCTCGACAAACAGCGTGTGGCGCAGCGTGCTCACCGCGCGATCGATCAGATCGGCTCGGTCATACCCGACCTCGATCGCCACGCCCGGCGCCAGGGTGCTCTGCAGCTCCGCGAGTCGATCGCGCACCAGATCGATCGTCGTGCGGGCGTTTTCGCCGTAGCGCATGATGACGATCCCGCCGACGGCTTCGCCGACGCCGTTCCACTCCATCACCCCACGGCGGATCTCCGGCCCGACGCGAACGTCTGCGACATCCGCCAGGTACAACGGCGCGCCGCCGTCACGGACGTCGATGGCGATCTTACGCAGCTCCTCCAGCACGCGCTCGGTGCGAAGCTCCTCGATGCGTGTGCCGTGGGCCTCGGCCAGCGCGATCTCCTCTTCACTGAGCGTGCCGAGATACCCCAGGCCGCGGACGACGTACTCAGTCTCGCTGAGCTCCATCACGCGCCCGCCGACGTCGATGTTCGACCGCTGGATGGCCTCTTTCACGGCGCTGATCGGGATGTCGTAGCCGAGCAGCTTGATCGGGTCGACGACGACCTGGTACTGCTTGACGAACCCGCCGATGGTTGCAACCTCGCTGACGCCGTGCAGCGCGGTGAGCTCGTATCGGAGATACCAGTCCTGCAGCGACCGCAGGTCGGCCAGGTCCACATCCGGCTGAACCAGCGGCTTGCCGTCGATGGGGCAGGCGTCGCGCCCGGGGAAGACGCGCTGATGCACCGTGTGCTGCTGCGTTTGCGCCGGCGAGAGATCGTGTGGATTGGCTGGGTCCACCCACACGCCGTTGGGATGATCCGCGCAGTACGGCCCGGTCGTCAGCACATACTGAAAGATCCAGCCGACGCCGGTCGCATCCGGCCCGAGGCGCGCGCTCACGCCATCGGGCAGCCGCCCCTGCACGGCGCTGAGCTGCTCGAGCACGCGACTTCGCGCCCAGTACAGGTCCGTCCCATCATCGAAAATGATGTAAACGAAGCTGCTGCCAAACATGCTGAACCCGCGCACCGTCCGCGCGTGCGGCACCTGCAGCATTGCCGTCGTCAGCGGATAGGTGACCTGATCCTCGACAATCTGCGGCGCCTGCCCCGGATAGTCGACCTCGACGATCACCTGCACGTCCGACAGATCGGGGATCGCATCGACCTTGATGCTGTAAACCGACCACATCCCCGCGCCCACGAGCACCGCGCAGAGGATCAGCACCATCAGCCGATTGCGAATGCACCATTCGATCAACTTCGTAATCATGGGCTTGTTCCGGAGTCAGTTGAACCACGGAGGCACGGAGATGAATGATGAGTGGTGATGGTTGCGTGAAGCAGGGTGTAGTCGCCAGCGTGTGACCGTTGAATTGATCATTTCGCTTCATGCGTCATGCAACATGCACCATGCATCACTCACGCATCAATCACCAATCGCCACTTGTCATCTCGTCGTGTCTCCGCGGTTCATTTGCCTTCCGTTTCTTCTATGGCCCGATCGATCACTTCTACGAACGCTTCGGGGTTTGCGCGGAACTTGCTGATGCAGTCGGCGCAGCAGAACTTGATCGTTCGGCCGTTGTGTTCGACTGGGACGGGGGCGCCCATCGCGCCGAGCTCCAGGCCGCTGACCAGGCAGTGCGTCAGCTCGAAGCCGCCGTCGGCTGTGGCGCGCAGGCGGACGGGCTTGACCTGAGCGGGGGTCCTGGGGACAGCCGCGTGGTCGTGGCCGCCATGCGCACCGTGGTTGGTCGGCGGCGCGTCGCCGCGGATCATGCGGGCGCGGGCCTCCGCGAAGCGGGCTTCGGAATCGAGCAGGAACTGGCCGCTGGTGACGACGCGTTCGCCCGGCTGAAGGCCGCTGCGAATCTCGACCATGCCGTCCTCGGTCGTCATGCCGATGCTGACATCGCGCGGTTCGAACTCGCCTTCATCGACCTGGACGAAGGCGACCTGCTGCCGGCCGGTGTCGAGGATCGCGCTGCGCGGCGCGAGGATGACTTGATCGGCCAGCCGGCTTTGCAGGCGAACATCCGCGAACATGCCGGGCTTGAGCAGGTTGTCGGGGTTGTTGAACTCCAGCCGCACGCGCGCCTGGCGCGTCTGGGGGTTGAGGAACGGGTAGACGTAGACGACCGTCCCCTCAAACTGCTGGCCGGGGATGTACGGCAGTGTCATCACGGCCTTCTGGCCTTCGCGGATGTAGGGGAGCTGATACTCGTAGATGGTCGCGATGACCCAGACGCGCGACAGATCAGCCAGGCGATAGATGCGCGCGCCGGCGCTGATCTGCTGGCCTTCGACGGCGTCTTTCTCGATGACGATGCCGTTGAACGGACTGGCGATGGTGAGCGCCTTGGTCGGCTGGCCGGCCTGCTCGAGCTGGCGGATCTGCTCGTCGCTGATGTCGAAGTACCGCAGGCGCGTGCGGGCGGAGTCGAGCAGGGCGGCGTTGGCGTCGGAGGGATTGCGCTGCTGGTTGCGCCAGGCCAGCAGGTATTCCTCCTGCGCCGCGTAAAGCGCGGGGGAAAAGAGCTCGAACAGCGGCTGGCCGGCCTGGACGGGCGCGCCGACGGCGTTGATGTGGAGTGTCTCGATCCAGCCGTCGACCTTGGTCGTGATGTCGCGCACCAGCGGCTCGGCGTACTCAATGCTGCCGACGGTGCGGATCGTGTGCACCAGCGGGCCGGTCGTGACCGGCGCCGTGCGCACGCCGATGTTGTGCGCCACAGCCGGGTCGATGGCGACCTTGCTGGTGTCGGCGAGATCCGCGGGCACCAGCGGCATGTGGCAGATGGGGCAGTCGCCCGGCTCGGGCAGGAGCACCCACGGATGCATGCCGCAGGTGTAGTACTGCGTGACGCCGCCGGGCGCTGCCGGTTCGCCGCCGATGGCGCGCCACACGGCGGATGCTTCCTTTCGCGCCCGATCGCTGATGGCGATGCCGAGGACAAGCGCGAGGATGAACGCGCCGACGACGGCAAGGACGACGCCCGTGCGCGGCCCGCGCTCAGCCGGGCGATGCGGATGGTCCGAGGCGTTCGGTTGGGGCTGCTGCGTCATGGCTGCTCCGTTGGCTGGGTGGTTGAGCTGGCGATGGGCATGGCGACGACCTGCTGGAGATCGGCCAGGGCCTGATGCAGCTCGGCAAGCGTGTCGTGGTACATCTGCTCAAAGCCGAGCAGGGCCTGCCAGTTGTCGATCAGCTCGACAAAGCTGCCGCGGCCGGCGCGATAGGCGCTGGCGCTGGATTCGACGGCTTGGCGGGCCTGCGGAAGGATTCGGTCGCGCAGCAGGCGGATTTGCTGCTGCTGCGACTGCACGCGCGCGACGGCGTCATGCACGCGGAAGGCGATGTCGTTGCGCGCCTCGGCGAGCTGGGCGATCGCGCCGTATTGAGCGAGGGCGGCTTCGCGCTCCGCGGCGCGCAGGCGCTGCTGCCAGATCGGGAGATTGATGCCGAAGGTGATGGACCACTGATCATCGCCGCTGGTCGGCATGCCGTTGAGTTCGTCGTCGACGAAGTTGTAGCCGACGCCGATGGTCAGATCCGGCCATCGCTGGAGGCGCGCCAGCTTCTGCTCGAGGCGCGCCGATTCGATCCGCTCGTTGGCTTGGCGGATGGCGGGGCTTGCGGACCAGGCAGCCGAGAGGAGCTGCTGCGCGCGCAGCTCGAGTTCGGCTGGTTCGGGCGGGCGGATCTCCGGCAGGGGGGCGTCGGCATCGCGGTTCATCAGCGAGTTGAGCATGGCGATGGCGGAGGCGCGCTGCTGGTGAAGCTGCGCGACTTCGCGCTCGAGCTCCGCCAGCTCGACAGCGGCGCGCAGCACGTCCTGCTGCGAGACGATGCCGGCGCGAAAGTTGGCTTGCGCGCTGGAATGGAACTGGTCGAGGAGCTGCCGCGTGCGGCTGCGGATTTCCAGCGACTGCTGCGCTCGGTAGAGCGACCAGTACGCCCGGCGGACGTCGGCTTCGACCTCCAGCCGCGTCTGCTCGAGTGCCGCAGCCGCGATGGCGACCTGCCGGCGGGCGATGTCGCCGCGCGTGTCGAGCTTGCCGGGGAAGGGCAGCTTCTGGCTGACGCCGAGCATGATGCCGACCTCGCCGGCTGCCGTTTGCGGCCCTTCGCCAATGGGCGAGATCTCGAACATCGGGTCTTCGAGGCTGGTCTCCTGCGGAATGCGCTGCGCAAGGCGTTCGACCTCGAAGCGCGCAGCCGCGATGCGCGGGTTGTGCCGCAGCGCCGCGGCGACGAAGTCTTCGACGCCAGCCTCCGCCGGCAACTCGATGGCTGGCCGCCGTTCGGCGTCGCTGACATCGCGATAGGCGATCGCGCCGTCACCCTCGCCGGCCTTGATGCGGTCGGCGAGGGGCGGGGCGCTGTCGGCTGCGCAGCCGGCGACGGCCAGGAGCAGGCTGGTGAGCGGGATCCACCGTGTAGGCATGGTTGCCTCCGGTCCCCCGCGCCGCCGGCGCGCGGCGACGCGGGGTGATGCTCTGGATCACTCAGCCGCGTTGGACGACTCCGACGGCTGGGTCGTGGCGGGCTTTTCAGCCTCCTTGAGCTTCTTGAGGTACTTTTCGGGATCCTTCTCGAAGGCGGGTTTGCAGTGAGCGCAGCAGAACTTGATCTCCTGGCCTTCGTGGACGATGACGACCGGATCGCCCATGCTGCCGAGCTCGCCGCCGGAGACGATGCAGGTGGTCAGCGGATAGGGCTTGGGCGGCGGGGCCTGCTCCTCGGCTGTTGCAGCGCCGGCGAACATGGCCAGCGAAGCGATGATCGAAGCAGCCCAGACGCGACGGGGATTGAGCTGGAACATATGAAACCTCCTGTCAGGGACGCGATTTCCGTGGCGGCGCCCGGCAGTCACGCGACGGCGCAGGCGTTCGCCTGTGAACGATGGATGATGTCAGATGAACAAACGGAATCGGCTGCGCGCGGCAAAGGATGCGGCGCGGCCGGCTTCAGTCGAAAGGAACAGCGGTCACGTTGTCAGCAGGCAGGACTGCTGAAGCAGGGTTTGTGCGCATGGAGGCACGGGTGGTGCGTGAGACTGGTGCAGGGCAGCAGGCTCAGCCGTATCGGGAGTGACGGGATGGATGGCCGGCGGGGCCAGTTCGGGCGCCAGCGGCTGAGTGGTGGCGGGGGGAAGGGCGTTGTGTTCGGTTTCGGTAGCCTTGAGGGTGGACTGATGCGGGCAATCGCAGGCGCCGTCGTGGGGCGCCTTGGAATGTTCGTCGGTCGGCTGGGCGGGCGTTGCCGGCTGGGGAGCCGGGGCGCAGCAGGCGTGATCGTCGTCGGCAGCGGCGGCAGCCGTCTCGTCGGCCTGGTCGGCCGGCGCGGCGGTCGTGTGGCCGGTCACGGCGCAGCAGCACAGGACCGACGTCCACAAGCCCGTGAACGCGGCGACGAAGGATCGGAATAGCCGGTTGTCCAGTCGCATCTATCCTGTGACCCGGGGGCAAAAAGGCCCCACGGCCTATGCATTATACATAACATCCGCCCCCGGGCGTCTATTCCCAGCAGCAGGCTCATCAAAAAAAGAAGCGGGCCCGGCTGCATATGTGTATGGGGCGGGCCCGACTTCTTCGGTTGCCGATCGCGACTGGTCACATCCCCGAGATGCGCTGTTCGTTGAACAGGGGGCCTTCTTCGAGTTCCACCTGTTCTTCCATCAGCAGCGCTCGTGTCTCGTGTGAGAGTCCGATCGGATGAAATTCGACCTCGTAAGCGACGCGCGGCGCGAACCACTTGCTGCGGACAATGCCGATTTCCCCACGGCACAGGAATAGATCGGGAATGTCCTGTTTCAGCCGGACATAGTCATCGACATTCAACTGGCTCATTGTGTCCTCCCTGCACCTGATGCACGAAGTGGCTGGGGGGAAAAGATCGATCTGGAACAGCAAAATGGAATATACATCACGTCCGATAATATGCGAGCCTTTTCTTTCCGATTTGTGAGAACTTCGCATTGAATCCAACTAACGGCCCGAACGGGTGCGATGGTCGCGCATTCTTCGCGCCTCCGTGCGACATTACACCATCGCGCCGACGGCGCGGATGGCGAAAACGCCTTCCCGTCAGCGGAGCGTCCGCGCGTGCGGGCGATGCGGCGCTGTTCTATGATCTGCCGCATGCTCGGTGACCTCGACACGTTCCAGCGGCGACTGCTGAGCTGGTATCAGGCGCATCGCCGCGATCTGCCCTGGCGGCCGCCCCGCGGCAGTGCGCAGCGCACCGATCCGTATCACGTGCTGGTCAGCGAGACGATGCTCCAGCAGACGCAAGTGGCGACGGTCGTGCCGTACTTCCGGCGTTTCCTGGAACGCTTCCCTACCGTGCAGGACCTGGCGGCTGCTGATGAGCAGGATGTGCTGCGCATGTGGCAGGGATTGGGGTATTACTCGCGCGCACGCAATCTGCAGGGGGCGGCGCGCATGATCGTCGAGCGCTTCGGGGGGCAGGTGCCGGCAACGGTGGACGATCTGCTGAAGTTGCCGGGGGTGGGGCGATACACAGCCGGCGCGGTGGCGTCGATCGCCCATGAGGTGCGCGCACCGATCCTGGACGGCAATGTGATGCGCGTCCTCTGCCGGCTGGACGCTGTGCAGACCGATCCGCGCACGCCGAAGGCGCAGCAAGCGCTGTGGAAGCGGGCTGAACAGATCCTGCCGGACCAGCAGATTGGCGATTTCAACTCGGCGTTGATGGAGCTGGGGGCGACGGTCTGCACGCCGCGTGCGCCGTCGTGTCTGCTGTGCCCGGTTCGCGAGCACTGCGCGGCCCGCGCTGCGGGGATCGAGCAGTCGATTCCGCCGGCCAAGCGCGCCCAGCCGACACCACTGAATCGCCGCTGGGTGCTCGCGATCGAGCACGATGGCAAGTTCCTCATGCAGCAGCGGCCGCCGCAGGGACGATGGGCGGCAATGTGGCAGTTTGTCACGCTCGAAGCCGCGTCGCGCCGGCCATCGGCGCGCGATCTGGCCAGCCGCATCGGTGCGACGCCGGTGCGCGTCGAGCATCTGGGGCAGGTGAAGCATGCCCTGACGCATCGCCGGTACGAGTTTGACGTCTACTACTGCCCGCTGGCGAAGGATGCGTCAGCCGGCGCGATCGCCGACAACTTGTCGGGCACCTGGCTGACGCCGCAGCGGATCGAGTCGATCCCCCTGCCCAAGCCGCAGGTGAAGGTGATGGAGCTGGTGACAGAAGCGCGACGCGCAAGCGGGCAGGCTCAATCCGGCTGCAAGGCGCGATCGCGTCAGGCGGAGACGAGCGCTGGTTCGGGGAGATCGTCGAAGAGCGTCGGCTGAAGCGGATCCGACCGCACCTTGCGACGACGGCGGGGCCGACCGTTGGAGCCCGGGTCGGAGAGGCCCAGCATGGCCGGCTGGGTGCGATTGAGGACCAACCGGGCATTGCGGAGTGTGCCGAAGAACTTGAACGTCGCCCGCAGCAGGCCCGAGTCTTTCTCGCGCATGAGGGCATGCGAGACGGCGCCATGCTCCTGCTGAAAGCGCGTGAGGGCTTCGATGACCGCCGCGCGCGTCCACTGCCGCCGCTGGCGGACGGCGTCGGGATCGATCCCAGCCGAGCGGAGGGCCTGCTCGTAGGATCCGAAGATCCGCACGGCTGCGCCATACATGCCGGGCAGTTCCGCCTGGATGGTGCCGCTGTTGACGCACTTGCGGGCTTTGAAGCGCCGCTGGAGCTCCTCGATGATGCGCGGGCGCGTCCAGCGGTGATATCGGGCGACGCGCTCGGGATCGATGCCAGCAGCCTGCAGGGCATCGTTCCACCGGCCGAAAAGCTGCGGATGGACCGCTGCCATCGCGGCGCGGGCCAGTTCATCTCCGCGGCTGATCACCGCGCGCCAGCTCAAGTCCTGGCGATTGCGGTGGGCGCGCCGGATGAGGGCGACGACGTTCCGGGGCGTCCAGTGGGGTTTGCGGCGCATCCGGTCGTAATCGATGCCGGCCATCAGTACGGCCTGGCGATACGAGCCGAAGTGGTAGTTTGCGGCAGAAACTAAAGCCTGATTGCGCCGCGCCATGGCGCAGTAGGAGATGTCCCAGCCTCTGCGGTACTGAGACTGGATAGCGGAACGAATCCGATCACGATCCCATCTGCGGTTCTTCATAGGTCCTGCTGCCGACCAGGCGCGGTAGTCGTCGGACGAGAGCGGCAGGTTCCTTCCACCAGTGGTCACCCCTGTCGTTCCCCGAGGGATAAAGATCCATTCAATAGCACGAATGGACAAAGGGTACAAGAGCAGAAGAGGCCATGATTTGGCGAAAAAAGACCCTCGGTGTGAACTCCGCTGCTCCGAAATCGTTTGCCTGCGACCAGCGATCAGTTCAGCGATGGATCTTCCGGAATTTTACTGGGATCGATCCATCGGCCGAGCGTTGCGTGCGCGATCAGGCGCGACCAGAGCTTCTCGCTGCTGAGGCTGAAGATGTCTTCGCTGCGGGCATCGACGATCAGCCATGAGCCTTCGTCGATCTCGGCTTCGAGCTGACCGGCGCCCCAGCCGGCGTAATTGGCGATGAACTTGGCCGGCGTGATGTTCTGCTCCAGCAGCGTCTGGACATTGTCCCGCTGCACAGAGACGAACACCCCCGGAATCACCTCGGTTTCGCCGGCTTCGCCAAGCGTATGCAACGCGATCAGCGGACCTTCGCAGGGGCCGCCGATGTGCAGGGGCGCATCGACCTTGCAGTCGACGCCGCCCAGCGGTTCGCACGCCTGCTTCACCGTGACCTGGATCGGCCGGTTGACGATCACGCCCATGGCGCCGTTGTCGTCGTGCTGGATCAGCAGCACCACGGACTGCGTGAAATTGGGGTCCATCAATTGGGGTGACGCAATCAGGAACTTTCCTCGGTGGTAGCCCATGCGGTGTGCATCATCGCAGATTCGGACGGATCTGTCAGCCGATGGGCGCCCGGCGGCGCGCGGGTGGTTTTGACGTTTGAATCCGGCGATCTTAACCTCTGCAAAGACATGCTTGACTTGGTGGCCCAGACCGGTGGAAACCAGGCGCAGCAGTGGATTGCGATCGCAGCCGGCGTGGCCGGGCTGGCGTATCTGCTGCTGCGGCAGCGGCGCGGCCGCAAGCAGGATCCGCTGGAGTCCGTGCCGCGCATGTCCCTGGCGCGCCAGCGGTCGCTCGAGCGTGAGATGAACAACCTTGTGGTCGAGCTGTCGGAGATGGCTCGCCAGATCACGGCACAGCTCGATACGCGGGCAACCAAGCTGGAGTTGCTCATGAAGGAGGCGGATCGCAAGATCGCCGAACTCCAGCGGCTGGCTGGGGCTATTCCCCCGCAGTCTGGCATGTCCAGCCCGGGGGGAGAGCCTCTCTCAGCCGACCTGCCGGGGGACTCCGCCCCGGCGGACCCCTCCACAGACCTCCGCCATGCCGATGTTTATGCCCTGGCTGATGCCGGGCACACCCCCCAGGAGATCGCCCAGAAGCTGGATCGCCCCAGCGGGGAGATCGAATTGATCCTGGCTTTGCGCTCCAGTGCCGGTCGACGATAGCCGATCTGACCTGCGGGCTGGCGCCACTGGCATGTTCTTTGCCAGCCCGAAAGCCGGGAACCACCTCAACTCCGGGCAACGGACAAGTCCAGGGAGCGGACATGTTCTACCGAGCGCCTCTGCGGCTGTATGACGACCGACGCGATCGGCGTATGGGTGAGCTGATCGCCACGGTGTGTGTATTGAGTGCGTGTGACCTGGTGTTCACGCTTTGGGCCCATCGTTTCACCGCATTTCACGAGCTCAATCCGCTGGCAAGGATGCTCCTGCAGGGCGGGATGACAGCGGCGTTGGTCGGGTTCAAGCTGGGCTTGACGATGCTGGGGGCGTTGATTTTCTGGCGGCTGAGACATCGCGTCCATGCCGAGATCGGGATCTGGGGGGTGCTGGTGGTGTATGTCCTGCTGACGCTCAGGTGGGCGAGCTACACGCAGGCGGCGATGTGAGGGCTGAAAGCAACGAAAGGAAGGGGGATTCCACCGCAGAGACGCCGAGGCGCGGAGATGTTGTTGCCGAGTTCTTCTGTAAATTGTTGTCGAGTGATAACTTATGGCTGGAAGGGCGGCTTGGAGCCAATCCATGGGCCCATAGCCGGCGGAACCTAACGAATTTTTTTGGATGTTACATTTTGTTGCATTCTGTTGCATCCACCCCTGTCCAGCCCCTGATCCGGCAATGACCGACACTGCTATATACGCCAACAGACACCGAGTGTCAAGTAAAAGTTAGGGTCAAGCCCAATATTTCCTCCGTGCCTCCGTCTCTGTGGTTCATCACCCCCTTCGTCGCTAACCCCTCACTTGGTCTGTTCGTCTCTGTCAACAACCCCATGACATCCGCGCCCCGCGCGTGTACAACCATACCCCGCAGTGCTCGACATTACCTGGAAGATCCTGGCCACGCTGGGCCTGGTTGCAATGAACGGCTACTTCGTCGCCGCAGAGTTTGCAGCCGTGGGTGCGCGGCAATCGCGGCTTGAACTGAGTGCCAAAGACAGTCTGCTGGCGCGGGGGGCGCTGCTGATCAAGCAGAAGCTCGACCTGTACCTCTCCACCTGTCAGTTGGGCATCACGATGGCCTCCCTGGGCCTGGGTGCGGTGACCGAACCAGCCGTCGCCGCGATGATCGACCCGGTCCTCGAATGGTTCGGCATGCCGGCGGTCGGCCCGGGCCAGCATTCCGCCCTCGCCATCGCGATCGCGCTGGGCATCAGCACGGCGCTGCACGTCGTCGTTGGCGAAGTCGCCCCCAAGAACTGGGCTATCTTCTATCCCGACAAGCTCCTGCCGATCGTCGCGCTGCCGCTGATCGCGTTCACCTACGTCTTCTACCCCGTGATCGCCTTCCTCAACGGCGCCAGCAACCTGCTGCTGCGCGTCAGCGGGATCAAGATCGAACACGGCAGCCACAGCGGCGTGCCGCATACGACCGAAGAGCTGCGGGCGCTGCTGGCGCACGCCGTGGCCAGCGGCACGATCAAGAAGGCGGAACATGCCATCCTTGTCAGCGCGTTCGCCTTCAGCGACCTGAAGGTCCGCCAGATCATGACGCCCCGGACCCAGGTCGACTTCCTGCTGCTCAACCAGCCGGTGCACGAGATCCTCAAGACCGTGCAGCAAAGCACGTTCACGCGCCTTCCGCTGTGCGACGGTGACATCGATCACGTCGTCGGCCTGGTGCACATGAAGGATCTGTTCAACCACCTGCAGCTTATCCCCGGCCGGCTGAGGTTTGCCGATGAGAACACGCCCGACGGCGAAGCCATCGGCATTGTCGATGGCCGTCCGGGGTCGAGCGTGCACGTCATCGGCTCGGGCGATATCGACCTGTCGAAGATCCGCCGCGAGATCCTGTTCGTCCCCGAGCTGCTGCCGGCGCACAAGCTGCTGCGGCAGTTCCAGGCCAGCCATGTCCACATGGCTGTCGTGGTCGACGAGTACGGCGCCACGCAGGGCATCGTGACGCTGGAAGACGTGGTCGAGCAGCTCGTCGGCGATATCGAGGATGAGTTTGACACCGGAACGGCTGAGCAGTTCCTGCAGGAGGGTGTGAACTATCGCGTAGCCGGGAGTTTCCCGCTGCATGAGCTGCAGGAGAAGCTGCCGATCGGCCCGCTCGAAGCCGAAGAGGTCGACACCGTCGGCGGCTACGTTATCAAGCAGCTCGGCCGCTGGCCGCGCCCGGGCGACACGATCCCCCTGGGCGAGCAGTACACGCTGCGCGTCCTGCATGTCCAGAACCGCCGCGTGACGCGGGTGCTGATCATTCCCAATACGCAGACCAGTGCAAAGCCGGAAGGGGCGACGGCCGAGTAGCCGGCGGCAGACCAGTCTGCAGGCGAGGGTTGGCAGTAAAGCAGGGCACGCTATTGCGTGCGGGAATCGCTTGTCAGGTGGGGTTGCAGCGAGTGACCTGTGACAAGGGACCAGTGACAAAACCGCAATCCGATCAGCCCAACGCCATCATCGTCCCGAACATCACCAGCCACACGACATCCAGGAAATGCCAGTAGAGCGCGGCGTTGTAGACGCCGATGTGATGCTCGTGGTCATAGCCGCCGGCAAAGGCGCGGCGGGTGACCAGGATCAGGGCGATCACCCCGCCAGCCACGTGCGCCGCATGCAGCACCACGAGCGTGAAGACCAGGCCATACAGGTGAATGCCCGATTGCCGCAGGGCGGAATGCTCCGTGAGCATCATCGCCAGCGAGGGGATCTGCACCGCGACAAACGCGATCGCCAGCACCAGCGTGATCAGCAGGAACCGCTTGAGCTGGGCCAGCCGCTCGTGCTGGATGCCGCGAAGGGCGTGGTGGATGGTGAAGCTGGCGGCGACGACCAGGACGGTGCTTATCCACAGCGTTCCGGGAAGTTCCAGAAACCGCTGGGTCGGCATCGCGGCGCTGTTCAGGCGGACCAGCACGTACCCCAGCATGCTGGCGCCGAAGAGCATCGTCAGCGACGCCAGGAACAGCCACATCCCGATGGTCTGCGAGCGGTGGGGGACAGGCTGTCGGGCGTCACTGGGGTTTGTCATGTCACTGGCGGCAAGGCGGCGGACGGAAGGGCCCGCGCATCAGTCGGTGTAGAAGACGCGAGCGGAGCCAGCCGTCGGCGGCTCGAACTCGGGTTGATATTCCTTGGTGTCGAGGATGATGATCCCCAGCATCACGGCGACAAACAGCAGCGCCGACAGCAGGGCGATCATGTTGAACGGGCTGTCCCATCGCAGGTGCATGAAGTACAGGGCCACCAGCGCCGCCTTGGCGACGGCGATGAGCAGGGCGATCCAGATGTTGGCTGGCCCGAGGTTGACCCACGTCACGGCGACGGTCAGGAACGTCAGCACCAGCAGGGCCGCGAAGACGCCCAGCAGCGTCGACAGCGGCACGGGATGCGCGATGGCGTCGTGCTCGTCGTGCGCATGGCGGGTCGCCGGGGCGGGAGGAACCTGAGTGCCGGTTCGGGTTTCTGTCAGTTCCATGTTTCGATCTCGCTTGGCCATGGCAGCGTGGCTCCAGTCGCGCACCTGCCGCGGCTGATGGTCAATCAGTGGATCAGGTACAGCAGCGGGAACAGGAAAATCCAGATCAGGTCGACCAGGTGCCAGTACAGGCCGACCAGGTCCACGGGCGTAAAGTACTCATCGCTGAAGTCGCCGCGGCCGGTGGCGAGTTTGCGCGCCCGAGCCAGGCCGCCCAGCAGCATGAGCACCGCCAGCGCCAGGAAGACCCCGCCGATCACCTGCGTCGTCGACGTATGGGTCAGGGCGCCGACGTAGATCACATAGGCCCCGATCAGCGCCGGAGCCAGCGATCCGAGCGTCAGCCGCCACTTGGGCGCCACCGCACGCAGCGCGATCCAGAAGATCAGCCCCATGCCGATGATCACGTGAATCCCGTGCAGGCCGGTCATGAGGAAGTAGATCTGGAAGAAGACATACAGGCGCTTCTGCGCCATGTGGTTGAGCGACTCATAGTCCACTCCGTGGCCGGCGTGCCCCTGCTGGGAAACCAGGCCCGTCGGAGCGACGTAACGCGGGGTGATCTTGGCAGCGTCCTGCGTGCCGGCGTTGGGGTCGAAATGGACCAGCCCGACGCGCGGATCGACCTGAGCCGTCGCGGGCGCCTCAGCGGCGGCGGCTTCGGCGCCAGCCTCCTGACCGGCGGCCTGCTCGTGTGCGTGGGTGGGGTTGTACTTGTTCAGCCACTGGCTGACGAACACGTGCTCGTGATACTTGTGCTCGTACTCGTTGGCCTTGATGACCATGAACCCCACGCCGCCGAGGATCGTCAGCAGCAGGCAGGTGATCAGCGCCCGCTGACGGTTGAGCTGGGCATATCGCACCGCCAGAGCCATCGTCAGCGAGCTGGCGATCAGCACGACCGTATTGATCGCGCCCAGCTTCGTGTCGAGATAGCGGTTGGCTGAGTAGAGGAAAATCTCCGGATAGTTGTAGCGGTAGACCGAATAGGCCAGGAACAGCCCGCCGAACATGAGGATTTCCGTGCCCAGGAAGATCCACATGCCGATCTTGCCGGTCCGGTACTGCTGTTCGGGCGTATCGAAGTGATGCGCCAGGTGCGGCGGATGCGCGTGCGCATGCCCATGCGCCTCCGGCTTAGCCGCCAGTTGCTCCATCACCGATTGTTGGGATGCTGCTTCAGTCATTGGTTGCCGTTGAATAGTCAGATGAACCGTCGGTGCGCCTCATGGTTCATGGTGCATGTTGCATGGTGCATGAACAGCCTCCCGCTTCATGCGTCATTCATCATTCGTCATGCACTATGCGCCACTGTTTCACACATCAATCACCACGTATCACGCAACCTCACCGTGTTCATCTGTGGTTTTCATTTCCGATTTCAGTCAACCGTCCGCTCGGGATCGGCATGCAGGGCCTGGAGCGCTTCTTCGGTGAGCACCCAGCCGCGCTGCTTCGGATCCCAGCGCCAACGCGTCAGATCGTACGGGTCGCCCGCGACGGGCGTGACCTTGAAATTGTCGTGCGGCGGAGGCGACGTCGTCTGCCACTCCAGCGTGTTGGCGCCCCACGGATTGGCCGGCGCGGGCTCACCCTTGCGAATCGACCAGATCCAGTTGGCCAGCACCAGCAGCAGACCCGCGAACATCGTGTAGGCGCCGAGGGTCGAGATGAAGTGGTAGATCCAGAACTCCTCCGGGTAATCGGCATAGCGGCGCGGCATGCCGTGCGCGCCCATGATGAACTGCACGAAGAACGTGCCGTTGAAGCCGATGAAGGTCACGATCGCGGCGATCACGCCCCAGCGCTCGTTGGGCATGCGCCCGAACATTTTCGGGAACCAGTGGTACATCGCGCCCAGGAACGCCATCAGCACGCTGCCCATCATCACGTAGTGGAAGTGGGCCACGATGAAGTACGTGTCATGCACGTGCACGTCGACCGAAAGCGCCCCAAGGAACAGGCCCGTCAGCCCGCCCAGCGTGAACAGCACGATGAAGCCCAGGCCGTACAGCATGGCCGTCGTCAGGCGGATCGACCCGCCCCACAGCGTGGCCAGCCAGTTGAAGACCTTGATCGCCGACGGAATCGACACACTGAACGTCAGCAGCGAGAAGTACACGTTCGCCAGGCCCGACTGGCCGCTGGTGAACATGTGATGGCCCCAGACCAGGAAGCTCAGGAACGCGATCGCCACCGACGACAGGGCGATGAAGTTGTAGCCGAAAATGTGCTTGCGCGCGTGGGTCGAGATGATCTCGCTGATCACACCGAACGCCGGCAGGATCATGATGTACACGGCCGGGTGCGAGTAGAACCAGAAGAAGTGCTGGTAGAGCACCGGGTCGCCGCCCAGGGTCGGATCAAAGATGCCCACGCCCAGCGCCCGCTCGGCGATCAGCAGCAGCAGCGTGATCGCCAGCACCGGCGTCGCCAGCAGGATGATGATGGCTGTGGCGTACAACGCCCACAGCAGCAGCGGCATGCGGAACCAGGTCATCCCCTTGGGCCGCAGCGTGTGGATCGAGGCGACGAAGTTGACGGCCGTCAGAATCGAGCTGAAACCGAGGATGAACGCCCCGAACGTCGCGGGGATCACGCCCGTAGCCGTGCGGCTGGTGCTGTAGGGGGTGTAGAACGTCCAGCCGGTGTCCAGGCCCAGGGGGAACAGCCACGCCCAGGGGGACGTGCCGATGTCCGGGAACGCCGTCCGCACGATTCCGCCGAACAGGATCCACAGGAAAAACAGCGAGCCGGTCATGTAGACATACCAGCTCATCAGGTTGAGGCGGGGGAATGCGACGTCCTTGGCCCCAAGCATGATCGGCAGCACGAAGTTGCCGATGATCGCCGGCAGGGCGGGGATGATGAACAGGAAGACCATCACCGCGCCGTGCAGCGTGAACATGTGGTTGTAGAAGTCCCAGGTCTGTCCTTCGCTGCCGATCGGCAGGGTCGGCCCGGGGAACAGCAGCTCGGTGCGCAGCAGCATCGCGAAGATGCCGCCCACGAACACGAACGCCAGCACTGACCACAGGTACAGCAGCGCAATCCGCTTGTGATCAAGCGTGGTCAGCCACGAGAGCAGACCGCGCGTGTGGGTGAGGTAGTTGTCGCCGGGCGTGCGTGTGGGCTCGCCGAGGGCGTCGGCTACGGTTGGCGTGTAGGCGGACATCGTGAAGACTCCGAGTCAGTACGGCTGCTTGCTTGCATCAGGGGCGACGGCGTCACCGCCGGGTGACGCATATCGCGGTGTTCCATCTTGTTTACCGGCGGGAGCGGCAGGCTACTGGGCCTGGTTGTTCTCGCTGCCGGGCTGGGCCTCCTGGCCCTCATCCTTTTGCCACGGGATCACGTCGCCCTGGTAGTGTTCGCTGATCGACTTCATGTAGGCGATGATGCCTTCGTACTCGCGGGCGCGGAACCGGCTGGGGGGCATGGTGCCGCCGAAACCGGCGACGATCTTGGCCTGCGGGTACTGGATCGATTCGATGATGTAGTTTTCGTCGGCGATGGCGGTCGTGCCATCCTGGAACTGCCGCTGCGAGCCGAACATGTTCTTCCAGGTCGGGCCGATGTTGGGCGAGCCGTCGACCGAGTGGCACTGCCGGCAGCCGGCGCTGGCGTACAGCTTCTGGCCGTACTCCGCGGGCGTCATGTACTGGATGGTCGGATCGCGCGAGGTCTCCATCCACTGCCGCCAGCTTGCCATGCCGAGCTGATCGGCTTCGGACTGGCTGATCGGGTGGACGTAGACGTCAAACAGCATCCGGGAGTGGTCGCGGCCGCAGTACTCGGCGCAGTATCCCTGGAACTTGCCGACCTGCGTGGCCTCGAACCAGATCTTGTTGTAGCGGCCGGGGACGGCGTCCTTCTTGGCCCGGAACGCCGGGACATAGAAGCTGTGGATCACGTCATCGCTGGACAGCACCAGCCGGATGGGCGTATCCACCGGGACGTGCAGCTCTTCCGAGCTGTAGCCGTCGGGATAGGTGAACATCCAGCTCCACGTCCGACCGGTGACCTGGATCTCATAGGCATCCGGCGGCATCACCTGCTGCTTCATGAACGACCGGAACCCGAAGTAGAAGATCAGCAGCACGAGGATCGTGGGGATGATCGTCCAGGTGAGTTCCAGCGTCGTGGAGTGCCCGGCGCCATGCGGCGGAGCGGCCTGGTCGTCGCCGCCGCGATGGCGGAAGCGGATCGTGAAATAGACCAGGCAGAAGCCGATGATGCACGTGAAGATGACGCAGATCCAATAGACGAAGTAGAACGTGAAGTCCGTGTCGCCTGCGTACGTCGAGGCGCGCTGGGGCATCCAGAACGTCTTGTCAGCGGCTTGTGCCAGCAGAGAAAGCAGCATATCAGTTCCACGATGCAGCCGACGGCTTGGCCGGCTGGTGATCCTCGGATTCGTTTGATTTCTTATCCCGCAACACCTGGCGGACGATGATCCCGCCCAGGACGAGGACGGTCAGCACGCCTCCGATGCGCATGATCATCAGCGGCCCGCCGGCGTGCTGCGTCAGGCGGGCGCAGGTCATCAGGATCTGCTCCATTGGCGAACCGACCCGGCCGGCGCTCGCATCACGGATGGCCGCTTCCAGGTCCTTCGGTTCGTACTTCACCCCGTACAGGTACTGCGAGATGCGCCCCTCGGGCGTCAGCACGATCACCACCGCCGGATGCGAATACTGCCGGGCGGCGGGGAGGTACTTGTAGCGATAGCCGGTTGCCTCAGCGATCGCCTCGATGTTGTTCTTCGAACCGACCAGGTAATGCACCGCTTCCGGCGGAATCGGCTTGCCCGCGGTCCGAAGAAACGACTGTTTCTTCATCGCCGCGACCTTGTGCGACTCCTCCGGCGAGATGCTGATGCTGATGACGTTGAAATCCTTGCCCAGCCGCAGGTTCTCGATACCGGCGATCGACTCGACCCACCCATGGGCCACCAGATCGCACAGCATCGGGCATTCGTAATAGCCCAACTGCAGCAGCACCGGCCGGCCGTCCATCAGTTCGCGGAGCATGACCGGCTTGCCCATCTCGTTCGTAAAGGCAAGGTTCAGCGGGATTTGCGCATCGCGCTTCTCGTCCACGCCGATCCCTTCCATTTCGTTGGGCACGAAATCGAACGATCGGCCCGGCCCGTCGGTCACCGGCGATGGCCCCAGCGCAGCAGCGACCGACGGCGCCATCATCAGCGCCGCAGCCGTCAGGACATTGCGCAACCAGGGTTTGCTCATCAGCCTTATGCCTTTTCCGCCTCGGTGTATCCTATACACCCGTCACATGCGAGTTAATCGCCTGCGACAGACTGCCTCACCCCGATTTTCAGCCCAATGACGCGGGTTTTCGTCATCGGGAAGAGGTTTGGCCTGCCGGAAGCTTGCCGCCGGTCTCGACGATCTTCCGCATCGCCACGTCGATCGGAACGATCGCCCGGCCGTCGCCGGTGATGGCGTAATGCGAAATCTGCGCCTGCTGCTCGGCCACGATGACCTGCGCTTCGCTGGGACCAGCCTGCTCCCACTTGGCCTGCTTCTCCTGCTGCACGACCCACATGTACCAGGCCTGCAGCCCCATCACGGTCACGAGAAACAGAAAGCTGCTGACCACACCGATGGTGACGATCAGCGGAGCATTGACTTCCTGTTTGATGGACATGGCGATTTACCGTCCGTTTCAGTGGTCCACTGCCGTCTGATACCCCGGCCGAACCGGTCAGACGACGCAGCGGCCCGGATTACACGTTCTCAAACGCCACGGCCTCCTCGAGGCGCGGGTCGCGCAGCGGCCGAAGGGCGTGTTCGCCCGCCAGTTTCACCAGCGCCGCGACAAACACGCCGCCCAGGCCGATCAGGCAGGCAATATCGATCAGCCCGAAGTTCAACTGGACGTCATGCAGCGGCAGGCCGTAGCTCAGTTCCGGCATGACCAGCCAGTGCAGGTCGACGTAGTGGAACACCAGCATCCACACCGCCCAGAACATCAGCAGCCCGCGGCGACGCTTCACATGCCGCGACATCAGCCCCGCGAACGGGATCAGCAGATGCCCGATCAGCAGCAGCAGGGCGACGCAGGTAAAGGCGTTCTGATCGGCTTCAACGGTCGTCGCGCCGCGGCGCGCCAGCCAGGCCGTCGTCTCGGGGATGTTCGCGTACCACAGCAGCATGTACTGGCTGTACGCGATGTAACCCCAGAAGAAGACAAAACCGAACAGGAACTTGCCCAGGTCGTGATAGTGCTCGCGGGTGATGCTCTGCTTCAGCCAGCCGCCCTGCTGCAGCAGGCCGGCGATGATGATGATCGAGGCGATGCCCGCGATGAACGAGCCGGCGATGTAGTACACACCGAAGATCGTGCTGTACCAGTGCGGGTCCAGGCTCATCAGCAGGTCAAACGCCGTCAGCGTGACGATGACGCCGCTGATGAGGATGGCCGGCGCCGACCGCCGCTGCATCCGGAGCGTCAGTTCGACGTCGCCGCTGTCATCCTGCTGCAGGCTGCTGCGGCGATAGAACATCGCAACGCCAGACAGGATCGCGAAATAAACCACCAGCCGCAGCACGAAGAAGGGCGGGTTCAGCCAGGGACGCTTGGCCAGCGTCAGCGAGTCCAGCGCCAGCGGCGAGCCGTGGTGATCGTCGTGATCAGCCTGCTCGGCGGCGGTGCCGGCCTGGGCGTCGGTGGCTTCGGCTGCACTGTGCTCAACCGGTTCGGCATCGTGATGGACGACGCCGCCTTCCGGCAGCGGCTGGGCCCAGCGATACAGCTTGGGCTGCTCGACCTGCCCGGTCAGGACCGAGATCAGGATCGGCAGCGACAGCACGCCGATGATCGGCAGCGTGCCGGCCAGCGTCTCGGCGATACGCCGCACGCTGACACTCCAGCCCGCGCGGCTGATGTGCTGCAGCAGCACAAACGCCAGCGCGCCCACCGCGATGCTGAGGTAGAACGCGAAGCTGATCAGGTACGAATGGTAGAACCGGCGAACGCCGTGCTCGACAAAGAACCCCAGCACGATGGCGGCGACCAGCCCCAGCGCGCCCACGACGGCAGCGATACCGAACAGCGGCGTCGCCTTTTCGCCGAGGCGCAGCCGCTCGGTCGCGTTCACCTGCTGAACGTCGATGTCATGTTCACCGTGCGCCACTGTCACTCCAGTTCACTATTGGCAAGTCATGCTCGCAGCCGGCGGCTTACGGCCTGCCGGCGATGCCGGATGCCGAATATGGGCGATCCGGGGGTTATTCACTTTCCGCGCGGATGTTCTCGGGAACCATGTCGCGCGGGGCGTCCTGGCTGAGCTGCAGCGCCCGCACGTAGGCGACCACAGCCCACCGGTCGTTCACATCCGTAATCTGCTGGCCGTAGGGCGGCATGTTGCGGATGCCGTTGACGATCGTGTTGTAAATGTGCCCAACCGGCCGCTGGCGGATCGTGGAATCGTGCAGGTTGGAGGCCTGCACCCAGTTTCCGGCGATGCCGCGAGACTGCAGGCTCAGCGCCTGGCGGTTGATCGGCCCGTCGCCGCGGCCGTCAGCGCCGTGGCAGGGCAGGCAGAAGATCGTGAACAGCTCCTGGCCGCGATGCAGCAACTGATCGTTGACCTTGATCTGCTGCGGGAAATCCTCGGTAAAGGTCACATTCCAGCGGTTTTCCTCGGCATTCCAGGCGGCGGTGTAGCCGTCGCGGAGGATCGGATCCTCGATCAGGCGGCCGCGGGCGACCGTTCCGGCGATGACCGGGCGCATCGCCCGGCCGTCGGCGAAGATCTCGGACGCGTCCTGCGCCTCGTAGCGCGGCTGCTTGTCCATGTCCTGGAAAATGTGGATGCGCGGTTGGCGCGACGGCTCGAATCGCCCGCGCGCAGCCAGCACCAGCGGGATGAACGTCGCAACGATCAGCACCATGGCGACGCCGACCATCCAGAACGGGGGCGTGACCGACTTGGGGTCCCGCAGGGGCGTAGGTGAAGTTGTGAACGGTTCTTTCATCGGTGTTGTATCACTCGTTCACGAGAACCGGCTGGCAATCAGCCGAACGCGTCAGTCCTCCAGGCGCTCGACGGCGACCGGATGGGTTGCCTGGAGCAGCCGATGGGTTTCAACTTCGTCGAACTTTTCGTCCTCGGTCCCGACGACGACGAAGAAGCGATCGTCGGTCACCCGCCGGAACGAAGGATGCTTCAGCAGCGGGTTGTAGAGCATCGGCAGGCGGTTCAGCAGCAGCATGCCGAACACCGCCGTCAGCGCCGAGAACAGAATCGTCATCTCAAAGATCACCGGGATGAACGCCGGCCAGGAGAAGAACGGCTTGCCGGAGATCAGGAACTGATAGTCGACGCCCATGGTCCAGCCGGTCAGGCCGATGCCGCCCACCAGGCCGGTCAATCCGCCGCCCAGAACCAGCCACGGCAGGATCGTGGGCTTGAGACCCATGTGCCGGTCGATCCCGTGGATCGGGAACGGCGAGTGGACGTCGAAGCAGGTATACCCGGCGTCGCGCAGCGTGCGCGCGGCAAGGACGGTGCTGTCCACGTCCTTGTATTCGGCGATCAGCGCCACCAGGCGCGGATCGTCGGCTTCGGCGACGGCAACGCTGTGCGGTCTTGTTTCGACTTCGGTCGTCATGGCTCGTAAGTCCATCCGCGACGGCCATCCGGCCGGCCGCGGTCTGATGGGGTGGGGCGACGCCCACCCTTACTTGGCCGATTCATCCGGCCAGTAGTCCGATTTCTTCTCGTCGGGCAGGCTGGTCCCGCCGGGGCCGCTGTGCGCGTGGGCTTCGGGCATGACCGTCTTCACTTCAGCCATCGCCACCACCGGCCCGAACCGGATGAACAGCAGGAACAGCGTGAAGAACAGCCCGAAGCTGCCGGCCAGCATGCAGATATCCACCCAGGTCGGGACGAACACGCCCCACGAGCTGGGCAGGAAATCCCGCTGAAGCGACGTGATGATGATCACGAATCGCTCGAACCACATCCCGACGTTGATGAACATCGCCACGATGAACAGCGTGATCACGTTGGTCCGGAACCGCTTGACCCACAGGAACTGCGGGGCGATCACGTTGCACGTGATCATCGTCCAGAACGCCCAGCTCGACACGCCGAACGGGCGATCCATGAACACGAACTGCTCATAGTGGTGCTTCGAATACCACGCCATGAAGAACTCGGTCACGTAGGCGTACGAGACGATCAGGCCCGTCGCCAGCATGACCTTGGACATGTTCTCCAGGTGACGCATGGTGATCAGATCCTTGAGGCCGAACAGGCGGCGCGCCGGGATCGCCAGCGTCAGCACCATCGCGAACCCGCCAAACACGGCGCCCGCGACGAAGTAGGGCGGGAAGATCGTCGTATGCCACCCGGGCAACTGGCTGACCGCGAAGTCGAACGACACGACCGAGTGCACCGACAGCACCAGCGGCGTGGCAAGGGCGGCCAGCAGCAGGTAGGCCTTTTCGAAACGCATCCAGTGGCGGCTGGAACCGGTCCAGCCCAGCGACAGGATGCCGTAGATGATCTGCGCCGGAACGCTCTTGGCCCGGTCACGCAGCGTCGCCAGGTCCGGGATCATGCCCACATACCAGAACAGCAGCGACACCGTCGCATAGGTGCTGACCGCGAACACGTCCCACAGCAGCGGCGAGCGGAACTGCGGCCACATGTCCATCTGGTTGGGGATGGGGAACAGCCAGTACGCCAGCCACGGCCTCCCGACGTGCACGCCCGGGAACAGGCCGGCGCACATGACCGCGAAGATGGTCATCGCTTCAGCGAAGCGGTTGATGCTCGTGCGCCAGTTCTGACGGAACAGGAACAGAATCGCGCTGATCAGTGTACCGGCGTGACCGATACCGACCCAGAACACGAAGTTCACGATCGGGAAACCCCAGCTCACCGGCTGCTGGTTGCCCCACACGCCGACGCCCGCGGTGATCAGGTAGCCGAGCGTCAGGCCCAGCAGCCCCAGCAGCGACAGCGCAACGACGAACGAGATCCTCCATGCCCAGGTGGTGGGGCGGAACGCGACATTGGTGACCGTGTCGGTCACGTCGGCAAACTTCTTGCCGCCCAGCACCAGTGGCGCGCGATGGCCGGGATGATCGACGGTGTTGTCGATCTCCCGCGTGCCGGGGATGTAGCCGTAATTGGGTGTGACGGTCGACATTGATCAAAAAGGCAAAGTTTGCTTGTCGTTCTCGCTCGCTAAGCAGCCGTTGCCGCTGTCATCGCACAAGCGATTCGAAGCGCCTCCCGGTCATCCAGCCGCTGCGGGATCCCCGCCCACAGGCACAGGATCGCGCCGGCCAGCCAAGCCTGGTTGGCGTCTTCACACGTTCACGTCTGTCCGCACGAACTCATGCTTGCCAGCCGGCGCCCCGGCTGCGTGCGTCCCGTGCGACCCGCTGGAAGCGGGATTGCGAACCACCGCCAGATGCACGGTTCGCGGCCGGGTGTTCAGGTCTTCCAGGACCTTGTACGCACGCGGGTTACGCTGCCAGCCGACCACGGCGGCGCGCGGATCGTTCAGATTCCCGAAAACGATGGCCTCGGTGGGGCAGGCCTGCTGGCAGGCCGTCACCACCTCGAAATCGCGCACCAGCGACGGATGCAGCGCATCGGCGCCTTCCTCGGCGGTGCGCTTGCCCTGCAGCCACTGGTTCTTGCTGCGGATCTTGGCGGCCTGGATGCGCTGCACGCAGTACGTGCACTTCTCCATCACGCCGCGCATACGGATCGTGACATCCGGGTTGAAGCCCATCTGCCGGATCTTGTCGACCTGGGCATGCTGCTGGGCGTCGGGGATGCCCGGCCAGGGCATCGCAAACCGGCCGCTGCGCGGATCCTTCGAATGCCAGTCAAAGTAGTTGAACCGCCGCACCTTGTACGGGCAGTTGTTCGAGCAGTAGCGCGTCCCGATGCACCGGTTGTAGACCATGACGTTGAGGCCTTCGGTGTCGTGGGTCGTCGCGGCGACGGGGCAGACGCTTTCGCAAGGCGCGTTTTCGCAGTGCACGCACATGACGGGCATGTGCACGATCTGCGGATTCGGGTCCTGGGCCTTCTCTTCCGCCGTCGAGCCGTTGCTCTTGAAGTAGCGGTCGATGCGCAGCCAGTGCATCTCGCGATTGCTCGCGAGGTTTTCCTTGCCGACGATCGGGACGTTGTTCTCCGCCTGGCAGGCGACAACGCAGGCGTTGCAGCCGATGCAGGCGGTCATGTCGATCGACATGCCCCAGGCATGCGGTTCGTTGAACTGGTGCGGCGGCTGATAGAGCTGCAGCTCAACCGTCGGATGGTGATCCGGCGGGAGGAACGCCCGTGCGCCGCGGGCCTGGTAATCGGCGAAGTTGCCTTCGCGGACGATCTTGCCGCTGTGCGCCTTCTCGCCGATGCGCTTGTCGAAAGCGTAGTTGCCCACGTCATCCAGCATGTGGTGGTGCTGGGTGGTGACCAGCTCGTGGCGCCGCCCGGGCTTGATGACCGACGACGCCACCGTCGCGTACATCGCGTCGCTGGTGCGCAGCGGATAGACGTCAAAGCCGATGTTCTTGCCGACTTCGCCGGCGAAGGGCCGGCCATAGCCCAGCGGCAGGGTGATCACGCCCCGCGGCTGGCCGGGCAGGACAAAGACCGGAATCTCAATCGACCGGCCGCCGGCGGTGATGGCGATGATGTCGCCATCCTTCACATCCAGCGTACGCGCATCGGCATAGCTGATGAGCGCGGCGTTGTCCCACGCGAGCTTGGTGATCGGATCGGGCGCCTCGAGCAGCCAGCCGTTGGTGGTGAAGCGGCCGTCGTAGACGCTGTAGTCGGGCATGAAGCGCAGCTCGAAGCCGTCGACCTGCGCCGGCTGCCACTGCGGGATCTGCCGCGCCTGCACTGCCACGGGCTGGGCGGCGGTGCCCTCGACCACGCCGTCATGCAGCGCACGCCGCCAGGCACCGTCGAAATCGGCATCGTTGACGATGCCGCGCAGCGTGCGGCGGACAATCTCCATGCCGGTGGTTTCCGGCTCTTCGAGCAACTGAGCGATCAGCTCGATGCTGCTGCGGCCGTCAAACAGGGGGAGGATCAGCGGCTGGGCGATGCTGATCGTGCCGTCCCAGGCGCGGGCGTCGCCCCAGGCTTCCAGGTAATGGGCCTGCGGGGCGTGCCACTTGCAGCCGCGGGAGGTCTCGTTGACGTACAGGCTCAGGTGGATGCTGGTGGGCACGTTCGCCAGTGCATCGGCGAAGCCCAGATCGGCGGGGGCGTCGTACGACGGATTGCCACCGAGGATGAACAGCGTCTTCACCTGGCCGGCCTTCATGGCGGCCGTGAGTTCCGTGATGCCCTGGACATTGCCGGGCTGATCGCCGGCGGGGTCGGGCAGGAAGACGATCGTGCTGCCGATGGCGCCGATGCGGCTGTTGATCGCAAAGGCGACAGCCTGCAGCTCCACGGGGGCCTGCGGCGAGACGGTGACAACGGCATTGCCGCCGACACGCTTCAAATCTGCGGCTGCGGCGTCGACCCAAGCCTGTTCCTGCTCATCGAGCTGGATGCCATTGGCGGACCCGCCACCGACAGCCGCCAGCAGGGCGGCAGCCACCGCCGCCAGGCGCGACGGCCGGATCGGCAGACGGTTGTCGGCGACCGAGCCGGTGATGCTCAGGACCGTGTCGGCCATGTACATACGGCTCATGCGGCCCTGGTCGGCGCTCTTGCGATACTGGGCCCAATCATTGGCGTAACGCAAGCTGGCAGCGTGAGTTGGAGCGAGGAAGTCATCGTCCAGGCTGACGATGATCTCGGCTTTGTCGAGATTCAGGCGGGGGCGAAGCGCCCGGCCGAAAACGTGCTGGGTCGCTGCCCGCTGGTTGTCGTAGTTGACCGGTTCGTAGTCGTACCACTTGGCTTGGGGGAAGACCTCAGCCAGGCGGTTGCGGAGCCGCTGAAGGGTCGGGCCGTTGCTGCCGCTGTTGAGAATCGCCAAGCCGGCGCCGCCATTGCCGCGGGCGGCTGTGCGAATCTCCGCCAACAGGGCATCAAACGCCGCCCAGTCGGCGGTTTGTGAATCCTTGCTCAAAACGCCCCGCGAGCGGGCGGGGTCGTACAGCTCCAGCACGCTGGCCTGGGCGAACAGCGACGACGCCCCCAGCTTGCCGCCAAACGTGCGGGCAAACGGGTGCGACGGATTGCCCTCAATCTTGATCGGCCGACCGTCGTAACTCTCGGCCAGGACGCCAGTTGCGGCGCCGCCGAGCTCGAAGACGGTCGCGTAGTATTCCTCAACGCCCGGGATCCGGTTCTCCGGCCGGCTGACGTAAGGAGCCAGCACTTCCTTCGGCCAGCGGCGGCAGCCCGTGAGCGTCAACCCGGCCAGCCCCAGCGACGCCGCCATCAGCTTCATGAACCGGCGACGCGACACCGAGAGAATCGACTTGGGGTCATACCCGGGGAACTCCTGCTCGATCTGCGCCTGCACCTGCGGCGAGTTCGCAAGGTGCTCCAGGCTGCGCCAGTAGCTCAAGCCGGATTGTGGATCGGTCGGAGTCATGTTTTCTTGTCAGTTTGTTACTTGATACCTGATATTTGCGAGCTGTCGAAGCGTCTCCCGCTGACCGACGACCGCGAGTAACAAGCAACCAATTAGCCAGTAACTACCTGTGACACGTCGAGCAGCTTTCCATGTAGGTCTTGCCGCGGATGTGGTACTGCTCCTTCAGCATCAACCCCAGCCGACGCTGGGCCTCCTGCTCGTCGAGGCCGGCAAATTCCGGGTGATCCGTGGCTTTCCAGGTCATGTTGGTCACCTGCTCACGCGGACGCAGGTACTTTTCCGGTTCGCGGTGGCAGTCCAGGCACCAGGCCATGCTCAGTTCCTTGGCCTGGTACACCTCTTCCATCTGGTCGACGCGGCCATGACAGGTGACGCAGCCGACGCCCTTGTTGACGTGGGCAGAGTGATTGAAATAAGCAAATTCCGGCAGATCGTGCACCTTGATCCACTCGATCGGCTTGCCGGTCTCCCAGCTCTCCCGCACCGGTGCAAGAGCTGCGCTGTCGGTGCGGATGCCCGTGTGGCAGTTCATGCACGTCTGGGTGGGGGGGATAGCCGCCATCGCGGCGTTGTCGACGGTGGTGTGACAGTACCGGCAATCCAGGCCGAGCTTGCCGACGTGCAGCTCATGGCTGTACGCGACCGGTTGCTGCGGCATGTAGCCGACATCGATGGTCTTGGGGCTGGCGCCCAAGCCGACCACGACGGGGACGTACAAACCGCCCCCCACCGCCGCGACCACCAATACCGGCAGGAGGTAATTGGCCCATCGGGGGAAAAGAAATCGCTTTGCCTGGTTGGTTTCCATAAACCGCTGCTAGCAGTGGGCAACGTATTCAGCCCCTCCCCGATGCGCAATGGGAGCGGCCTGGATCAACGCATCGACATAATGCGTAAAACTCGTCACCCGTCAAATCGGAAATGCATGAGGCAATTCGTCGCACCCCGCGGCGGCGGGGGGTGTCACAACAGAATTGCCTATATCCAGCCGCCCGGGAATGCGGAAAACTTTCAGGACACCGAGCGCGTTCTGCGTCTCAATCGACAGTCACGTCCGCATAACCAGCGGCTGTGATGACGCGGATGCCCGCAAAGGTGTCGCGAAGGGGGAACCTCAAAGACAGCAAAGATCCAAAGACTCTAAAGAGGTAATTTGAACGGTGGGATTCACCCGGACGGCTCGGCCGCCGCCGCAGGGGAGGTAGGGTGGCGGCACGACCGTCACCCAGACACGCACGCACAATGCCCAGAATCAGCTCACAGGCATCGATGGCGGCACGAGCCAGACGCCGCTGACCTACGACGCCAACGGCAACCTGACCACCGACCACAACGGCCACACGCTCATTTACGATGCCTGGAACCGCCTGCAAGACTAAATGGGACGTAGCTCTTTTCGTGTGCCACGCTAAACGCTGCGTCCCCTTTGAAGTAAAATAGCTACGTCCCATTTAATCTCTCCATTCGGCAGTCATCATTCCGAATGGAAATGGTTGTACCTATTATTCCTATGCGGGTGACGGTAAGGTCATAACCATGAACTACAACAACATCGACGATGCGTTAGCTGCGGCTAAAGCCGCCAATTACACTCGGGAGCAACACTGGCAATTGACCGCGCAACAGGCCTCATGGGCACGGGATGCCGCGGCTGCTTTCCACAACACCGATTACCATGAAACCACGCATAATTGTTGGCACATGGTATTTGCCGCTCTTGAGGCCGCGGGTACGGACGCGGTGGACGATGGAGCACACCCAAACAAAAGCTTCAACGCCAATAAGCATTTCTGTGACGGTTGGAGCGACCTATAACGAGCAAGGAGCATACTCATGAAACAATCCCTCATCATTATGTGTGTCCTGTCGGCAGCACTGTTCTCATGCCGCTGGGCGATGTCCATACCACCCGGATCACCAGAGGATCCAGCAACCATGCCCGCCAAAAAAGATGATGAGCGTGACGAGGCGGCGGAAGTTGTTGCCGCATTTTACAGGGCGCTCCTGCAGGAGGATCCGCCGACGTTGGAGCAGGAGAACAGCATCTTCGACAAGATGTCCGGCCTGCGAACGTATTTGGTGAAAGTCAAGGGCAAGCAACCAGACGATCCTGTTTTATTGCAGTACTTTCGAGATAATAAGGAATGGTTTCTTCCGAAAGGAATGCGATCACTGACTGAGATTCAGATTTCGTCGCTGGCTCGGTTTGTCCGGGATGTGGAACGAGTAAAAGAACCGCGGCCTGAAGGCTGGGGATTTGTAACTGTCATTTTTGTTCGTGACCGCGAGATAAGACCGCATCGTCTCCATACAATCATTTTCAATATCAATGGCGGGAAAATTGCTGCCGATGCGATTTGGCTCGATGGATTTGGTGGAGCATCGACTCTGGACGTGGTGTTGCCATGAACGATTGCTGTGAATTCAGACGAGGCTGAAAAGTGCGACAATATGCCCACTTGGCCTGCTCCCCTCAACTTGATCCAGTCCTTATGAGAGTCCAAACTGCCCG